>JAFMKB010000017.1 GCA_017853205.1 Gammaproteobacteria bacterium
CGGCTTAAGGGCCGGCTTAAGGGCCGGCTTAGGCGCCGGCTCGGGTGTCTTGGCTGATCAATCGTTTGAAACAGAACCTTAGATCAGTTAAACCCCTCTCTGGCTACTCGATTAGATGCCAGTAATCTCAACGCGACGATTTTGCTGGTATGCAGCATCGTTTTGCCCTGTCTGCGCCGGGCGTTCTTCGCCATAGCTGACGACTTCGATCTGGCTGCGCGCAGCGCCGTTAACGATAAGGAAGTTGAGCACGCCATTAGCTCTGCGCTCACCTAATGCGAGGTTGTACTCGCGCGTGCCGCGCTCGTCAGCATGGCCTTCGAGTCGAATGCGCTTGCTTGGGTTCGCAGCTAAATCTTTGGCGTGATAAGTCAACACGTCGCGGTCGGCCTGACGGAATTCGGCGACGTCAAAATCGAAGTAGAATACCGTCGTGTTAAGTGCGTTGCGGGCCATGCGCTCTTCTGCCGCTGCAGCGCGTGCGCGCGCTTCAGCTTCTAGCTCTTGTGCGCGGCGGGTTGTCGCATCTACACCACTCTCGGTTTCGGCGACGGCAGTCTCTTGAGCCTCTTCGCCGGTTGAGCTACAGGCGGCGAGGCCTGTGAGCGAGAGAATCAGAATAGCCATTTTCGCCAGATGTGTGATCTTCATGTAAGCTCCTGCTTGATTGACGTGGGCATTGATCCAGAAATGTATCAAGTTCGTTAGCGCGAAATCATATAGTATTCGACTACCGAATGCTATATCGCTCGAATAATTATCCTTTCAATTTAGCTCTATCGATGCGCTCGGAGTTGGTGACTTCAGGGTAGGGGGAGGTAGACGCAGAGTACCGTCCGACGTCCCTATTTTCGAGACAACGGGAGGGCTACGCGCGGCAGAGAAAATATCGAGCAAGCGTTCGTTTTTTGCTTATCAACTAACGCCATTAGTGCTAGTCTTGAACTCAGAAAAGGCCGTATTGTCTGCCGAGGATGTGTTCCCGGTGCGCGTCTATCCTGAAGGATAGGAGCTAGCTGCGAGGCGATCCGCCGGCTTCGTATCATAAGAGCCAAGTTTAACGTTCGCCTCGCGAACTCACACTCATACGACACTCACACCACATTATGTCATCGCAACAGGAGACAAACCGTGAACGCAGATTTTACCGCGGAAGAACTGGCCTTTCAGGCCGAAGTGCGCGAATTCTTAGCCAATGAATTTCCAGCAGAGCTAAAGGAGAAAGTCGACAAACGTATTCGTTTAAGCAAGGACGAAATCGTCGGTTGGCAGAAGATACTCTATAAGAAAGGCTGGATGGCGCCCAATTGGCCCAAGGAATACGGTGGCACTGGATGGACGCCTACGCAAAAGTATATTTTCAGTACGGAGATGGGCCTTGTCGGTGCCCCAGAGCCGACGCCTTTCGGTGTAACCATGGTTGCTCCTGTGATCATGGCCTACGGCACAGAGGAGCAGAAGCAGCGCTTTCTTCCCGACATTCTGGAAAGCAATGTTTGGTGGTGTCAGGGTTATTCTGAGCCGAATGCCGGGTCTGACCTTGCCTCACTGAAGACGATGGCCGTTCGCGACGGCGATGATTACATCGTTAACGGCAATAAGACTTGGAATACCTATGGTCAGTATGCTGACTGGATTTTCTGCCTCGTTCGCACCGACAACAGTGTTAAGAAGCAAGAGGGCATTAGCTTCTTGCTAATCGACATGAAGTCCCCTGGTATTACGCTCAAGCCGATCGTGCTCCTAGACGGCCACGCTGAGGTGAACGAAGTGTTCTTCGACGATGTGCGTGTCCCCGCGGCGAATCTAATCGGTGAAGAAAACAAAGGGTGGACCTACGCGAAGGTGCTCCTGACACACGAGCGGACCAATATCGCTGGCGTACCGCGCGGCAAGCGCCGTCTTGCTTCTCTTAAGCGAATCGCGGCGGAAACCGACGATGGTTTTGGCGGAACGATGGCCGACAACGCCGATTTCAAAGCGCAGCTTGCCGAAGTTGAGATCGAGTTGCAGGCGTTGGAGTATGCAGAGCTTCGCACGCTCGCTGCGCTAAGCGTTGGTAAGGCGCCGGGCCCTGAGTCTTCGATTTTAAAAATAGTGGGAACAGAGCTAGCGCAAAAAATGGATGAAATGACTGTCGAACTCGCCGGTTATAACTGTTTGCCGTTTGTACCAGAACAATTCGAAGAAGGGTTTGATGGCGAACAAATGGGCCCTGGAAGCTCAGCGGCCGCGGCGCTAAGTTATTTTAATAATCGTAAGCTCTCGATCTTCGGCGGTTCTAACGAAGTGCAGCGCAACATCATCAGCAAGGCGGTGTTGGGGCTATAAGCTCCCCGCCTTCGTGAACGGTTGTTTACTCACTAATTTGAAAGGAGTTTGACAGTGGATTTTTCTTATTCAGAAGAGCAGCAGATGCTGCAAGAAAGCGTTCAGAAGTTTGTGATGCAAAAATACGATTTCTACACGCGGGGCGACATTATTAAATCCGAGGCAGGTTACAGCGCCGAGAATTGGACTATGTTTGCCGAGCTAGGTTGGCTCACAGTGCCGTTTACCGAGGAAGACGGTGGATTCGGCGGCAAGGCTGTGGATCTCATGGTGATGATGGAGGAGTTTGGTAAAGGTATGTTGGTCGAGCCTTATCTTTCCTGTGCCATCATGGGTGGCACGCTGATAGCCGATTTAGGTAACGAGGAACAGAAAGGCGCGTTGATCCCGCGGATCATGGAAGGTGCGATGATCACGGCAGTTGCTTATGCGGAGCAAGGCAGTCGCTTCAACCCGAATAATGTTAAGACTTCTGCGGTTGTCTCGGGCGATGAAGTCGTTCTCAACGGCGCTAAGACAGCGGTTCTAGGCGCGCCAAATGCGCAGACAATCATAGTCAGTGCACGCGAGTCCGGTGCCGCAACCGATTCCGACGGCATTTCGCTCTTTCTCGTCGATGCAAAGGCAGCCGGCGTGAGCATCAAGGCTTACACAACCATCGACGGTCGCAAGGCGGGTGAAGTAACGCTTGCTGACGTGCGAGTTCCTGCCACTGCTCGATTGGGTGCCGCCGGCGGCGCGGCTGCAGTACTTTCTGCGGTCATCGATCGAGCAACACTTGCCGTGGCTGCCGAAGCGGTTGGCGCGATGGATTCGTTGCTAACCAAGACGGTCGAATATAGTAAGACACGCAAACAGTTTGGGACAGCGATCGGTACTTTTCAGGCATTGCAGCATCGGATGGCTGACATGTTCATCCAGTGCCAACTCGCACGCTCAATCGTGGTTCGCGCGGCAATGATCCTAGACAGTGATGAAGACGCGGTGGGCAAGGCACGCGCCGTCTCGTCTGCCAAATCACGAGTAGGCAAAGCGATCCGCAAGGTGGGCCAAGAGGCCGTTCAGATTCATGGCGGCATCGGTGTGACCGATGAGCTAGACGTGGGACACCTCTTTAAGCGAGTGACTGCGCTAGACCTTATGTTCGGCAACGCGGAGTATCACCTCCAGCGCTTCGCCTCGCTCTAATTGTCGACCTGAGCTCGTGAGTGAACTCATCCTTGTCCGCCACGGACAGGCATCCTTTGGCGCTGAGTCTTACGATAAGCTCAGCCCCAAGGGAGTCGAACAAGCAAAAATTCTCGCCCAACACTGGAATAAGCTGGGCGAGAATTTCGATCACATCTACAGCGGTACTCTCTTGCGTCAACGCGAGACTGCCCACGAACTCCTTCCTCTAGTAGCCGGAAAGCCGAAAACCTCGGTGCAGTTGCCTGGATTCAATGAATACAATGGTGACCCGCTGATAAAAATTCACCTGCGCGATCTGCGCGCTTCGGGCGAATCTGTATCCTCGGAATGGCCAATCAAAAATGAGCGGCAGTTTCAATCAATTTTCGAAGCCGCTACCGCGAGATGGATCCAGGATGATCTAGACCCGAAAGAGGATGTCGAGGGATTCGAACCGTGGGCAGAATTCAAGGCGCGCGTCTACTCTGCGATGGACGAAGTTATGGCGAGACACGGGCAAGGCAGTCGAATCATTATTTCGACGTCCGGTGGCGTTATTGCCATGGCGTTACAAAGAGTATTAAATTTTCCCGACGAACATGTTATTGCAACCAATTGGATGGTGCGCAATAGTTCGGTGACACGTATGATCTACGGGCGCGGCAAATTGTCGCTGACCCAATTCAACAATCTGGCTCATCTTGAGAATCCAGACTATAAGCACATGATCACTTTCCGGTGAGCTGGCAAAAATCTCATTGGACTGGATAACTTAAACGCAGAAAATTAAGCGCCAATAACGAGCCCAGAAAATTGAGAAGTAGCGACCCATGAGCTCCCAAGGGGCAGGTCAGTGGCAGATAAAGCTGAGAACGAAAGAGGGATTAGGTTTGACTGATAGCGCAGTAAATGAAGAATTAGTAGACCGAGCGGGTTCTATCCGGATGGGCGAAGAGCTCGATCTTGATGCGCTGCGACAGCATCTCGAGCCTGTGCTTGGGGCAAAGGTCGCGCAACTCGAGGTAAAACAGTTTCCCGGCGGCTTTTCGAACTTGACCTATTTGCTAAGCAGCGGAGACGAGAGATGGGTGCTGCGGCGTCCACCATTCGGGAGCAAGGTTAAGTCGGCACATGATATGTCGCGTGAGTTCAAAATTCTCTCAGCGCTTCAGGGTGTTTTCCCCTACGGGCCGAAGCCCGTGCATTTTTGTGATGACCCTGATGTGCTCGGCTGTGATTTTTACCTAATGAGTTATATCGAAGGCTTGGTTATTCGCCGAGAATACCCCGCTGCCCTTAATTTTTCGCCAGATCAAATTCGCGAACAGTTGTTTAATTTTTTTGATGTTTTATCCGAGCTTCATTCCGTCGATCTTATCGAAGCAGGTCTCGATACCTTTGGACGCCCAGCAGGCTATGTTCAGCGACAGGTCGACGGTTGGTGTAAGAGGTGGGTCGATGCCGTAACGCCAGACACGGTGAATTGCGACTCAACAATGCAATGGCTGCAGGACAACATGCCATCAGAAAGTGGCAAGGCAAGCGTCATCCATAATGACTACAAAACAGATAATGTTATTTTTTCCCTAGAGAATCCCATGCAGGTCATAGGTATTCTTGACTGGGAGATGGCAACAGTCGGCGATCCATTAATGGACTTGGGCTGCACGCTAGGCTACTGGACTCAAATGGATGATCCGGAATTCTTCCGTCAATATCGCACAATGCCCAGCGATGTGCCTGGCGCACCGACACGCGCTGAGATCGTCAATCGCTTCCAGGAAAAAACCGGCATAGCCGTCGACAATTTCGCCTTCTATTTCGTGTTTGGTTTGTTCCGTTTGGGTGTAATCGGGCAGCAGATTTACTATCGCTTCTACCACGGTCATACGAAGGATCAGCGCTTTGCCATGATGGTCAAAAAGACCGACGTACTGCAGCGCATGAGTGAGATGATTATGCGTGGTGAAATAACCTCTTAGTCTCAAGCTTTAAGGACACTAAAAGACATTTGGCGAATAGGCTACGACAAGGATTAGTAATATGACATTAGCGATTAGTGAATTATTTTCGGTTGCCGGGAAAGTAGCGATCGTCACTGGAGGGTCGCGCGGCATCGGCAGGATGATAGCCGAAGGCTTCGTTGAGAATGGTATCAAAACCTATATCACTGCACGTAAAGCAGAAGCCTGCCTAGCTACCGCTGAGGAGTTAGGCAAGGCCAAAAAAGGTGAGTGCATCGCACTGCCAGCGGATTTGTCGACAAAACAAGGGCGTGAAGCTTTCGTTGCAGAAATTACTGCGCGCGAAAAGAAAGTTGATATTCTTGTGAATAACGCGGGCGCAGCCTGGGGTGCGCCATTCGAAGACTATCCAGACGAAGGCTACGACAAAGTCATGGATATTAATGTCAAAGCGATATTCACTCTTACGCGCGATCTAATGCCATTGCTTAAAAATGGCGCAAGCCAGCAAAATCCGAGTCGGGTAATCAACATTGGCTCTATCGATGGTCTGCGCGTATCGACCATGGATAATTTCGCCTATGGCGCGAGCAAAGCGGCCGTTCATTTTCTTACCAAAAACTTAGCTCTTCGCCTCGGTCCCAAGGGCGTAACAGTTAATGCGATTGCCCCCGGCGCCTTTCAAAGCAACATGATGAATGCAACGCTAGAAAAATTTCAGGATAAAATCGAGAGTGAAAACCCGCTCGGTAGAATAGGCGCGCCCGAGGATATGGCCGGTCTCGCGCTGTATCTGGCTTCTAACGCGTCAAAGTACATGACGGGGCAGGTTATCGCGCTCGATGGCGGACGTCACATCGGTGCGCGACAGGATTAACTCGACAGGAAATTGTAAATGAACGCGAAGCAGGCTCGCAGGCCCAATAATCAAGGACCGCAAGCTATTCCAAGCCTGCTCGTCGTCAGCGCTGCGTTCGTGAGCGGCTTCTGTATCATGACCATTGAGATGCTAGGCGCGAGAATTATGGCGCCTTATTTCGGCGGCAGTTTGTCGGTGTGGGGAAGTATACTCACTGTCTTTATGTTGGCGCTAGCCTGTGGTTATTTGATTGGCGGTAAACTCTCAGCAAATCGTCCAAGCCTTCTTAACTATGCTCTCTTTTTTCTAGCGGCCGCGATACTTTCGCTGCCTATAATCTTCTTTGCTGATGAAATTATGCGCCCGATCTTTCTCGCAGTCGAAGATCCGAGGTACGGATCCCTTCTTGCTTCGCTATTTTTGTACTTTTTGCCAACGACAATTCTTGGCATGATCTCGCCTTATTCAGTGCGACTTCTCGTCGAGAATAGCGATCACAGTGGGCAAAAAGCGGGGCTTCTCTTTTTTGTCTCAACACTCGGAAGCGCAGCGGGCACTCTCGGCACGTCATTCTATTTAGTGCTCTGGTTTGAGGTGAACGAGATCGTCTTTGGCACTGCTGCAGCTTTAGCGTTGATCGGAGTGGTATTAATGATCGCCGGAACCCGAAGAGGGCATGCGAATGAGTGATAGGCTGTGGTCCGCCGTGTTTTTTCTTGGTCTCTTCAGTGCTTCTTGCTTAGCAGCAGAGACCCTGCACGAAGAGCGCTCGCTCTACCGTGATATCACTGTTACACAGGAAGGAAATAGACGCTGTTTGGTGTTCAATGTTCATCGTGGCGATCGCAATCAAACCTGCATGAATACCGCGGATCCAGAACGCTTGGTGTTCGAATACGCAAAGATGACGTTCGCGGGTCTCCTTCTTAATCCCAATCCCCAAAGCATATTGATCGCTGGGCTAGGCGGTGGATCACTGCCCACCACACTCACTAAACTCTACCCTGAGGCGAAGATTGACGTCATCGAAATCGATCAGGCGGTAGTCAATGTTGCCAAGCGCTTTTTCGATTTCGAGGAAACCGTGAATGTGAAGGTTGCGGTAAACGATGCACGCGTCTTTGTTAAACGCGCCGGATTGCTCGAACAGCGATACGATTTTGTCATACTCGATGCGTTTACCGGAGACTACATTCCGGAGCATTTGCTAACAGAGGAATTTCTTGAAGAGGTGCGCGCGATCATGTCGCCCGATGCTGTCCTCGTCGCGAATACTTTTTCGACAAGCCGATTTTATGATCACGAGTCGGTGACCTACCAAAAAGTGTTTGGCGAATTCTTTAATTTTAAGCTGCCTATCTCTGGTAATCGGATCATTATTGCGCGTAATGAAGCGCTGCCGCCAAGGGGGGAGCTAAACGCGGTGGCGCGCTCGCTAGCGCCTAGGGTCGAGGCCTTTGGTGTGCCTCTTTTGGAATACCCCAATCGTCTATCGACCAGGGTAGATTGGGATATGAGCCGAAGAGCACTGACAGATCAATACTCGCCGTCGAATCTATTGCGCGATAATTAACTCGCGCGGAAAGCTAGCTCAGACTTCATCTGCTCCGACGATCAACCTCAGCTCTTCTTTATCCAGTAGGGCAATTTCTCGGTTGTCGACGCTTATAAGACCTTTCTTCTGTAATGAAGTAAAGAGTCGGCTCACCGTCTCCACAGTCAAGCCGAGATACTCTCCAATATCCCCTCGTGTCATGGGAAGATGAAACCTGTTCGGCGACAATCCCACGCGAGCATAGCGGCTTGAAACGCCGAGTAGAAATGAGGCGATACGCTGCTCTGCGCTATAGCTGCTGAGTATTGTGTGAACCTTCTGGTCTTTAGTGATCTCCGCGCCCATGATGGAGAAAAAATTATGCTGAAGACTCGGAAGCTTGAGGCTAAGGGATTCAAGCTGGCTAAAGGGAATCTCACAGATAGATGAGTGCTCGAGTGCAATGGCTGAATTTGCATGCACCCTGTCGGCGATGCCGTCCATGCCGATTATTTCACCGGGCAGATAGAAGCCGGTGACGCGTCCAGCCCCAGAACTGCTGAGAACATAGGTTTTAAAACTACCCGACCGAACTGCAAAAATGGATTTGAAGTCGTCATGTTGACGGTAAAGGTGGTCGGCTTTTTTGTAGGGTCGATTCCGCTCGACGATATCGTCGAGTTGTTGCATCTCGCTCTCATCGAGCGCAATCGGTAGGCATAATTCGTTAAGTCGACAACTTCCGCATGAAATGCCTGAGCTATGGGGGCACAGCTTCACGATCGGCGCGTTGCTTCTGTGATCTTTTGGCTCGCTAGAGGCCAGATTCGTGTTGTCCACATTCGTCGAATGATGACTCGATTGCATCCCTACAGTCCTTCAATAATCTTTGAGCTATATCAAGATACTTCGAGTAGCCTGCCATTAATTGAGGTGATGGACAATTTTAGAATGCGAGAAGGGGTGACAAACTGTTACCAAGGGTTAGAGTGGGTCTAAGCTTTACGCTAGAGTTCCTCTTTCCCTTGATAAGTTCGTCGACGCCGTGGGAAGGGCATAGAGAGCTGGCTCTTCGATAGAAATTGGGTAGGATTTCTATCCCACGTATACTGTCAGCACATCGCAGTGTGCACCATGGAGCACTTTGATAGCGGTGGAGCCTAATAATATTTTCCAGCCAGAGTGTCCGTGACTTCCAATCACGATCGCATCAGCACTAATTTCTTCGGCAAGCGCGCGGATCTCCGGTGCCGGTGCGCCGAGTAGAGAATGTGTGCTGCCCAGAGCAAGCCCCCACTCGTCGCCTAACGCAGCAAGACGCTCTTCGGCGAATTTGATCGCTTCCTGTTGCAGTTCACTTACGTTCGCCGCGTAAATATCCATGCTATAGGCAGCGGCGATCGGTTCTACAACGTGAACCAAATTAAGTCTGCTGGCTTCGCCATTTGCCATGCGGAGTGCGGCCTTGAACACTTTTTCGGTGTCTTTCGATAGGTCTATAGCTACGAGTATTTTACTGTACATAGTGCTCTCCTCGATTAGTGTGAAGGTCACGAACTTAGGTCTTAATTTCACATCATTATTGCCTTAATGATTTGATACAAGTCAACGCTTGTCTCGAATGAAATTCATAGGTGCGTCGCCACTGCGAGTCTAGAGGTAGGGTGAAAAAAGCCAAGCGGCCGCGTCACGCAGTCGAATCAAATAATGCCTTGTCTCGCGCGCCTCTGGATCTAGCCGTTGGGTTTCTGCTTGGAGTGATCGAAGGTAATTAGCGAGCCACAGGTTGCAGTCGGAGGAAAACAGTTCCAGCCCTAGTTCGAAATTCAGGCGCAGGCTGCGTGGGTCGATGTTGGCCGATCCAATTAGAGAATAGTCACTATCGATTATCAGCGCTTTGCTGTGGATAAAGGGGGCCGGTACTTGATAGACCGATAGCCCGTCGGCGACCAGCCGTTTTAGGCTGTGCTGGGATGCCCAGTGGGCAAGGTGAATATTTCCCCGCTCTGGGATAAAAATACGGACATCGACCCCTCGAAGTCGTGCAGCGGTTAGTGCGCCAACTAAATCCTTTTCCGGAAGAAAATATGGCGTAATAAGCCAAAGCCGCTCTTTTGCGCTCGAGAACACACCGAGTAGTACGTCGTTTAACTTATCTATATCCTCGTTGGGACCATCTAAAATTAGTCGTGCTTCAGCCTTAACAGGCGTGCTCGGCTCGGATGTGTGGTGTAACGAATTTGCTAATGACTCGCCGGTGCTGCGCAACCAATCTGCTCTGAACGCGCGCTCAAAGTCATCGACAATCGGACCTTCGAGCCTAACGTGCAAATCTCGAGCGGGTGACTTTATCGCTGGGTCTTTAACTAGGTGCTTTGCACTTATATTGTGGCCGCCGGTAAAAGCGATGCGGTGGTCGATGATAAGCATTTTTCGATGATTGCGGAGGTTGATATGAAGCGACGGAGGCATCAGTCCTACAGGGTCGAAGCGTGCAAAGTTTAGCTTGGCTTCGCGCAGTGCTCGCCCTACACGTGGAGGGTAAGCGAGTTCGCCCAACCCATCGACCAGTATTCTCACATCGACGCCGCGGTCCTCTGCGGCTTTTAGGGCGGAAACAAACTGTCTGCCTATCTGGTCATGCTGGAATATATAGGAGCACAAATAAACAGATTGTTTCGCGGTTTCTATGGCGGCAAGCATCTCTGGAAAGAGCGCATCTCCATTCTCCAGAAAATGTATAGCCGTGCACCGGGCCAACTTTTTATTGCTCGCTCGCTGTCCTATCATCGCTCTCGAATGACGTTCTGAAAGCGGAGCCAGCTCGCCTTCCTCGAGTGTGGGCTTGGTTGCGTAAAGCCGTCGTGCGGTGCTTCTTGTCCGGTTAATGCCGAGCAATAGATAAGCGATCGGACCAATAAGCGGCATGAGCAGGCAGAAGCTCACCCAGGCAAGCGCCGAGCGGGAGTCGCTTTTCGTCGTTAGGGCGTGAAGAGCCGCTGCGGTTGAGAGCAGTCCAAGTGCTATGCTGATAAAAATATTAAGCACGCTTATTCCTCGACAGATTGGCAGCGAGGGCACTGTGCTCTGAGAGCCAGCGCCAATTTGGACTCGACAGCACATTTGCCGATTCTACTGTGAGCCCACGACAATAAATGCGGTCCATCGAAAGTAATGGAAGTGCAGCAGGGAAGGTTCGCGCGGGCGCACCGCAGATTGAGTCGAATGCCTCTGTCAATCCAAGTTCTTGTACGAGTGTTCTATGCGCCGTTAATCGCCAATCATTGAAATCGCCAGCGAGAATTAGCGGCGCTTGAGGCGGTATGTGCTCGTTAATATATTCTAGCGGCGTTGCGTCCGTAGGCAAAATGAGGCCAAACAGAGTCTGCCAGATATTCGAGTTGATCGGTGTTTGGCCAGCCTTTGATTCGTTGATGGTAACGGCTATTTTCTCCGCTTACCTCTTGTAAGAAAATCAGGTTACACCCAGAGTCGCGAAGTGCTACGCGTAGCGCTTCTAGCGTATAGCGTAAATTGCTCGCCGAGAACCCTTTGTGGATATTAAGAGTGAGAGCTAGATACTCTGGTTTCGCGTTCATCGATCAACTCCGAATCACCTCTTGTCCACAGTATTTACAGAAGCGTGCATCGAGATCGTGATTAGCGTTTTTACACCCGGAGCAGATTGAGCTCACGCTGTTATTGCGCTGATTGCTACGTTGTACCTGCTGCATAAGTTCGGCACCGATTATTCCAGTCGGAACTGCAATAATCGCGTAACCGCAGATCATCGCGAACGCTGCTACAAATTGTCCGAGCGAGGTCTGCGGAGCAATGTCGCCATAGCCTACCGTTGTGATGGTCACGATAGCCCAATAGATGGAGACCGGAATATTAGTGAAGCCATTCTCTGGTCCTTCGATGATAAACATCAGAGCACCGAAAATAATGATTAGTACGAGAACAGAGAACAGAAAAACGATGATTTTACGACGTGCTTGCAGAAGCGCGGCATAGAGTAGATTAGCCTCGCCGATATAACGAAACAGCTTGAGAATGCGAAAGATTCGCAGAACTCGCAGTATACGGATGACAAGTAGGTAAGCTGCGGTCGGAAAAAGGAAAGCGAGGTAGGTCGGTAGTATGGAGAAGAGGTCGATGATTCCGTAAAAACTGAATAGATAGGCGCGCTTATTGGGCGTCGAATAAATTCTGAGGAAATACTCGAGAGTGAAGATTAGCGTAAACGCCCATTCCAAACGATAGATCAAGCCACCATAGTTAGAATGAATCGAGGCGACGGAGTCGGCGAGAACGGCAGTGACGCTCGAAACTATAAGCACGATAAGCGCAATGTCGAACCAGCGCCCAGCGCGGGACTCGTAGCCGAAGATCACATCGTAGATAGCTTGCTGAAGTGGGGACTGGTTTACAACCTGCGAGTCGTCGTCTGTTTGCAGATTGTCGCTTGAGCCTTTGGCTTGCTTCTCTGTCATGGGACATTCGCTATCTTACGTTAAGTTCAAAGCGCTCTAATCTGAATCTACTAAAGCGCCTTGGCAAAATTTTCCTCGGGTACTAGCTTGCCGCTCTGATCATGTTGCGTGCGATGATTATCTGCTGAATCTGACTTGTGCCTTCATAGAGTCTAAACAGGCGGACATCACGGTAGAAACGCTCGACAGCGTATTCCGACATGTAGCCCGCGCCTCCATGTATCTGCACAGCGCGATCGGCAACTCGTCCAACCATCTCGGTGCAGAAAAGTTTGCACGCTGAGGACTCAGTGCTGACATTTTCGCCTCTATCGCGGCGGCGGGCGGTTTCCAATGTCATACACTCAGCCGCATACGTCTCGGTCTGTGAGTCTGCAAGCATGGCTTGGATGAGCTGTTGTTCGGCAATAGGTTGTCCGAACTGCTTGCGCTGCATTGCGTAGTCGAGTGCGTCGGCGATTAAGCGTTTTGCGACGCCTATCGACACACCAGAGATATGTAGACGACCTCGGTCCAGCACCTTCATTGCAGTAATGAAGCCTTCGCCTTCTTCGCCAATAATATTTTCGGCAGGCACGCGCACGTCCTCGAAAATGACGTCGCAGGTCATTGACCCTGACTGGCCCATTTTCTTATCTACAGAGCCGAG
Source organism: Gammaproteobacteria bacterium (assembly GCA_017853205.1). Lineage (GTDB taxonomy): Bacteria > Pseudomonadota > Gammaproteobacteria > Pseudomonadales > Pseudohongiellaceae > UBA9145. The sequence continues at coordinate 13,004 of JAFMKB010000017.1, forward strand.
CGTGATTCCGGGCGTGTCTCGCTCAACGATAAATGACGAAATTCCGCGCGCGCCTTTGATGTCGGGGTTGGTTCTAGCCATGACATTAAAGGTGTGTGCGACCGGTGCGTTGGTGATATAGCGCTTGGTGCCATTGATCACGTAGTGGTCGCCTTCGCGTCGCGCGGTGGTTCGCAGTGACGCTGCATCTGAACCCGCTTCCGGTTCGGTCAAACAGAAACAGCTAATCCACTCGCCACTTGCATACTTCGGCAGATATTTTTGTTTTTGTGCCTCTGTGCCATTGAATACGATCGCCGCGGATCCGATGCCGTTGTTTGTGCCCATAATCGAGCGAAAAGCTGGAGATGTGTGACCGAGCGCCATAGAGACCAGGATCTCTTCTTCCATCGTCAGTCCGAGACCACCGTATTCCTCGGGAATCGTTAGGCCGAACAAACCCAACTCGCGCATTTCCTGCAGCAGGTCGTCTGGAAGTTTACCTTCCTCGGCCATTTGCTCTTCGGCTGGGATTAGTCGTTCGCGCACGAAGCGTTCGATAATATCGACGAGGGCGTTGATGGTTTCTTGGTCTCGGATCATAGTGTCTACCTGTCTCTAGCTTGCTTTAACTTGCTTTTGCTTGATGATGTGGGGGCGGTCTTTGGATGGTATTCAGGCGCCTTCGGAGCTGGAAATTAGCATAATCCACGAGTCAGCGCGACTCATACCATGGCTAAAAACCCTATGCTATGATCCGAGGGATACGGAAACGAGCCGCGGACAGACCTGTTTGGCGGCGACAAGATCTTAACCCTCAAAACTCATACTAAGTCGAATTCGGAGAGCACCCAGCTATGTCAGACAAGCACCTTAACGACGCATTCATTTACTCTGGCGGACGTTCGGCCTTCGGAAGACACGGCGGAGGGCTTTCATCTATCCGTCCAGACGATTTGCTTGCGCATGTAATTACGTCTGTCGTTAGGAATAGTGGTTTCACTCCCGACGCCTTCGAAGATGTCGTCATGGGAAACACCAACGGGGCTGGAGAAGATTGCCGTAACGTTGCGCGCTTTGCTTCGCTTCGCGCGGGCATGCCAACGGCACTGGCGGGAATTACAGTTAATCGATTATGTGGATCGGGGCTCGCGGCGACATTGGACGCGGCACGCGGTGTTAAAGTCGGCGAGGGAGATCTCTTTCTGGCCGGTGGCGTCGAATCGATGAGTCGTGCGCCTCTCGTTCTTTCCAAAGCAACAAGTGCATTCGATAGAGGTCAACAGATAGCTGACAGCACGCTTGGTGCGCGATTCACTAATCCAGAATATGCGAAAGTCTATGGCAACGACACCATGCCACAGACGGCGGACAATATTGCCGCTGATCTAGGAATTTCGCGGGAAGACAGCGATATTTTTGCCGCGGCCTCTCAGTCAAAATACGAGGCAGCGCGCGCGGCAGGCTTCTTTAAAGACGAGATTATTCCTATCGAGGTCGATCAGGGACGGAAAAAGCCTGCAATTACTGTCGACGCAGATGAGCACCCTCGGCCGTCCTCAGATATCGAAACCCTTGGTAACCTCCGTGCTCTCTTCGACGGCGGAGTAGTCACAGCGGGGAATGCTTCAGGGATCAACGACGGTGCTGCGGCACTAGTGATCGGCAATCGCGAGGTTGGTGAGAAATTTGGCATTAAGCCGCGTGTCCGCATTATCGCGGGCGCCGTCGCTGGCGTTGAACCACGGGTAATGGGGCTAGGTCCCGTGTTTGCAATTCGCAAAGCGCTCGCGCGCGCGAATCTAACCCTCGCAGACATGGATGTGATCGAGATAAATGAAGCCTTTGCAACCCAAGTGTTGGGTTGCCTCAAAATGCTTGAAGTCGACTTTACTGATTCGCGCGTAAACCCTAACGGAGGCGCGATTGCCGTCGGCCACCCACTTGGTGCGTCAGGTGCGCGCATTGCGCTTACAACGATGCGTCAACTCGAACGCACCGGCGGCCGCTATGCGGCGATAAGCTTATGTATTGGCATTGGGCAGGGCGTAGCGGCGATTATCGAACGCTTGGACTAGTTCGGGCGCAAAGCGCTAAAGTCAGCGCAAAAGCAATACAAAATTCAGCATTAATAGAAAAGGAAACTAGTACTATGTCCAATGTAGTGAGCTATCAAGTCGTCGACAATATCGGCGTTATAAGCGTGAACAATCCACCCGTCAACGCCCTCGCGCAGGTAGTCCGTGCTGGCATACTTGAAGCTGTGACAGCGGCACAAAGCGATGCGACCGACGCCTTAGTTCTTCGCTGCGAGGGACGGACTTTTATTGCTGGCGCCGATATCACCGAATTCGGCAAGCCGCCACAAGCCCCGGGGCTGCCCGAAGTGCTCGGCGCTATCGAAAACTCTACTAAACCGGTTATTGCGGCTATACACGGTACGGCTCTTGGTGGCGGCTTCGAAGTATCACTTGCGTGTCATTACCGCTGCGCTATCGCTTCGGCAAAAGTAGGATTGCCAGAAGTAAAGCTTGGACTTCTCCCAGGCGCGGGCGGCACGCAGCGTGTTCCTCGTATTGCTGGTGTGAAGGTTGCGCTGGACATGATTACCTCTGGTAATCCAATCGCTGCTGAGAAAGCGAAATCGCTCAATCTGATCGACGAGGTCGTGGCAGGCGATGACGTTCAGGCAGGCGCGATAGCCTATGCAAAAGAGCTCGTCGCATCTGGCGCACCCCTTAAGCGTATCCGCGATATTACGATCGATCCTGCTACGGTCGAACCTGGTTTCTTTGACGCGGCGCGTAAGCAGCTTGCTGCGCGAGCTCGCGGACAGATCGCACCTGATCGTATCGTGTCATGTATCGAGGCAGCGGTGGGACAATCAATGGATGCGGGCCTCGATCGTGAACGCGAGCTTTTTATGGAATTAGTTAGCTCTCCCGAATCTGCTGCAATGCGTCATATCTTCTTCGCCGAGCGTCAGGCGGCAAAGATTAAGGATCTTCCGCGCGACACCTCCCTGCGTGAGGTAAAGAAAGTTGCGGTTATCGGCGGCGGCACTATGGGCGGCGGCATCGCAATGTGTTTTGCGAACGTGGGCATCAATGTTGTTATGGTTGAGATTAACGACGAGGCACTCGCACGCGGTCTCGGCATCATCGAGAAGAACTACGCAATCACGATGAAAAAAGGCAAGCTTACCGAGGCGCAGGTGGCGCAGTGCATGGGCGCGATAAGCGGGACCACAGACTACGGCGATCTTGCCGATGTTGATTTGGTTATCGAGGCTGTTTTCGAAAACTTAGAGCTAAAGAAAGAAATATTCGCGAAGCTCGATGCAGTGTGTAAGCCAGGCGCAATTCTTGCGAGTAATACCTCTTACCAAGACATCGATGCTATTGCCGCTGCAACCAAGCGTCCGCAGGATGTGCTCGGCATGCATTTCTTCAGCCCAGCCAATGTAATGAAACTGCTCGAAGTGGTGCGTGGTGAGAAGACTGCGAACGATGCACTAGCAACTTCGATGGCTATTGGTAAGAAAATTGGCAAGGTGTGTGCATTGTCGCGCGTCTGCTACGGATTTATCGGTAACCGCATGCTTGGAGGCTATGGCCGTGAGTCACAAATGCTGCTGCTCGATGGTTGCACCCCGGCTCAGGTTGACTCAGCACTCGAAGGCTTCGGGATGGCGATGGGGCCTCTCGCGATGGGCGATCTCGCAGGTCTCGACGTTGGCTATAAAGCACGTGAGGGACGAACAGATCTCCCCAACGACCCTAAGCTTTACCGTATGGGCACAGTGCTCGTCGAGATGGGTCGCTTCGGACAAAAAACAGGCGCAGGATTCTATAAATACGATCCTGCCACTCGTGCACGCATGAATGACCCAGAGATTGAAGCGCTGATTAAATCAGAAGCGGCTGCCTTGGGTGTCGAACAGCGCGAGGTTAGCGAGCAAGAGATTCTTGAGCGTTGTTTATACCCGCTGATCAACGAAGGCGCGCTTATTCTCGAAGAGGGTATTGCGCAGCGGCCGAGCGATATCGACGTTGTCTATGTGTTCGGTTATGCGTTCCCAGCGCCTAAAGGTGGGCCAATGCACTACGCAGATCACGTGGGTCTGAAAAACGTTTACGACAAGATCTGTGAATTTCGAGACCGCTATGGCGAAGACTATTGGAAACCAGCACCACTGCTCGAAAAATTGGCGAAGGAAGGGAAAACCTTCGCGCAATGGGGAGCCGAGCAGGAGTAATTTCTGTGCTGAACCTTAATGGCTGTGCGGTGCAATGGCGCGTCGCACAGCTCCCCTTTCCGAAATAGGCCAGGAGGTCATCATGCTCTCATTCGAAACTACTACACCAGGCGGTCCTCTCGCCGCAGTCGAATCTGAAATTCCGCAGCCACAAGGCACTGAAGTTATCGTTAAAATGTTGGCCTGCGGAGTGTGTCATTCCGATATTCATATGCACGACGGAGTGTTCGATCTGGGTCACGGCAAACAGCTAGAGGTTGGACGACCCGGCATGGTACTAGGCCATGAAATTTTCGGCGAAGTCGTTGCGATTGGCCCCGAATGTGAAGGCGCTGCAGTCGGCGATCGCCGTGTGGTTTATCCTTGGATAGGCTGCGGTGAATGTGCGTCATGTCTGCGCGGCGATGAAAATCTCTGCACGCCAGGTCGCGCGCTAGGTATCGCGGCTAAAGGCGGCTTTGCCGAATATGTATCGGTACCGCATTCTCGCTATCTGTTCGACAAAGGCGAGGTAAGCGACAGTCTTGCAGCGACCTATGCCTGTTCCGGCCTTACTGCTTACAGTGCGTTAAACAAGTTAGGTGAATTGGGCAAGGGCGATGAGGTTGTAATCATCGGTGCAGGTGGCGTCGGTATGATGGCGATTCAGATCGCCTTATCTAAGGGAATAGATCCAATTGTTGCCGATATCGATGAAGCTAAACTCGCCGCGGCGAGGGAATTGGGCGTAACTCGCACATTCGATTCGGGTGACCCGCAATCTGGCAAAGAAATTCGTAAGTCGACCGGTGGCGCTTATGCAGTGCTCGACTTCGTGGGCGCTGAAGCTTCAGTTAACTATGGTCTTGGATGTCTTCGCAAGGGCGGCATGATAATCATTGTTGGTCTCTACGGGGGTTCTCTTAATATTCCTATCCCATTCTTACCTATGAACGCGCGTGTTATCCAAGGCAGCTATGTCGGCACGCTTAAAGATATGGGTGAACTCATGGAACTGGTTCGAGCAGGGAAAATTGATCCCATAGAAATTCATGAACGCCCTTTGGCCGAAGCTGAGGCAGCACTTGCCGACCTCAAAGCGGGTAAGGTGCGCGGGCGACAAGTGCTCGTAAATACCTAGCGGCAAAAACATAGCAGAGGAGTAAAAAGGTGCAAGCAATTGCTCAGTTAGAAGAGTTTAGACAAGAAACGCGTGCGTGGCTCGAGGCAAATTGCCCTGCCTCCATGCGCACGCCTATGGTTGACGCCGAAGTTGTTTGGGGAGGACGCAAGGCAACATTCGTTAACCCGGAGAGCAAAATATGGCTAGAGCGCATGGCTGATAAAGGGTGGACTACACCTACCTGGCCAAAAGAATACGGCGGTGGCGGGCTGAGCAAAGAGGAGTCGATAATCCTCTCGCAGGAAATGGCTCGGATAAATGCGCGTCCACCGCTAAATAGTTTCGGTATCAGTATGCTCGGTCCAGTACTTCTTGAGTCTGGCACCCATGAACAAAAAATGGAGCACATTCCTAAGATCGTCCGTGGAGAGATTCGCTGGTGTCAGGGGTATTCTGAGCCGGGATCTGGATCCGACTTGGCAAGTCTTAACACCAAAGCGGTTCTCGACGGCGATGAGTATGTTATCAACGGCTCCAAAGTGTGGACCTCCTACGCAGATAAAGCGGATTGGATTTTTTGCCTCGTACGCACCGATAGCGAAGTGCCTAAACACGCAGGGATCAGCTTCATCCTCTTCGACATGGATGCGCCAGGCGTAACGACGAAGCCTATTAAGCTTATCAGCGGAATGTCGCCTTTCTGCGAGACATTTTTTGATAATGCGCGTGCGAAAGCCTCCAACCTGGTAGGCGGCCTTAATAACGGATGGGCGATCGCTAAGCGTCTATTGCAGCATGAGCGCACAATGATTTCCGGCTTCGGTTTGGCGGGTAGTCAAGGTGATCGTGGTGGAACAACGTCGACGATGGATAGCGTCGAACGGGCGGCGATGCACTACCGTGGTGACACCGATAAGATTTCTGACCCAGGTCTTCGCGATGAAATTGCACAATTTAAAATAGACAGTGCCGCGTTCGCGCTAACTTCACAGCGTTCTATCGAGGAGTCGAAGCAGGGTCAGGGTCCAAACGCGACATCATCGATGCTCAAAAACTACGGGTGCGAGCTTAATAAGCGACGCTATGAATTGCTCCTTTCTTCTCTTGGTAGTCAAGCGCTTGGCTGGGAGGGTGAGGGTTTTGCGAACGATGAGATCGCCGTGACCCGCGAATGGTTGCGTTCTAAAGCGAACTCGATCGAAGGCGGCACCTCGGAGGTGCAGCTAAACGTGATCGCTAAACGTGTACTGGGTCTACCGGACATGCTTAGTCTGGTGCAGAAATAGAGAAATAACTCGGCGGCAATAGCTTGCGAGCGAGAGAGAATTATGAGTTTAGTATTAAGCGAAGATCAGCAATTGTTAAAAGACTCGGCCAAGGCATTCGTCGATCAGAACGCGCCAGTGTCGGTTTTACGGGGACTGCGCGATAGTAAAGATGCGCAAGGCTATGACCAAAACCTCTGGCGACAGATGCTCGAACTCGGCTGGGCCGGTATGGCTATCCCCGAAGCGTATGGTGGCTTTGAATTCGGCTATGGCGGCCTAGGTGTAGTCCTCGAAGAATCGGGTCGTACACTTGTTAGTTCGCCACTCATTGCCACGGTGCTACTTGGCGCCTCTGCAATAAACGAGCTCGGCTCAGAGGTGCAGAAAAGCGAACTACTACCAAAAGTCGTTAGTGGAGAACTGCTTCTCGCCCTCGCGATCGACGAAAAGCCGCATCATCGGCCTAACCGAATCGAAACGTCAGCAGTCAAAGCAGGCGACGGCTATGTGCTTAATGGTTGTAAGACGTTCGTACTCGATGGGCATATTGCGAACAAGCTTGTCGTTGTTGCGCGCACATCGGGTGCAATCGATGACGAGACGGGCATTAGCCTCTTTTTGGTTGACGCGAATGCTGATGGTGTGTCGATCAATCGCAGCTGGATGGTAGACAGTCGTAACTCTGCAATGCTTAGTCTCAATGATGTGAAGATTGGTGCCGACGCACTTCTCGGCGCTGAGGGGAATGCTTATCCTGGTCTGACTCGGGTCTTGGATATTGGTCGTATTGGTGTCGCGGCTGAAATGCTCGGGAGCATGCAGCAGGCATTCGATATCACTCTTGACTACCTGAAACAGCGCGAGCAGTTTGGTGTTCTCATTGGTTCTTTTCAGGGGTTGCAACATCGCGCCGCCGAAATGTATTCCGAAATCGAATTGTGTAAATCGGCGGTCCGTGCCGCACTCTCTGCCCTCGACGACGCGGAGAAAATCGATGCTCAAATCGCTGAGCTCGCCAGTATTGCGAAAGCTAAACTCAGCGAGGTCGCTACCCTCGTGAGCAATGAAGCGGTGCAGATGCACGGTGGCATTGGTATGACTGATGAATACGATATCGGTTTTTACATGAAGCGCGCCCGTGTCGCGTCGGCGTTTTTGGGAGACGCACTTTTTCATCGTGATCGTTACGCGAGCTTAAACGGCTTCTAGATAAAGGGTTGACGCATGGAAATGGATGAATCGGTCAATGTTTTTGATGAGCTACTCGAGCCCTGCGGGATGAATCCGGTTACAGGTTTCTTTCGCGATGGCTGCTGCAATACGAGTGAGATCGATCATGGCTGTCACACGGTTTGCGTTGCGGTAACCGATGAGTTTTTGAATTTTACGCGCTCACAAGGCAATGATCTGAGCACGCCCGTGCCGGCCTTTGGTTTTCCCGGCCTCAAACCTGGCGACTCTTGGTGTTTGTGTGCGTCGCGTTGGCTTGAGGCTCACGATGAGGGGAAAGCCCCGCGTGTTTTTCTTCGGCGTACGCACAAAAAAACGCTAGAGACCGTAGCGATGGAAATCCTGCGTAGCTATGCGGTCGACCTGAGCTGATCCTCATTGCTATCAATGCTGCGCTGCGTCAGGCTACCTGTCGAATATCGAGTTTTAGAAATGCGGAAGCGCAGCGAAACAGAACTAAATCCTCTTTTAGAAGGCGCGCCAATAGGGCGGCGAGTGAGGCGGCTGATGAAGCCGCTGAACCGCGCCGCGCTGCTAGCCATGCTGTTGCTGTTCGTTAGCTGTTCGACGGCGCAGCTAGCGGGACAGGTGACGAAGCCGGCCCAAATAGTCAAACCCCTCAATGATGCTCAGAGAGTCGCCAGTGGTTTTTCTGGGGGTGTTTTTTTACTCGACGGCGAGACAGGTGACGTGTTCGCAACGAACGAGCAGTGGCTCGTGCGAGCAGCCATTCCCGCATCCACTTTTAAGGTATTTAGTTCGCTTGCCGCGCTTGAATCTGGCGTCGTCGCCTCGACAGATCAAATCATCCGCCTACCTCACTATACAAGCACCCGAGAGGAAATTAACAGAGACCTCGATTTTGCTAGCGCCTTCGCGCTGTCGGCATTACCTCACTATCAACACTTGGTACGAAAAATTGGTGCTGAGAGGATGCAGTCCTATCTCGACATCGCTGGCTACGGAAATCGCTCAATCGGCGGGGGTGTTGACCAGTTTTGGATAAGCGGTGATCTGCGCATCACGCCTCTCGAACAGCTCGAGTTTCTTCAGCGTCTCTATCGTGCCGATCTACCCTTCAGGCAAGAGGTCATAGCGCAGGTTAAACAGATAATGCAGCGAGTAGAATATGGCGGTAGAGTCTATGGAAAAACAGGGTGGGCGACTGCGGCGGATGGACTGCACACTGGCTGGTCGGTGGGGTGGCTTGAACGCGAAGCAAAAGAACCTCTGTATTTCGCTACCCTTTTGCAAACGACGACGCCGGGCGACGGCTTCCTTACTGCTCGTATGGAATTATCATTAGCGGCGCTAGCAGAAGTCGACCCGAGGCTAAAGGAAGTCGATGTGCACTAAATTAAGCTGCCAAGAGCAGGACTTCGTAGGTAGACTGGGTGACTCGGGCAACCTATGTGGCCGAGGAAATTACAAGCGGGCTTTTCTGGAGGGTTATTAATGAAGAATTCGGTGACGATAAAAGCGTGTTCTATTCTATTTTTTAGTGTGGCGCTGCTGTCGAGCGCGGCCGCGCAGGTACCTATTATTCAGCCAGGTGCACCGGGCCAGCCAAGCCGCCAAATTACCATCGAAGAAGCCTCTGATCTTGCCAGCCTCAGCTTTACCGATGCTGACGTGAAATTTATGCAGGGGATGATCATGCATCATTCTCAAGCGCTACAAATGGCCGCGTTGGTTGAGACACGAAGCTCTCGTGAAGCCATCCAACTGATGGCGCTGCGCATCTCGCTCTCTCAAGATGACGAGATTGTGATGATGGAGGACTGGTTGGCAGAGCGAGGTTTGCCGCGTGCTATGCCGATGGCAGAGATGCAGGCGATGGCTGAAAATCCCGAGATGATGCCCGGGATACTGACCGAGGCGGAGCTTAACGAACTCGCCGGATTAGCCGGACAAGAATTCGATTCGCGCTTTCTTCAGTTAATGATCAAACACCACGAGGGGGCAATAAGCATGGTCGATCGATTGCTCGACCAACCCGGTACTGCTCAAGATTCTGTGCTTTTTGCATTCACTACAGATGTGACTTCAGACCAGACCAGCGAGATAGAGCGCATGAGCGCGATGCTTGCCGGATTCTCCCCCGATCCTCGAGTAAACCTCAAACCTGGGTACGATGACGCTGGGCAGGCGGCACTTAATATGCGTTTGCTTGCTGCGTTGCCGAAGCCCGACGGCTTTTTTGACCCAGATAATCCTCAGGGGCTGCCTATGAGACGAGCGCGGCCTCAGGCAATACAATCCTCCCAGACAGTAGAGGAGTCGAGCGCTGAAGACGATGCGATTCAAAACGGCACAACAATTGAAACGCTGACCAACGCAGCAGACGAAGGCGTCGTTCCTGCCGATACAGAGGACGAGACGGCGGAGCCTCGGCCGAGCCTGATGAATTTCGCAAACACCGATTTGGTGTTTGCCGGAGATGTTGTTGTAGCAGGTAACTATCACGGCTTTAACGCCTACGATATTTCGTTACCGCGCGAACCTAAGTTACTCAGCTCAGTTGTCTGCCCGGGCGGGCAGGGGGACGTCTCTGTGATTGGCGATCTGCTGATCATGTCGGTTGAGCAGACTCGCGGACGACTGGACTGCGGGCTCCAAGGTGTAGCTGAGCCGGAAAGCGCTGAGCGCTTCCGCGGGATACGCATCTTCGACATAAGTGATTTTAGAATGCCTATTCAAGTGGGTGCAGTGCAGACCTGCCGCGGCTCGCATACCCATACGGTCGTTACTGACCCCGATGACTCGGGAAATCTTTACATTTATGGATCGGGAACAAGCTCCGTGCGCCCGGGCGAAGAGCTCGACGGCTGCTACGATGAATCACCCTATGAGAATCCTGAATCGGCGCTTTTTCGCATTGATGTAATTCAGATTCCTGTTAACGACCCCGCCTCAGCGCGCGTAGTTAACCGACCGACAATATTTTCGGATCCTGCCTCGGGTGTTATTGCGGGTCTCTGGGAAGGTGGTGACCATGGTCCTGGGACACAAACGACGCGCGAAACAAACCAGTGTCACGATATTACGGCCTATCCCGAGGTGGGTCTCGCAGCAGGTGCTTGTTCGGGTAATGGCATCCTGTTAAATATCTCAGACCCTGCCAACCCTACCCGAGTAGCAGAGGTCATTGACCCGGGCTTCGCCTATTGGCACTCGGCCACTTTCAGTAATGATGGTCGTAAAGTGGTGTTCACGGATGAGTGGGGCGGCGGTTCTCGTCCGCGCTGCCGAGCATCTGACCCGCTAACGTGGGGTGCAGACGCTATTTACGATATTGTCGATAATCAGATGCAGTTCCGCAGCTACTTCAAAATGCCTGCGCCGCAGACCGACCAAGAGAACTGCGTCGCGCATAATGGCTCGCTCGTCCCTGTCCCAGGTCGTGACATTATGGTTCAGGCTTGGTATCAGGGCGGGATTTCGGTTTTCGATTTCACAGATTCCTCGAACCCCCAAGAAATTGCTTTCTTCGACCGTGGGCCAGTCGATGCCGAAGAACTAATTCTCGGTGGATATTGGTCAGCTTACTGGTTTGAAGGACTCATCTATGGAACTGAAATCGCACGCGGCTTCGATGTCTTCGAACTCTTGCCGAGTGATTTCATTAGCGAAAATGAAATCGCCGCTGCATCGCTGCGAAGCTCGGGCGGTACGTTTAATGCCCAACGCCAAGAGCAACACGTATGGCCGGCCGAACCAGTTGTCGCACTTGCCTATCTCGATCAGTTACTGCGCAGCGAAGTGGTGACATCGGATACGGCAGAAGACCTCAGCGCAGTGCTTGGCGATGCGCAGGAGCGTTTAGACAACAACGTTCGCGACGATCGAGTTGCAGGCAAACTTAGGTCGCTGGCTGTGTCCTTCGACACAGAAGCGGAGTCCTCGCGCGGCAGAACACGCGATCGTTTTGAATTGCTCAGCGATTCGCTAGAGGCTATTGCAGAGAAACTCTAAGTCATATTATGGACGTTCAAAAATGACTCTTACCCCTTTCCATATTGCTGTACAGGTGCGTGACATAGAAGAGGCGCGCGAATTTTACGGTCAGAAAATGGGCTTTCCTGAAGGAAGAAGCGCATCTGACTGGATAGACTTTGATATGTTTGGTCATCAGTTTGTGGTTCATCTGAATCGTGAACTTGGCCCGCAGGGCTCAGTGCGCAGCATAGCTAATGCCGTCGATGGGCACGGTGTTCCCGTTCCACATTGTGGCGTTGTGCTAGCGTTTGAGGACTGGGAGCGTTTTGCTGAGAGAGCACGGGAATTCGTCGACGAATTTGTGATTGAGCCCTATGTGAGATTCGCTGGCGAAGTCGGCGAGCAAGGCACGATGTTTTTCTGTGACCCTAGCGGCAACGCATTAGAATTTAAGGGATTTAAGGATATCGCTTCGCAGCTATTCGCGAAGTAATTCCCTAACAGGGAGCCAGCATGGCAGTCGATATACTCAAAGCGATAATCGAGCTGGGTCTGCCATTAGCCTTATTAAGCTGGCTTATTTTTATGCGGCTATTTGTTAGCGGCGAATTAGATCGGCAATCTGATCGAAAAAGCATTGAGCGCGGCGTAAAAAAGATAAAAGCGTTATTTAAGAACGAGAAGAAAAAGTCATTTGCCGAAAAATCTAAAACCGACCTCGTCTTCGAGAAATGGATGTACTTCGGCAGCGGTTTTTACGGTCTGGCAGCACTTTGGACATTCTTGGTTATTGAGTTGAGTGAGTTGATAGACTTCGTCTTCAATTTCCCCGGCCTCGATGTGCTTTTTGGCGACGGACTCATATCCTTTCTCTTCAACGTAGGCATGAATCAACTGGGCAATCTGATCAGCGCATTTGTGTGGTTCAGTTATTGGGACGGCTCTATGCTCATTTGGGTATTGGTCGCCTACGCAGGGTATCATGCCGGCATCGAGGCGGCGCGGCGCAATCTAAAGGTCTCGAAAGAAACATTGCTCGAACAGGTGAGGCGCCGTTCTAGCGATTAACTTCGACTGCCTCGTGGCGCAGGCTACGCCGCTTTTTCGTTGGCGCCGGTAAGCTCAAATTCGTTAGCGAGTAATTCATAAGAGCGCAGGCGTGCTCGATGATCATGTACGATAGTCACCAGCATGATTTCCTCAACACCAAATAGCGTTGCAAGCGACTCAAGCTTTGCTCTTACCTGCGCCGGTGTTCCTACCGCGCGCTTTTCTTGATTGGAATGAATGAGCGCGAGTTCGCTCGCCGCGTAGGGGTAATCGAGAGCTTCTTCGGGTGTAGGAAAAGGGCCTGGATTGCCTCGGAGTAAGCGGATATACCAGAGGTCACGGCTGCTCGCGAGTCGTTTGGCCTCTTCCTCGGTATCTGCACAGACAGCAAACAGCGAGAGGCACGTATGGGGTCTGTCGAGATTCGGTCCTGGTTTAAACCGAGTGCGATAGAGATTAAATATATCGGGGCTAATATTTGGATTAATAAAATAGGCGAAGTTGTAGGGCAAGCCAGCTAGCCCAGCAAGTGTTGCGCTGTCCTCGCTAGAGCCTAGCATCCACATTTCTGGTGGTACCTCGGTCTGCGGGAAGGCACGCGCATTCTCCATGCCCGGGGTCGGCGGATCAGTGTCATTCAGCAGAGCCTGAAGGTCAGCGATCATATTTGGGAAGTGTTCGGGTCCTACGCGTGAACCATAGCGAATCGCGGCGGCGGTAAAGGGGTCTGTGCCCGGTGCACGTCCGACACCGAGATCCACGCGGTTTGGATAAAGTGTCTGCAGTAACTTGAAGTTTTCAGCGACTTTGTAGGGGCTGTAATGGGGCAGCATTACACCGCCTGAGCCTAACCTTATACGCGCTGTCTCGGCGCCCAGGCGGCCGAGTAATACTTCAGGCGAGCAGCCGGCGAGCGCTCCTGACGCATGATGCTCAGAGACCCAGTAACGATGGTAGCCGAGTCTATCCACGTGCCCCGCCAGCTCGATTGTTTCCTGCAGTGCAGCATAGGGAGTGCTACCGGCGCGTACGGGAGATTGATCGAGCACAGAGAGAGTGAATGGCATGATTAATCTACTATCGACTGATAAACACCGTTGCGTAAGGTGATGTGATCTTCAAGCCCAGTTGCGGGGATTATTTGCGTGAGGTAAACGACAACGAGACCCTCTGTCGGGTCCACCCAGTAGGTCGAATGATACGCGCCTCCCCAAGCATATTCACCTTCGGATCCGAGGGTGCCCCGCAAGCCGAGGTCTGTTGCTATCGAAAAACCTAAACCGAAGCCCTGTCCCGGACGAAATTCGATCTCACCGAGATGGTCTGTTGTCATGAGTTCGATGGTTTTGCGGGACACTAACCGCTCACCATTATACTCACCCCCGTTCAAGGTCATTTGCAAAAATTTCGCGTAGTCGGCAGCTGTTGAAAGCAGTCCGGCGCCTCCAGAGTAGCTTTGCTGCGGCCCCTCGGCATAGAGACCTTGGCTTTGCATGCCGTTTGTCTCGGGGATAGCCTCTATACCACCCCCGTCTTTAGGTCGATAAACAGTCGCAAGACGAGCGCGTTTTTCAGCCGGAAGATAGAAGTGTGTGTCGTTCATGCCCAGGGGCGCGAAAATATTGTTCGCGAAAAAATCGGCGAGATTCTCGCCGCTAACGACTTCAACGACTGCGCCGAGGATGTCGGTATTGTAGCCATAAATCCAGCTTTCACCGGGATGCGCATCAAGTGGAAGTGATGCCATGCGGGCAATTGTTTCTCGAATAGGCTCATTGCGGTCGGCGAAATACCAGCCCTGCATGTTTGCCCGCTGCCACTCCGCTGCACTGGGTCCTGTTCCGTAACTCATGCCGCCGGTATGCGTGAGCAGATGGCGTAAGGTGATTTTAGTTCGGGCAGGCTCGAGCGAGTAGCCGCCAGAGTCGTCAGGCACCGCAACCTGAACATCGTTCCACTCGGGGAGATACTTGGACAGGGGGTGATTTATGTCGAGCTGCCCCCTCTCTTGCAGCATCATGATGGCAAGGCTGGTAATAGCTTTAGTCTGCGAGGCGATTCGAAAGATAGTATCGGTCTTCATGGGTATGGCTCGAGCAACGTCCTGCAGCCCATTCGCCTCATGTGCAACCACCTCTCCATGGCGCATGACAATATACACTTGTCCTGATAAGCGATTGTTTGTGGCATAGGCTTCAAGATTGGCATCAAGCCTTGCGAGGCGCTCGCCTGACATTCCCACCCGCTCTGGCACAACTGTTGCCCCAGCAAATGTGTCCGCGAGGACGGTAGATGGGATCAAGGAAGGTGTCAAAAGCGTCGCCGTCGATAGGACGAAAACGGCGAACAGGGACGGTAAAGACTTTGAGGCGCGCGGCTGCAGAGTGCTGCAGTGAGCTTTCTGGCGATTTTTCGAAGGCATAGCTAGGGTCTCACTTTTGTAATTTTTTACCAGCCCTGATTATCGATCGCGAGCTTTGGCAAATCAATCAGGTTCACGGCTTAAAATAGGCGCCGCGGCAGGCAGTTCATTCTGAAACCAGATGGCGAGTCTTAGACCGGCAAGTCCTAGGCGATCGCTTGCAATGCTGACCATCTCGGCCACGTAGTCGTCGCTCAGTACTTGGCTTGGCAGGCGCTCAGCGCCGCTGCTGTCGGCGCTGCGAATTGCTCCGAGCAGAGCATCGTTATAAACCGAAGGAACTAAAATTTCTCGGCTTTCCGCAAGCCAGAGAGTCCAGTCAGATTCGCGACCCGATAGGTCTTCGTAGGTGGCGGCATAGAGCAGGCTGCGCGATTGCCTGTCGGCACCGCGCATCGCTCGGTCCCATACAGAATGCAGATTGCTCTCGCCGATTCGAATGGCGTTACCGCCGCGGTCGCCAGTCGCAAACAACTCCGCGCTGTAGAGTGAGCCCGAATGGAGGGGTTGGTGAATATCGCCTATAAGATGGAGCACCCAGCAAAGCGCGACTGCGCGCTGTGCCGCGTCTGCCTCATCATTGGCGAGAATGCGGGTGTTGTAATCTAATGCGGTCACAACATTGTCGGCATCGCGCTCGGATGTGATTGCACTCCCTGCTAAGCCCAGAATTTCCGGCGCTGGAGGGCGGTTAACATAGACATTGCCCTGTACTTTAGCGCTATCACGCAGCCAGGCACCATCGATATAGTGCCAGCTGGGGCGGCTATATTTTTCACGTTCGCTGTCATTGAATCCGCGCGCAATGTCTGGCCAATAGGCGGCTTGCCCCAACAGCCAGCTGAGTTGACGCTCGGGAGGCGCGTCGACAAGCTCGGATGGCATTTTATCGATAAAGTCTTGCTGATAGCGCGGATGCTGTTGCAGTAGAGTGAGTAGTTCGCGCTGTGTGTCAAAGTTTAAGTACCGCAGTGCGACGCTTGCTGAGAGCCTGTGCCCGGTTTCATCCCAAGCCGCCGCAGGGCTGGGAAGTAGCATTTGCATAACGCCTAAACAAAGTGCCAATGCACGTAAAGAAGCACCGTGTTTGGTAATGAAAGACCGGGCGCAAATCAGTGGCTGAGTCTTGGGGAAAAAGTGAGCGAGGATGGGGCGGGTCATGCGAATGTTCTCTGGGTTAGTTAGACTTCAAGCCACTCGGCGCGCACATCATGCGCCTCAAGTAGACTCTGAGGTGTGCCTTCGTAAACAATTTTACCATGGCCCATCACGTAAAGGCGGCTAGAAATCTTGAGCGCAATCGATAGTTTTTGTTCTACGAGTAAAATAGAGACGCCTCGACTTGCAATCTCCTGCAGGAGTACGCCTATCTGTTCAACTACCTTAGGGGCGAGGCCCTCGGTAGGCTCATCGATCATTATCAACTCAGGATCGCCCATCAGCGTGCGGCACATACACAGCATCTGCTGCTCTCCGCCACTTAGCACCCCGCCGGGCACATCAGCGCGTTCGGCAAGATTCGGAAACATGTTAAACATTTCATCGATAGTCCAGCGCCCGCTTTCGCCCTTACCCTTGAGACCAAGAGTGAGATTTTGGCGTACAGTGAGCGTTGGGAATATATCGCGGCTCTCTGGGACATAACCCAGTCCCCGATGGGCGATTTCAAAACTCTTTAACCCGGCGATTTCCTCGTCCTTAAACAGAATAGACCCCCGAGGTTCCACCTCGCCCATGATGGTCTTAACAGTGGTTGAGCGTCCAACGCCGTTGCGGCCGAGTAAGCTAACAATTTCACCCGCTTCGACATGGAAATTGACGCCCTGTAAAATGTGACTTTTGTCGTAGTAAGCGTGCAGATCAGTCACCTTAAGCATCGCAGGGTACCTCCCCTAAATAAGCTTCTTGCACCCGCTTATTGCCGCGAATATTTTCGGGTGTGTCGGTTGCGATAATTTCGCCGTAAACCAAGACACTTATTCGATCTGCAATATCGAAAACTATGTTCATGTCATGTTCGACCATGATGAGCGTTTTGCCTTCGGTGATTCGTCGAATCAGCGCGACCGCATTTTCGGCTTCGCTATTGCTCATGCCTGCGACGGGTTCGTCGAGCATAATCAATTCGGCTCCGCTTGCGATAGCAACCCCAAGCTCAAGCGCACGCTGCTGGGCGTAGGCGAGCTCGCCACTCGGTAACTGGGCTTTGTCGCTCAGGCCGATCTGTTCGAGAATGCCGAACGATTTCTCGTTAAGCTTTTTCTGACGTCCTACCAATTGCCAAAAAGAATATCGATAGCCTTCGGACCAGAGTAGTGCGCAGCGAATGTTTTCGAAGACGCTCATGCGCGGGAAAATGTTAGTAACCTGAAAGCTTCTGGCTATTCCGCGACGCGCGATTTCATAGGGAGGAAGATTGTGAATAGACTTTCCTTGAAAGCCGATTGCACCAGAGCTTACGTTGTAGCGTCCGGAGATGAGGTGGAAAAGAGTCGATTTCCCCGCACCATTGGGGCCTATTATCGCGTGTTTCTCGCCAGCCTCGATGTCGAGTGAAACGTCATTGATGATGCGAGTCGAACCGAAGCTCTTGCAGACAGCATCGAGAGTCAGAAGGCTCATTGCGCGTCTCCACCATTGTCTGATCTCACGGTATTGGCGAGCACCCAAGCGGCGTCGAGACGAGGGCCTGAGAGTTTAACGCCAAGAGCACCGATGCCTGTGAGAGTCAGCAAAATCCCCCAACTAAGCATTGATTCGGTGCCGAGAATCAAGCCGAAAAAAGAGAGGGTGTCATCGCCTTTGTGGCTCAGTTCGACGAGTCCAACAAATCCTGCTAAAAAAAGCGACGCAGGAATCGCTGTAATTAAATAGGGTAGTATGAGGGTTCCTAGTCGGCGGTTCTGCCATGCGGTCTGATGCATCATTATGAAACCTGCAAATCCGCGAGGCAGAAATAGCACGGTAAGTAAAAACATTATGCCTAAATAGAGCATCCACATCTCGCTATAATTACTAAGCAACGAGTTCATTAGCGTTAAGATCACTGCACCAACGATGGGCCCAATAAAAAAGCCAAGCCCTCCGATATAAGCCATCAGAAGCACTCGTCCCGACGTGAGTGCGTTAAGATTCTCTTCGGTAATGAACTCGTAGTTAATCGCGAAAAGTCCGCCAGCAACCCCTGCGAAGAGTCCTGCAGCGCAAAACGAGATAAACCTTACCCGTCTTGTGCTGTAACCGATAAATTCAGCCCTTTCTGGATTATCGCGAACGGCATTTGCCATGCGACCCGCAGGTGTTTGCGTAAATAGATACATAAAAAGCGTGGCAACAAATAACCAGAACGCGCCTAGATAGTAGACCTCAGCGTCCTGTAAGAACTCTATTCCAAAAAAAGGAGGTCCATAGGTTCTGTCTCCGGTCACGCCGGCTTCTCCACCGAAAAAATCAGCGAAAATCAGCGAAGACGCTACGATTAGTTCGCCTATCCCTAGCGAGATCATGGCGAACACTGTGCCTGATTTACGCGTTGAAAAGCTGCCTATAAAAACGGCGGCAAGTAGCCCCACAGCACCACCGACAAGAGGGATTAGCGTGATCGAAAAGACAATTATTTCATCGGCGATAAGATTGAGCGCATGTACGCTCATAAATCCTCCGAGGCCAAAATAGACGGCGTGTCCAAACGAAAGCATGCCACCTTGACCAAGCAGCATGTTGTAACTCAAGGCAAAGATAATCCATATGGTCATTTGGTTGAGGATCGAGATGCCTAACACTGTATCGAAAATCTGTGGGAGTAAAATAAGCGCGAGCGCGAATCCGAGCCAAATAGGAAATTGCTTTTTCATGTCATTCTTCTCTATTGCCCATCAGCCCAGTCGGTTTGAATATAAGCACTAAAACCAAAAGGAGGTAAGGCAGCACTGGAGCGACTTGTGGCAAATTGAGCGTCCACAAATCATCGAGAGGGTGACTGCTGTCGAAGCTCACACCAAATTGATTGAGCAATTCCGGCACGCCTACATCGGCGGCTATCGCATAAGATTGAAGTAACCCAACTAGCAGCGAGGCTATTAACGCGCCGGGCAGACTGCCAAGTCCGCCGATAACCACGACAACAAATACGATGCTACCCAATACCGTCGCCATCCCTGGGAAGGTTGTTAGCACAGGTCCGGCGATTACACCGGCAACACCTGCTAGCGCGGTTCCTACGCCAAATACGCACATAAAGATAAGGGGTACATTGTGCCCGAGATTCGCAACCGTTTGTGGATGGCTTATTGATGCTTGAATAATTATCCCGACGCGGCTTCGCGTGAGGATGAAATACAGGGCAGCAAAAATAAGGCAGGCAATGGCGATCATGAATCCCCGGTAGGCCGAAAATTCTTGCCCGAAAAGGGAGAAAAGAGCGAAATCGAAAAGCTCCGGCGACTGATAGTTTTTCGTGTCGCGTCCCCAGAAAAACTGTACAGCTTCTTCGATCAAAAAGGCGAGGCCAAAGGTGAATACAAGCTCGGCTACGTGACCCGATTGATGCACTCGTCGAAGCCCGTACCGCTCGATTGCGGCGCCGATACCGCCTACGATGAGAGGGGCGATTAATAGGCCTCCCCAGAAGCCTATGTAGGTGCTGAGTGTATAAGCGAAATAGGCGCCGAGCATATAAAAGCTAGCGTGGGCGAAATTCAGCACGCCCATCATGCTAAAGATGAGCGTTAGCCCACTTGCGAGCATAAATAGGAGCAGACCGGTGACGAGGCCGTTTAGCGTGGCAAAGACGAAGACTTCAGCCATGGTTAACGTCGTGGCCGACGCATGCGGCAGCTATGATCAGTGAGGGTGTCC
Organism: Gammaproteobacteria bacterium; assembly: GCA_017853205.1. Taxonomy (GTDB): domain Bacteria; phylum Pseudomonadota; class Gammaproteobacteria; order Pseudomonadales; family Pseudohongiellaceae; genus UBA9145. Next base: position 33,109 of record JAFMKB010000017.1, read on the forward strand.
TCTGTGCTGACTTCGTATTCTGTAAAAAGACCGAAACCCGAGTTGTCAGCGTCGAACTCGATACCTTCGTCGGTATGTTTTGAAATATACAAAGGTTGGAAAAGCTGATGATCCTCGCCGCGCATCCACAGTTCGTCACCCGCAATACTTGTGAATCGCATATCTTCTAGTTTGACGGCGATATCATAGGGATCAGTGCTTTGGGTTTGCTCCATTGCCTGAACGACCATCATGAGCGCATTTACCAATCGAGATTGAGTGATATCTGAGTCGGGATTCTTCGCTTTAAATGCCCGATAGAATTCGCGGCGCTCATCGCTTGCAAGGGGATTTGCGCGGTCTGTGTGGATGAGACGTATGCGGTCTTTGCCATCGGCACCCAATGTCGCGGTGATGCCGTCGTAGGCAGCATAAAACGTGTAGATTGGCACAGTGAGTCCAGAATCAATAATCGAGCGCGCGAGCGAAACCATGTCGGCGCCAAAATTACCAGTGACCACTGCGTCGGCCCCAGAAGAGGCAATCTTTGTTACATAGGGCGTAAAGTCTTTGACCTGACCGATGGGATGAAATTCATTGCCAACGATCTCGATATCGGGGCGCTTCTCACCTAGTAGTCTAATCGTGTTGTCCGCGACCACCTGACCAAAAGAATAGTCTTGGCCGATGATGTAAATGCTGTTGAGCTCGTCATTCATCGCAATGAAGTCAGTGAGTACATCTAGCTTCATGATGGCATGCGCGTCGAAGCGGAAATGCCAGAAGCTGCACTCTTCGTTAGTCAAAATAGGATCAACCGCAGCATAGTTAATCTGCAGCACCTCTTGGCCAGCATTGCGCCGGTTATGCTTCGCGATTGTCTGATTTAATGTATTGGCGACTGCAGAGCTATTTCCCTGAAAAATTATCCGCAGTTCCTCGCTGACGGCTCGGCGAAATTGCAATTGAGTCTCGGTTGGGCTTTGCTTGTTATCTAGAGGCACAATCTCGATCATGCGTCCGCCTAAGATTCCGCCTCTGGAGTTGTAAAAATAGTCTGCAGCGAATTCGAGGGCTTTCAAACCGCTTGTGCCAACCGAGGCAAAGGTGCCTGAGAGTGGATCCATGAAGCCTAGGCGAACAGGTTCTTGGGCGCTAGCTGCAGTGAGGGAGAGCGTATAGGCAACTGCGCCAATCGTGAGTGAGGCAATCTTTTTTATGGACCTTTGGGCGGCGAATCGGTTTTTCTTTGATTGTGAGTGGTAAAGATCATGAATCAATGGCATAGATCGAAATCCTAAAAACTAAAGACTCGCTTCTAAAATGAGTCGGGTCTCTCGACCTTATCGCACCCTTAAACGCTGTGCAACAGCGCAATCGTGGGCTAGTCTTGTCAGTAATAACACCTATACAAAGTGAATCTAGTGAGAGTAATGCGCGAAATTAAAGAGAGTGAAGTGGAGTTCTCAGCAATGCGGGCAAGCGGCCCGGGTGGTCAGAATGTGAACAAAGTGTCGACCGCGGTACAGCTGCGATTTGACTACTTGCGAGCGCGCCTGTCTAGCGCGCAGCGCGAAATGATAAGAGTTACTCGCGACGCACGAATACTCTCCTCGGGTGAGATAGTAATCAAAGCACAGCGGTTTCGTAGTCAAGAGAAAAACAAGCAAGATGCACTCAACCGCCTTAACACGCTGCTTGATAAAGCGACTTCAGTGAAGCCAACACGAATTGCTACTCAACCGACGCGGGGCGCGAAGGAGCGTCGGCTTGAAACTAAACGAAATAACTCGGGCAAAAAGTCTAACAGGGGCGCGATTCGTGACTTTGACTAGATACCTGATAGCTCTGCTGTTAGTACTCGGCGAGCTAGGTGAACAGCGAGGAGCCACTGCGCAGAGTGAGAGTAGCACGTCGCCGCTCAGGCTTTTTAGCTATGTGCACGATACTCTAAGCGCGTTTGAGGCAACGGGCAGATTGGAGCCCAATCCAGGCATCGACGGTGCTGATATCGAGGCCTTTGTCGCTCTTTTCGAAAGCTATAGAACGCAGTTTGCAGCGATCGAAGGAGAGTCATGCGAAAGTTTCGAACGCTTGGGGATTAGGATCAAGGAAAGCATTGAGCAGGAATTTGGCACAAGAGTCGCAGAGGAAATTTTGTTGACCTCGCAAGCACTCCCGCCGCCACGTTGTTAATAGTCTTCTTGATAGTTCTTGGGCTCACGCAAAAAAAAAGCGAAGCGGGCTAGATCCACTTCGCTTTTTTTCGATTGCTCTCAGGTTAGTAAACTTCGAACAGACCCGCCGCGCCCATGCCGCCACCGACACACATTGTGCAAACCACGTATTTGGCGCCGCGACGCTTGCCTTCGATGAGGGCGTGGCCGACCATGCGGGCGCCGCTCATGCCGTAGGGATGGCCAATCGAAATCGCGCCGCCATTGACGTTGAGAAGTTCGTCGGGAATTCCGAGTTTATCGCGGCAGTAAATAACCTGCACCGCAAACGCTTCGTTAAGTTCCCAAAGGCCGATATCGTCCATTTTTAACCCGTTAGCGGCCAACAGCTTGGGGATTGCGTAAACAGGACCAATGCCCATTTCATCAGGTTCAAGGCCTGCAACTGCCATGCCGCGGTAGGCGCCTAGAGGGCTTAGGCCGCGCTGTTCGGCAAGCTTGCTGTCCATGATGACCGAGGCTGAGGCGCCATCTGATAGCTGGCTAGCGTTGCCGGCAGTGATCACGCCGCCCTCGATTACAGGCTTAAGGCCAACGAGACCCTCAAGCGTCGTCGAAGGACGATTACCTTCGTCTTTTTCGAGCATGACATCGTGGACGCTTTGCTGTTTAGTTTCTTTGTCCATGAACAACATCTTGGATGCCATTGGCACGATTTCGTCATCAAACTTGCCGGCTGCCTGCGCGGCTGCCGTACGCTGCTGGCTTCGCAGAGAGTATTCGTCCTGCGCATCACGCGAGATGTTGTAGCGGCTAGCGACGACTTCAGCCGTTTGCAGCATCGGCATATAGGCATGCTGTGAGCGCGCGACGACATTGGGATCGATTGCGCGATACGCATTGCGATGCTCGTTCTGCACGAGGCTGATTGACTCTAAGCCACCGCCGACCACGATTGGCATGCCATCAACGATCACCTGCTTGGCAGCGGTCGCTATAGCCATCATGCCTGATGCGCACTGACGGTCCATGCTCATGCCCGATACGCTTGAGGGAAGCCCTGCAGCGACGCCTGCTGTGCGGCCGATGTTTTGGCCCGAAGAGCCCTGCTGCATGGCGCAACCCATCACCACGTCTTGGATCTCTGCAGGATCGATGCCCGCGCGCTGAACCGCCGCGGCGATGACGTGGCCGCCCATTGTTGGCGCATCGGTGTCATTGAAAGCACCGCGGTAGGCCTTGCCGATCGGGGTTCTTGCCGTGGATACGATTACTGCTTCTCTAGTCATGCTGCTGTTTCTCCGGTCTATTAAAGTAATTTAGTTGAATAGTAATTGTGGTTACTCTGCAGCGCAGACTAGCCGTTTAACGTTTTCGATAGCGTCTCTCGCCAGTTGCGTCATCTCTTCATCGCTACGATCTTGTATCGGATGCGGAACGAAAAGACTGGCAGGTGCAATTCCCAACGAGCGCCCCTGCGCCGCGGCCGCGTCGACGAACTCAGTCGAGGCGATAAAGGCTGAGGGAAGTCCACGACTTTCGAGATTCATGATGTCATGCAAACTGCACGAGGTACACGAGCCTCAGTCGGCGAGCCCTTCGATCACGGCGTCGCATTCGACGCTGATCTTTTGAGTGAGCTCTAGGGGCGCGATTCTTGCGAAAGTCGGTTTTGCATAGCGATTAACCTTTGCACCCACAGCGACAAGCTGTCTTTCGACTTCGTCTAAGAATTCCTTTCCGCGTGGTTTTGAAATATCTAGCAGGCCCACGGTTGCACCTGCGAGTGTTGCAAGCCTTGGTAGGATTTGCCGCTCAACCGGGCTCAGCTCGGCAGTCGGGTCTAGCAGAGAAGTATGCATTGCCTCACTCCTTTGGTCGTTAACTTACTGTTGGTTGTGAAACGAGCTGACTACCTCGTTCGCCTGATGCGACCCAACCGCCGATAATGGCTGAAAACATACCAGCGGTGCCACCTAGCGTCACGATATGCAGGCCGTCGTCCCTAAATTTGTTCAATATCTTGTCTTTGAAACGCTCGGGCATGCCTTCGGCGATGCCGTCTGCACCGCGCATGATTTCTTCGCCCGGTGTCATTAAATTGTTGTACAGAGCAGCGCGCAAATCTGCCTTGGTCCAGCCGCCTTCTTTGAAAACGCGCCGGTGCTCTGGGGAGACTAGCAGAATCGCGTCTGCCATACCAAATAGCTTGCTATGAGCGACTGTCCTGAGGCTCGCGGCGAGGCTGCGAGCGAGCGACTCTGGGGTACGAGACTGCTGATCGACGATGCCCTGAAGCCCCTCGCCGGCAAAAAGGCTGACGACGGATTCGTTTCTGTCAAAGCCGCGATCTTGAGCAAGGGTCGGCCAATCGACATCCGATTCATCTTCGGCGAAGCAGTAGCTGTATTTGCCGGGATTGCCCATCGTGGCGCGATCGATGCCGCCCGGCAGACCGCCGCCGACATTCCTTATAAGTAGTTGAAGTGCGCGGCCAATAGTCGCGTTGGCTCGGTTGCCTTGTCCCAACGCGTTAATACCCGAGTTCATGCCGATAGCGTTAGCAATGGGTCCATTCACAATCACAACTGGTGCAGAGAAATAGGTCGTGCAGAGTAGTCCATGCATACAAAATTTGTCTTGCAAAGCGGCCTCAACCGCCGCGAGAACTACTGGGAAATACTCGGGCTTGCACCCAGCAAGAACCGCGTTGATCGCAACCTTTTCGATGCTACAGGGTACATTGTCCGGTGGTATGTTGCCGATTATCTCAGAGGCCGATCTGTCGCTGCCTTTGAGCATTCTAATTACTCGCAGAGCAGTGGGCGGCACAACAGGTAAGCCGTCGCTCCAACCGCGATCGAAACATGCCTCGAGTTCGTCCTCTGATGAGGCAAGTTCTACTTCTCGTGCTTGCAATTCATTCTTGCCAAAGCGCAGCGCGAGCACCTCGTCCATACCAGGGTCTTGCGTCTTCGAGCCACACCCGGGCTTAAACTCGATGAGAGTCTCTCCGAGGGACTGGATACCCGTAAACTCCCGCCATTCTGCGCGGTCCCACCCCACGATTCGTACTTCAACTCCTGCCGCATCGTGGCGAATAAGGGTCGGAACGATTTCGATGCCAGCGGCATAGGACTGCTCGAGGTTGCTGTCGTCGACAACCCCTGGCATATCGGGGAAAGTAGGGTCGTCTTGGGTATAGAGAGTAAGATCTGCGCCTAGCTGGGCAGCAAGTTCCGAGACGGCGGGTATCACGAGCTGGCAGGTTGGACAGTCGCGTTTTAAATATAATGAGTAGCGCGTTGCTGCGGCGGATGAAGCAGGAGTGGTCACTGAGAATCCTCTTTTACGTACGGATTTGGTTGTATACCCGACCTCTGGTCAATAAACGAAGCCTAGCGTGCTGATACCAACGAGGATGTTGATTATCATGAAAACCGAAGAGGTCCTCGAAATAACCTTCCACTTTTGCGGCCCCCGATAGCGGTTTCGAATGCCAATCACGAGCAAGAATGTATAGGCAAGTTGGAGTGAGACCAATCCAAGAAACGTAACCCAATTATCAGAATCGACTGCCCAGCTCCCCGCGAAGAAAAGGAAACAAGCGCCTACAAAGTAGAGGAGCCAGTAGCTCACCGCGAGGCGGAGGTCGCCGGCAATAAAATGTGACTCTCGGAATTCGGGTGACGCTGTTTCTGGATCTTGTAGCATGCGTTTCGTCTCTTGAGCTGCGAGAGCCCCGTCTTTTAAACCCGAGTCTATCCTAGACTCAAGTCCTCCACAATTTGTAACAGTAGGGGGCGGCGCTGGCCTCTATACTCCTGCGCCTGATAGTAAAAATTAATAATGCAAAGCATTAGATCGAATAACAAGTGCATTAAGCACTGAACGCATTACAAGCCCCATGCTCGGAGTCACAAGATGACTATCTCTCTCTTTTCGCGCAAGACGCGCTGCGTTTTTCGCGCTGTTTTACTGGTTTCCTCTTTGGCCGGTGCTGTGAATGCACAGGACAACGTTGGTGACGAATCAACGGTTATTTATCGCGCCGACTATTTCGCTGAGTTTAATCCCATTACGGCGCAGGATATGGTCGATCGCATTCCAGGTATCGGTGGTGCGACCAGCAGCGGCGGCGGATTCGGCGGCGGTGCCGGCGGCGGCAATGGTGGCCGTGGGTTAGGTGGCGGCGGTGGTAGCGAGATAATCATCAACGGCAAACGTATGGCGGGCAAGAGCAATCAGGCCAGCGGTCAATTGGGGCGCATTACTGCAGGGCAGGTCGATTATATTGAGCTGATAAGAGGCACCTCGGGTGATCTCGATGTGCGCGGCAGCGGCGTCGTAGTCAATGTGATCCTCCGCGAGGAGCTTTCATCGACAGCGCTCAATGTTGGAGTCAATACAGATCGCTATGCAGATGGAGAAAGCCAGTCCGGCGGGTCTGTCGCGGTCAGCGGAAATTTAGCAAAGCTTGGCTATGTGCTGAGCGCTTCGGCAGAGCCGCGTTACGACCATCGTATTACCTATGAAGATAGCGTGCTCGGGGACTTCACTGCGAACGATGCAATTCGTGAAGATCAGATTCGTGATCAAACCAGCTACAACTACAGCGCCAATTTCGACTACGAATTTAGCCCTAACTCGAGCGCTAGACTCAATGCACTTTATTCGCAGAATGACAATCCGACGACACTCGCGCGACGCACGGTGAACCTGCGCGTGTATCCCAATACGGTGGCGCTGCAGCGCGAAGAATTGCCCGGCGAGCGGGACAATTGGGAAATCGGTGCGGACTATGAGTTGCGCACGCAGCAAGGATCGCGATTCAAAGCGTTGATTATAAGTAATCAGGGGAATGTCGATAGCGTCCGTAAACGCTACGACGTTGCGGACGATGGCAGCGAGGAGCTGTCTCTCTTTCTCGATACTGGCAGCGTCACCAAAGAGCGCATCGCCAGAGGCTCCTTTACTTTCGATATTTTCGACTCTCAGGATGTCGAACTTGGCATTGAGCGCGCGCAAACCATACTTGATTCTCGTCTTGCCTACGGCATCAAAGATGCGAATGGAATCCCTGATCCTAAGCTGGGCGGCCTCGTCGCGCAAAACGTGTCGAACGCGGTCTCCACCGTTGAAGAAATGCGTTATGAGCCATTTCTGATTCACAATTGGCAGTTGAATACGCAGATGTCACTCGAGACATCGATGCTCTATGAATCCTCAGAGATTAGCCAGTCGGGCGAGAAGTCGCTGTCGCGCGACTTCGGTTTTTTCAAGCCAAAAATTGATTTCCGCTACGACCTCACGCCGCAGTTGCAGGTCAGAGGAACCGTTGAAAAACGAGTGAGGCAATTAAGATTCGGCGATTTTGTTGCCTCGAACGATGATCAAGATAATGACTCAAATGTTCTCGGCGGAAATGAGAATCTAAGGCCTGAGTGGCTTTGGGCCTACGATCTTAAGGGCGAGTATCGTTTGCCGAATGACGTGGGCGTTGTGTCCGCAGGTGTTTGGTATCACCAACATACCGACGTGATCGAGCGCGTTGATGCGACGGTCAATGAGAGCAATTTGCAGTCGATTGCTGGCAATATTGGTGATGGTCACATGTACGGACTAAACGCAGCCGCGAGCATCCGCATGCGAATGATCGATATGCCGAACTTGCTAGTCACCGCTAATTTCAACGCCAAAGACTCTAGCGTGACTGACCCTTTCTTAGGGCTTGATCGTCGCTTCGCCAATTTCGACCGGGGTCGACTGCGTTTGGGCATGCGTCACGATGTGTCCTCGCTAGACATTAGTTATGGGATGGAATGGAATAATCGCTTCGATGGCAACATGAAACGCTACGAGATCGACGACATCGAGCTGCGCGCAGGCGATCCGAATGTCAGTGCTTTTGTGCAGTTCGTCGACCGCCGCGGGATTACCTACCGCCTAGACGTGCTTAACGCGAATGACAATATGCAATGCCGCGAGAGGCAGCGCTTCGTGGGCAGAATGTCAGACGGCATTCTGGAGGAAATTGAGGATAACTGCGGCGGTTCTGGTCGCACGCTATCGCTCAAGATCAACGGTAATTTTTGAGTCCTTCACGCGGGAGTTGAGAGATTCTCGCGCGGGGTGGGTTAGCGCCCTCCCATCATGCCTTTCAACGCGGCGGGAATATCTGCAGGGAATACAACGAATTTAGAATTATCGGATGCTGCAAGATTCTGTAACGAGGCGATGTATTTTTCACCTAAAAGGTAGGCGACTGGTAGCTCATTGTCGCCTACCGCAGAGGTGACGAGTTCGATAGCCGTCTGACTCGCCTGCGCAAGTATGACCTGCGCCTCAGCTTCGCGCCGCGAGGCCTCTAGTTTTCCCTCTGCCTTTAAGATTGCGGCCTGCTTATCGCCATCTGCGCGCGTCACTGTGGCGCGGCGAGCACGCTCGGCGGCGGCCTGTTCTTCCATCGCTGCCTGCATAGTGCCCGACGGATTTATGTCTTGAATCTCTACTGTTTTGAGCGTGATGCCCCAATCTGCGATGTCATCGCTAATCGCTGCCTTGAGCTTTGCCTTAATGTGATCGCGGGACGAGAGCGCGTCGTCGAGTGCCATTTCGCCGACAATTGAGCGAAGTGAAGTCTGCACCAGCGTTTGAATGGCCAGGGTGTAATCTTCAACACCGTAAACCGCCTTTTCGGGCGACACGATATTTATGTAGGCTACGGCATTTGTCATGATAACGGCATTATCTTTCGTGATGACTTCCTGCGAGGGTATGTCCAATACGATGTCTTTTGTCGTTACCTTGTAGGCAATGCTGTCTATGTAAGGGATCACGAAATTGAGCCCGGGGTTGAGCGATGTGTAATATTTCCCTAATCGCTGAACAACCCATTTGTTGCCCTGAGGGACTTGCCTCACGCCCTTAGCGACGGTCACGAGCAGGAAAATAAAAAGAGCAGTCGTTAAAATTAAAGCCGGTTCCATAGCGATCTCCGAGTCAATGAGTTGCGTTTCGTCCTCGCCTAGACGCGAACGACGATTAGAGAGTTTCCTGAGACATCTTTTACTGACACACGGTCCCCGATGCTGAGAGTATCTTGGGACATAATTAGCCACTCGTCCGAGCCGAGCAGCGGCGCGGGAAAGCGAACCATGCCGCGTTTGTCGCCGTTAGGTACAGAGAGAACTTGGCCGATTTCACCGATTAGGGCCTCGCGTGACAAGCCCGCTTTGGTAACGTCTTTGGATAGCGGTTTGAGAAAACGAAACCAAGCCACCGCGAACACGAGGGACAGAAGCGTCCAAAAAATAAGCTGTGCTGGCGCGCCGATACCTGGTGCGATGACTAGGCTTAGGCCGACGACAACGGCGGCGGCCCCAAACCAAAAGATAAAGAAAGACCCAATAAACATTTCGGCGAGCATCAGTACGATACCCAAGACAATCCAGTGCCAGTAAACGAGTTCCATGGTGTAATCCCTGTATACTTGCTTTAACTTTTTAAAGAAGACCTTTAACAATCAAAATAGCTTTCACACTATAACGTAAAGACCCTTACGGGTTGCAAATCTAATTCTCAAGGAGAGAGCCCGCTCAGTGCAGTTACTAGACCTCCGCGCCAAAATCCCCGTCGTCGATTTCGGCGGAACAGGCCCTATTATTCTCTTCTCGCATGCCAACGGCTACCCACCTCGCGTATACCGCGACCTACTTACGCGTCTGACGCGAGAGTATCGCGTGTTAGGGGTTGAGCATCGCCCCCTTTGGCAGCAAGACCCTTCGCAGCTCGATTCTTGGCAACGCTTCGCCGACGATGTTGCCGAGCTTCTCGACGAATTAGACGAGCCTGTGCATGGC
>JAFMKB010000018.1 GCA_017853205.1 Gammaproteobacteria bacterium
GCTGCAACGCCGCTTGATACTCTTCCTGCGAGAGACGCAGATGTTTGTGCAGGTCTGCTATTTCGTCCGAGGAGTCGAAGGTGCCGAAAACTTCATTGAGTTCCGCGGGGCTCCAAGTTGGCGCCCATTTGCCAAGGACTTTCTCTCGCCACTTAGCGCTTAGACTTTTGGCTTCGTATTTTTCTCGCTCGGTCTCTACGGTAGTCTCAGAATCACCGCCCGCTCTGTAGAAGGCGGTGACTTTGTCTACATGATAGAAGCTGCCGTGTTCGGCGACCTGTAACCAAAAATCCCAGTCTTCATAGATATCGAGACTCTCATCTACGCGGCAGCCAGCAGTTAAGACTCGGCTTCTAAAAAGCACGGAGTGAATTGGCATGAAGTTGTCGCGCCTTAGAAACGCAACATCGAATTCGCGGGAGAAGAACTCGTCAAGCAACTCACCGTTAGCAGACGTGCGCTGAGTATTACTGTAAGCGGCGATCGCCGCTGGGTTATTGGATAGCGCGTGAAGCAGATTTTCTATGTGTGTTTCAGAGACCCAATCATCATCATCGAGGAACATAATGAAATCGCCGTTCACTGCAGAGAGCCCTGCGTTAGCTGCTTTCGGTCTACTCAGAGGAGAACCAGTGGACACAAGCCTTTGGTCCGATCCAAGCTCTAGCGACGGCAATCCGTCACCGCGTGCATCGACGATAATAGTTTCAAGATTAGTATGGCTTTGGGCAGCAAGCGATTCGAGTGCCTCGACAAGTTCCGGTCGTCCGACGGTGCGAACGACAATGGAAACAAGAGGCAGCACGGTAGTCACGAGCTAGTTTGACCTGTGTAAGATGGCACCGACGACGTGGCCGATGAAATCCAGGAAGAGGGTGTCAAGGCTAGTATTAAAATAGTCTTCGGACTCGTTGCCAAGCGCAAGCAGCGCGATTATTTCGGACTCGTGCATTATTGGGCAGAGCGCGGTCGACCCAACGCGGCTGCTCGTTGCGCCGAAAAGATTCTCGATGCTGCTACGAGGTATCGCACCGCAATGCGTGCGTCTGAGGCGGAACACGTCAGCGAACTCTTCGGCAAGCTTTTCGGCATTCTCTGTGCGTACACCTTCGGACATTTTAAGACCCGGGCGTGCAACGACAATAATTTCGCAGGCGTCGACGCTACCCAGAGCAGTGAGTTTGTCTTGTGTGATCTCTGCGACTTCGGTTGCATCCCTTGCTCGTAAAAGGGAGAGAACCAAATCACGGGTGACATCAAAAAGCTGATCGTTGTCGCGGGCGTTGGCCAGCAGGGAGCCTAATTTTTGTCGTGCCTCTTGACCGCGTTCACGAAGAATAACCACCTGCCGCTCGAGAAGCGATATCGCCTTACCGCTCTCATGAGGGAGTGTAAGATCAGCGAGAAGCTCAGTTTGGCTTTGGAAAAATTCAGGGTGAGTGCGCAAATAATCGGCAACCTGTGCGGCGCTGAGTTCCTGCGGGGAATTTTCTGCTGGCGTTGTACCATCTGCGTGATTCTCATTCTCTAAGGCTCTCGATGTGTCAGCAGATACTGTGCTCTTGGAGGAGTTTACGTCTGTCACCGTTGCCGAATCGCTCGCCGTAGTTACTTTGTCGGTCATCGCTATCTGTTTCCTATGTATTTCTTCCAGTAGCAGGAGCGCGGCTGTAGACCGCAGTCCGCTACACTGCGTTAATTATCGGGCAATTCGAGTGTGCCTTCGTAGACAGTAGTGGCAGGCCCTGTCATTAGAACTGGCGTCCCGTCTCCTTGCCATTCAATTGATAGTCTGCCGCCGCGGACCTGCACCTCTACGGGCGACGACAGCAATCCCTGCCTACAGCCGCTAACGACCGCTGCGCAGGCGCCTGTGCCGCAGGCGAGCGTCTCGCCTGAACCGCGTTCGAAGACGCGAAGACGAATGCGCTGATCCTCTATTATCTGCATAAATCCGACATTGACGCCCTTCGGGAAACTACGGTGCGCGCCGAGCGCTTGACCGAGACCTGCTACGTCTACCGCGTCTAAGTCACTCACCACGATAACCGCATGTGGATTCCCCATCGACAGTGCCGAGAACTCAATACGTTGGGGTTTTGATGAGGTCACAATTTCGCAAGAGTAGCGGCCAAAGCCCTCGCTCGCCACCTGATCTGACGCAAAGGGCAGACTTGCGGGGGCGAAATCGGGTTCCCCCATGTTGACCGTAACCTCGCCAGAGTCAGATAACTTAAGACTCAGGAGTCGATTAACCGTTTCAACGTTGATCGGGTTCTTTTTTGTCAGGCCCTTCTCATGCACATACTTAGCAAAACAGCGCGCGCCGTTGCCGCAGTGTTCCACTTCGCTGCCGTCGCGATTGAAAATGCGGTAGCGAAAATCGGCGTCTGGTCGAGTCGCAGGCTCGATCTGCAAGAGTTGGTCGAAGCCGATACCGAGCTGCCTGTCGGCATATAGCGCGATCTGCTCAGAGCTCAGGCTATGCTGCTGCGAGACACAGTCGACAACTATAAAGTCGTTACCAAGGCCGTGCATTTTTGTAAAAGGGAGTCGCATTATTAAGTTATCGGCCGGTTGCCAATTCGCTGTCGGGCTGGCTTTCGGCGCCTAATTGCAATCGTGACTCGAGGGACAGTTGGTAATCAATTGTCTCCCTCTCGCGAACAATCTGAAATTCCTTGCCGTCTACCATCACCTCAGCGACGCGGTTTCGGGTGTTGTAATTGGAGCTCATCACGAAGCCATAGGCACCCGCGGAGCGCACTGCTAAAAGGTCGCCAGCCGTAATTTTGAGCGGGCGATCTTTACCCAGAAAATCGCCAGATTCACATACAGGCCCGACGACATCGAACTGTAGTTCTGGACACGATTTGTCAGCGTTTAATTCGACCGGAATGATCTTCTGCCATGCACCATAAAGTGCTGGTCGCAAAAGATCGTTCATCGCGCCATCGACGATGGCAAAATTCTTATGTTCATTACATTTGATGTATTCGACGCGTGTAACAAATACACCTGCATTCGCCGCGATTGAGCGCCCGGGCTCGACCATGAGTGTTAGATTGCGAGAGGCAAAACGACCGCGGACCGCGGCAATCAGTTCATCTGGCAAGGGAGGCTCTTCGCCATCATAAGGGACACCGAGGCCGCCGCCCATGTCGAAATGCTTGAGATGAATACCTTCCGCCGCCAGTGCATCGACCATGGCAAGTAGCCGATCGATGGCGTCGAGAAATGGCGCAATACTGGTAAGCTGCGAGCCTATGTGGCAGTCGATACCGACTAACTCAATTCCCGGCAGGGTGGCTGCGTGGCGATAAACACCGAGCGCTGCGCCGCTTGCAATGCCGAATTTATTCTCCTTGAGTCCGGTTGAGATGTAAGGGTGTGTGCCGGCATCAACGTCTGGATTCACTCTCAGTGAAATAGGCGCAACAACGCCGGCAGCTGTCGCGATGCGGCTGATGCGTTCGAGCTCTGCTTCAGATTCGACATTAAAACAGTAGATACCGACCTCGAGTGCGAAGCGGATCTCTTCCTCCGTTTTTCCGAGGCCCGAAAAAATCGTTTTTTTAGGGTCACCGCCCGCGCGAAGGACGCGCTGTAGTTCTCCACCTGAGACAATGTCGAAACCCGCGCCTAACCTAGCGAGAACATCAAGCACCGCGAGGTTTGAGTTAGCCTTAACGGCGAAGCAAATCAAACTAGGCTGATCGGCGAGTGCTTTTTCATATGCACGATAATGACGTTCGAGAGTTGCACGTGAGTAAACATAGCAAGGCGTACCAACGGCCTCAGCGATCTGTGAGAGCGGCAGATCTTCGGCGAAGAGGCTCTCACCCCGATAATTAAAATGATCCATCGTTTAGTCTCTAAGTCGCTTTGCTATTGCAACTGCGCGTTAATTACTGGAGGTTGTTCGGGTCGCGTGAGGCCGCCTTTCTGCCCGCAGCCGGCAAGCAGACTCGTGAGTAGACAGAGAAAAAGCAGCGCTCGGTTCATGCCGGCCTTCTTAGGTGGCAACAGTCGATCGTCACTTGATCGTTTGCAAAGTCCCTGCATGGTTTTTTGGGCCTCTCATAAACTCAAAACCGCCGCCTTTCCAACGCGGACGAGTAAAAGAAGTATAACTGCGAGAACCGAATAAACCCAGATCAAAGTCGAGGGCGCCTGCGCAAGAGGCGTAGTGAAAGGGCAGCCTAGCCCAATTTTTCGCGAGGATCCCCTATTCCCTTGAAAATAGTCATCCCCGCACCTATATTCCTTCGGTCCGCGTGCGAAGGCACACACTGCTCAACAAAAAAGGAAGAAAAGCGATGATTGAGATTACTCATCTAAGCAAAAAGTTCGAGCAATTTACCGCCGTCGATGACCTCAGTTTCAAGGTTGCTGAAGGCGAGGTGCTCGGGTTTCTCGGCCCGAATGGCGCTGGGAAATCGACAACAATGAAGATTATTACAGGCTTTCTTGCCCCAACCTCAGGCTCGGTAACGGTCGATGGCCACAATCTTGCAACAGATGCACTCGCCGCAAAGGCGCTGATGGGCTATCTGCCCGAGGGCGCCCCATCGTACGGTGATATGACGACACTCGATTTTCTCCGCTTTGTGGGAGAGGTTCGTGGCTACCGCGGGGATGAGCTCGTTCAGAGAGTTGGGCGTGTGCTTTCGGAGGTTGAGCTCACGAAGGTCGCAATGCAGAAAATTGAAACGCTGTCGAAGGGGTTTAAACGCAGAGTCGGCCTAGCACAAGCGATTATGCACGACCCCAAGGTATTGATTCTGGATGAGCCAACCGATGGTCTGGACCCTAATCAGAAGCAACATGTCCGCGAACTAATAAAAAACCTTGCCCGCGACAAAATTGTCATCATCTCAACTCATATACTCGAAGAGGTCTCAGCGGTTTGTACTCGGGCGGTAATCATCACACAGGGACGATTGGTCGCCGATGGAACGCCTGCGGAGCTCGAAGCGAGTTCCAAATATCATCAAGCCGTAAGTCTGCGCTTGGCGCAGCCCACCGACGTGAGCGTCCATCTCGATTCGCTCGCGGATGTCGCAGGCATCGAGATTGACGCCGAGGATGTGCTCAACATGCGCATATTGGCGCGTCCAGGCAAGTCGATTTATGGTCAGGTCGCATCACTTGCGCAGGAACAAAACTGGCCGGTTGCGGAAATGACGGTGGCACGAGGGCAGCTAGAGGATGTTTTCAAACAAGTAACCGCAGGAGGAGTACGTCGTGGGTAATCTCAGCGTCATCTTCAAGCGTGAGTTGGCAAGCTATTTTGCGACGCCGCTTGCTTATATCTTTATTGTTATTTTCCTGATTACAAACGGTATTTTCACGTTTGAACTCGGGGGTTTCTATCTTCGTGGACAAGCTGACCTATTGCCGTTTTTTAGTTTTCATCCTTGGCTTTACTTGTTCATGGTTCCTGCAATAGCGATGACACTTTGGGCTGACGAGCGCAAAACCGGCACGATCGAATTGCTGCTCACGCTCCCCGTGCGCCTCAAAGATGCAGTGCTCGGAAAATTCCTTGCCGCGTGGGCATTGATGGGAATTGCGCTTGCGCTGACGTTCCCTATTTGGATCACTGTCAATTACCTCGGCGATCCTGATAACGGCGTAATATTCGCGGCTTACCTCGGCAGTTGGTTTATGGCCGGTGGCTTCTTGGCGATTGGCTCTTGCATGTCAGCGGCGACAAAGAATTCCGTTATTGCGTTTATCTTAACCGTTAGCCTCTGTTTCGTCTTTGTGATCATGGGATCACCTATCCTGCTTGAAGCGTTCCCCGCATGGGTACCGCAAGTTGTGGTGGATGCCTTCGCTGCGATGGGGTTCTTGACACACTATGATTCTATCGCCAAAGGCGTATTAGACCTCCGCGACATGTTGTTCTTTGCCGTATTTATCGGCGCATGGCTCGTTGCGAGTGCAATCGTTATTGAAATCAAGAAAGCAAACTAGGAGGAGACTGCAGATGACTAAAGCTAAGTTTTTATTCTCGGGCATGGGCCTCCTTTCGGTCGCGGCGACACTGCTAATTGTAGTCGGACTTATCAGCGCATTACCGAGCGTGCGCATAGATCTAACTGAGGACGAATTGTTCTCGCTCGCCGATGGCACCCGCAACATCGTGTCGGGTCTTGAAGAGCCGATTGAGCTCATTTTTTTCTATAGCGAATCGGCGACAGAGGACCAGCCGCAGATACGCAGCTATGGGACACGCGTGCAGGAATTACTCCGCGAGATAGTGATTGCGAGTAACGGCAAGCTTTCGCTTAGGCTTGTTGATCCAGAGCCGTTTTCGGAAGACGAAGACCTCGCAACACAATATGGCATTCAGCCTGTCCCTGTTACTCAGGGGGGGCCGGGAATTTACTTTGGACTCGTCGCCGCGCAGTTAGATAACGATCCCGCATTCCGCGTGTCCGAAACGATGCCGTTAATTCGCCCAGACCAAGAGCAGTTTCTAGAATATGAATTCATGAAGCTGGTTACCCGCGTAGCGAATCCGGATTTGCAAGTTATCGGTTTGCTCACGACCCTCGACATAGACGGCGGTTTCGACCCAATGACGGGGCAGGCGACACAGCAGTGGATGATTACCGATTTCATTCGTCAGCTTTATGAACTACGCCGCATAGAAACTGAGGCCGAATCAATCGACGAGGATGTCGACATACTGATGATTGTGCATCCAGAGGGTCTCTCCGAACAGACGCTCTACGCCATCGATCAGCACGTAATGCGAGGCGGAAAAACAATCGTTTTCCTAGACCCAACCGCTGACTCTATGGTGTCTCGTTCGTCACGGGGCTCGATGATTCCTGCCGGAATGCGATCCGATTTACCTGGGTTGCTTGAAGCGTGGGGCGTTGATTACTCGCCGGACAAAGTACTTACCGATAACACCCTCGCCCTGCGGGTGCAGATGGGGCAGGGCTCGCGTCCGGTTGCGCACATCGGGATGATCGGCGCCAATAGAACCGCGCTGGCCGAAGATGACATAATTACTCGACGCCTCGAAAATCTAAATCTTTCATCAGTGGGTGCGCTAGCGCCGCGTGAAGGCGCGGATACGCGTTTCGAGCCGCTCATTCAATCGTCGAGTGACGCGATGCTAATGGACGCCTCTCTATTTGAAGATGTTCTGGATCCATCGGTTTTATTCGACGAATTTGTTTCGGCAAACGAGCGCTATACAATCGCTGCCCGCATTAGTGGTGTGATTGCTACGGCGTTCCCTGAAGGTCGACCTGTAATCGCGAGTGCAGAGGCTGAGGCGACTAACGATGAGACTACCGCCGACACTGACGACACTGTTGCGGACGATGCCGATAATGAAGTGGGGAGTAGGGATGAGGCGAGTGCCGAGATCGATCCACTGCAAGGACATCTTGCTCAGACCGACGGTGCGACAAATATCCTCATTTTTGCTGACACCGACGTTCTGACCGACCGGCTCTGGGTACAAGTCGCACAGTTCTTGGGGCAAAGAATTCCTCAGCCCTATGCCAATAACGGGGATTTCGTTATTAACGCGCTCGACAATCTTAGCGGCGGCGCCGATCTTGTGAGTATCCGTAGCCGTGGTCGTTATTCTCGACCCTTTGAGCGAGTTGTTAAAATGCAGCGCGAGGCAGACGATCGCCTGCGCATCGAAGAGGCGGCACTTCTAGAGAGGCTCGCCGCAACCGAAGAACAGTTGGCTGCGCTGAATACTGATGAAAATGGCCAACCGTTGGGTCAGCTAACACCCGAAATTCAGGCTGAAATAGATCGATTCAACGCTGAATTACTCGACACTCGCCGCAGCCTTCGAGACGTGCAGTATCAGCTGACCGCTGACATAGAAGAGTTGGGTTCTAACCTGAAATGGTTTAATACCGCGGCGATTCCGATGCTGCTTACCGTGTTAGCGCTGTTTATTAGTCTGACACGCGCGCAGCGTCGCCGTGCGGCGGCACTGCGTTAATTTGAGTCATTCCGGGTTGGCCTTTGAAGCACTTGCACAATAATGCGAGTACCTTTGCCGAGCTCGCTCTCGATCTGGAGCGAGCCGCCGTGGGCCTGAGCGATAAGGCGGCAAAGATAGAGGCCAAGGCCAAAGCCGCCTGTGTTGCGCTGCCTCGAACTGTCGGCGCGGTAGAACGGTTCACAGACCTGCTCAATATGCTCCGGTCCAATTCCCTCGCCCTGGTCTTCGACAATGAGAGTCGCGCTTGCGTCGTTAAAAATAACTTCGACGCGGAGAGGATTATCCTGTCCGTGTCTAATTGCATTATTAAGTAGATTCGTCAGCAGCAGGCGAATACGCAATTTGTCGATGACAAATTCTCGATCCTCAGACGGTAGCACGATCTCGAGCCCGCCTTCATAGCTAAAATATTGGTCAACTACGGACTCAACAAACTCGGCAAGCTGAACCGGTTCGGCTGAGAGCGCGGTGTGTTCGTCGTTGAGTCGTTCGGCTTCGATCAGGTCGCCAATTAAATGATCTATTTCGTCGATGTCTTCGCGAAGGTTCGCTTTTTCGATACTTTCTGGCATAAATTCAAGGCGTAGCTTCGCCTTGGTGAGCGGCGTGCGCAATTCGTGACTAATGGCCAATAGAAGCTGACGTTTTGCTTCGAGCATTGACTGTAGAGAGTCTGCCATGTGATTGATACTGTCGGTTAGCGCGCCTAACTCGTCTTGACGTTCATTGTGCACGCGATAACTTAAGTCTCCGCTGCGTATCCGCTCGGCGCCTCGGCGTAACATGCGCACGGGGTCAAGCAGGCGATTGACCATAAAATAATTCACGAAAAGTACGAATCCCGCGAGTGCAAGGCCGATATAGAGCACTGCTAAATTCGCTGCGCTATCGTCTAGCGAACGCTGGTAGAGGTAAAAATCATAGCCATCGCGGCGTACAACAATCATGTCCTCATTGTCGCTGGACCGAATCTCGGCATCGTCGGTAAGAGTTCTAACGAACGTCGAATCGTCGAGGTTAAGTCGATTATCGCCGTCCGAACTCCAGCGCATGATCGGGTTGCGAATGTTGATGCTCCAGTCGAGTTCTGCTGCGAGTCGCATCGCGTTGCTCAAATTGGGCGGCGTGCCAATGTCCTCGATAATAGATTCGACGTTGCGTGCAAAAAAATCTGGAATAGCCTCTATCGCACCGCTGTCGCGAGTGACGGTCTGAATAGACACGGAGATAATTATGAAAAACATTAACACCGTGACGCTAAAAATCGCCAGCAAGCGCAGGAAAAGAGAGTAGCGTATCGTTTGCAGTAAGCCTGCCACGGCGGCTACAACTGTTCGCCAATAAATGTGTAACCCCGGCCCCAGACTGTCTTGATAAATCGAGGCGTCTTGGATGTGTCGCCGAGCTTGTGACGCAATCGACTAACGAGGGTATCAACTGCGCGGGAGAAAAGTTCAGCATCGATGCCCCGAAGGCGGTTCATCAATTCGTCGCGAGTAAATGTTTTATTCGGATACTGCATAAATAAAATCAGCAGTTCATATTCCATAGTGGTTAGATCGAGTACGACCTTGTCGAGTTTGACTTCCCGCCTTGAGGGGTCAACATCGATTCCGTTGATCGGCTTGATATCCCGCATCGAGGCATCGTCCCCGCTTCGGCGTAGGATGTTGTGGATCCGCGCGACGAGTTCGCGTGGCTCGAAAGGCTTAGGTAAGTAGTCATCAGCGCCGAGCTCTAAACCGACGATGCGGTCGGTGACTTCGGCATGAGCGGTGAGCATCAAAATGGGGAGCTGACCGTAGATGGACGATTTAGCGCGGATCTCACGGCATACCTCGAAGCCATCTTTTTCAGGCAACATAACGTCGAGAATAAGAAGGTCTGGTTTGAGCTTCTTAATCATTTCCAAGCCTTTGCTTGGAGTGAGCGCAACATGCGCCTGCATTTCGTAGCGGGCGAGATACTGAGTTAGCAGATCGCCAAGGTTTTCGTCGTCATCGATGATAAGTATTTGTTTCATCTTGTGTTCCACTTGTCACAGGCCTCGGAATGAGGCGACCAAGCGACGTAGCTGCGGCACGCCTTACCGCACGTCCAAGCCATTTTGGGTCGCTTTTGGTGAAGGCTTCATAGTACGAATTCGGCCTGCCTAAATCAATTCTGTAGTATGATGACCGCCAATCAGAAGCATCCACACCCTGACGATAAACTTGCCCTAGGAAGACCGTTAACCCTAGCGTCGTAATCATACCTCTAAGCGATCCCTCGAAACGCCTCTATGATCTCTCTTAATAATATTACCCTCATGCGTGGCACCCAGACGCTGATTCGAGAGGCGAGCGTTCTGCTGTCGAGTGGCCAGCGGACCGGTATCATAGGTCGCAATGGCTCTGGGAAAACGAGTCTTTTTAAAGCGCTCGCGGGCGAGATCCAGCTCGAACAGGGCGAGATAGAGATGCCCAACGGGCTGCGCACCGTATCGATGGCGCAGGAGACGCCGGCCAGTGATCGAACCGCGCTAGAGTTCGTAATAGATTCGCATGCTGAGTTCCGAGATCTAGAGAAAAAAATTCAAGCAGCTGAGGAAGGCCACAACGACGGGCTTTTGGTGAGACTGCATGCACAGATGGAAGAGCTCGGCGCTTACGATATTAAGAATAAGGCCGAGCAGTTGCTGTCCGGGCTCGGCTTTGACACTGCGCAGTTCTCTCGCACGGTCGGTGAGTTTTCTGGTGGTTGGCGAGTGCGCCTGAACCTTGCCGCGGCACTTATGCGCCCATCTGACCTGCTCATGCTCGACGAACCGACGAACCACTTAGACCTCGAGGCAACCGTCTGGTTGGAGCAATGGCTGCGCAGTTACCGCGGCACTATTCTTGTCATCTCCCACGACCGAACATTTCTCGATGCGGTAATTGATCATGTAATTAGTCTGGAAAACGGTTCGCTCGCCCTCTACCGTGGCAATTACAGTGCCTATGAACGCCAGCGCGCCGAGCGCATGGCCCTCCAGGCCGCGCTATATGAGAAGCAGCAGCGTAGGCGCGGCGAG
The DNA here is from genome assembly GCA_017853205.1 of Gammaproteobacteria bacterium. Classification (GTDB taxonomy): domain Bacteria; phylum Pseudomonadota; class Gammaproteobacteria; order Pseudomonadales; family Pseudohongiellaceae; genus UBA9145. The sequence goes on from JAFMKB010000018.1 coordinate 11,052, forward strand.
ATCGAAGATTTCGTTCGGCGCTTTAAAGCAAAGGCAAGTAAGGCCCGGCAGGCACAAAGTCGACTCAAAGAGCTCGATCGGATGCAAGACATCGCACCGGCCCATGCCGATTCTCCGTTTCGTTTTTCGTTCCCCGAAGTTGAAACCGACAGCGGTTACCTCATGCAGATCAACAAGCTTTCGTTTGGCTTCGATAAACCCTTGGTTGATGAGGTGACGTTTTCGATTCGTGGCGATTCGCGATTCGGTCTGCTCGGTTTCAATGGTAGCGGCAAGTCGACTCTGCTCAAAGTTCTCTCCGGCTCACTTAAAGAGATGGCAGGGGAGAAGATTACGGCTAAGAAGCTCCGCATCGGCTATTTTGCTCAGCACCAAGTTGACGAGTTAGATCAAACAGCCACGCCAGTTGCGACCATCCAGGCGCTTGCGAAGAAAGATCCGATGCTCAAGGCGACAGAGCAGACTATTCGCGACTATCTAGGTGGTTTTGATTTTCGAGGTAGCCGCGTCGATGAATGTATTGAGCATTTCTCGGGTGGAGAGAAAGCTCGACTCGCGTTGGCGAAGGTTGCTTGGGAGCGTCCAAATTTACTGCTGCTCGATGAACCAACGAACCATCTGGATCTAGAGATGGTGCATGCGCTTACTGTCGCGTTACAGGAATTTAAAGGCGCGGTAGTCATCGTCTCCCACGATCGACACCTACTCGCTAATACTGTCGACGAATTTTTCTCAATTCATAAAGGCCATTTCGCCGAATTCGATGGTGATCTCGCCGACTATGAACGCTGGCTTGCGCGCTATAACGAATTCGAGTCCTCGCCAAAGCCAACGGACAACAGTTCGTTAGTCGACAATAGTGCTGCCGATAAAAAAGCGCAGAGGCAGCAGGCCGCGGCGCGGAGAGAGCAGCTAGCCCCGCTGAGAAAACAGGTTAAGGCACTCGAGAATGAGATGGAGAAATTGCAGTCGCGGCTTTCAAAAATCGAAAACGAATTAGGCGACGAGGCAATTTATGCCGAAGATAATAGGGCCAAGCTCGCCGAGCGAGTAAAAGAGCAGGGCAGCCTAAAAGCGCAACTGGGCTCAGTAGAGGAGCAATGGCTGGAGCTACAAGAAGAGCTAGAGGCGGCGCTCTAGCGGGATGCGCGTGTATACTGTATGTTTTATCGCGCTGCAGTATGCAGACGGAAACCAATAAACCAAAATTCAATATACCAAAGCGCGACGGACTATAACTTGGCAGCAGAAAACGAAAACAGCGCGACGTCTGAGGAACAAGCGAGCGGTTTCTCGGCGAGCTGGGCGCTTTACAAACGGCTTTTAGCCTACCTAAAGCCGCAGCTGCCTGCGGTATTCACCAGTGTCATCGGTTTTCTCATCTTCGCCGCAACGACGCCACTTGCTGCTGCGTGGCTCGGCTGGACTATCGATGCCATTGAAAACAAGGACCTCGATTGGCGTCTCTATAGCCCACTGCTCTGTATTGCAATCGCGTTCATTCGAGGAATTGGAGGCTTTCTGGGAGGCTATTCGATCGCGCACGTTGCCAACTCGCTGATCCACCGCATGCGCGGCCAGATCATGGAGCACACTCTCGAGCTTCCTGTTCGTTTCTTCGATCGTTCCGAGCCGGGACGTTTAATCTCAAAGGTGACCTATGACGTCAATCAGATCACGGGGGCGGTTACTAATGCAGTCACCGTTGTTTTGCGCGAAGGACTCACCGTTATCGGATTGCTCGCCGCGCTGTTCTATGTGGACTGGCAGCTTAGCCTCGCGTTCTTGCTCATCGCACCAGTCGTAGGTAAGACAGTCTCAATCGCATCGCGATACTTCCGTCGCTACAGCACGCAGATGCAGGACTCGATGGGCGAGGTGACACAGATCATAAGCGAGTCTATTCGCGGCCATCACGTTGTTAGAACCTTTAACGCTAAAGACTCGGTAAATAAAAAGTTTGCGTCGGCAAGCGAGCGTAATCGAGCGCAGAATATGAAAATGGCGGGTACTGAACTTGTTAGCACTCCGCTGATACAACTTTTGGTCAGCGGCGCCATCGCGGGACTTATCTGGTTTCTCATGGCACCCGAATTCATGCGTGACCGCTCCTCTGGCGACTTCGTTACGTTTCTGACTATGGCTGCCTCACTGGCAAAACCTATACGCCAGCTCTCGCAAATTAACTCGGTCATCCAGCGCGGTCTCTCAGCAGCTTCGAGTATCTTCACTTTACTTGACGAACCCGGTGAGGCTGATCTTGGGAAGAAGGAACTACCGCGCGAGATTGAAAGAATAGAATTCGACAATGTACGTTTCACCTATGAACAATCAACCGACACTTCCCTCGACGAGTCAGAGAGTGGCGTCGATATGGCTGTCAATGGCGTAAGCTTCGAGGTGGAGGCAGGACAGACAATTGCGTTAGTTGGAAAATCAGGTAGCGGGAAAACGACGCTTGTGAGTTTATTGCCGCGTTTTTACGATTGCACCGAAGGCGAGATTCGAATCAACGGCAATGCCTTAGCTGATTATTCACTGCAAAGCCTTCGCCATCAGATCGCGGTGGTTAGTCAAAAAGTTGTCCTGTTTAGCGGCAGCATACTCGATAACATCGCCTATGCCGCAGCCGAACCAATCGATCGCAACTTGGTAATGGACGCAGCGCGTAACGCCCATGCACTCGAATTCATTGAGCAGTTACCTAATGGGATTGACACGCAAATCGGCGACGATGCGGGCATGTTATCGGGCGGGCAGAGGCAGCGAATCGCGATTGCACGCGCGCTGTTTGACGATGCGCCAATCTTAGTTCTCGATGAGGCAACGTCGGCACTTGATTCCGAATCTGAGCAGCATATACAAGAGGCGTTGAGTACGCTGATGCGCGGCCGCACTACGTTTGTTATCGCCCATCGACTCTCGACGGTCGAAAGCGCCGATAAAATATTGGTGATGCAGGACGGTAAAATTATTGAAGCGGGCACTCATAAAGATTTGCTCGCGCAAGGCGGGCACTACGCCTATCTCTACAATATTCAGTTTGCGGAAACCTAGGTTATACGCGCCGCAAAGTGGCTCCGCAAACGCCTCTGATCAACGCACCGGGTTGATAAAAAATTAATACGGGTGTCGTCAGGTAGAGCGATAGAGACGATGAAAGTTTACAGTCCGTCCACTTTCCTTTGATGCATCTCCCTCAGTTTCGCGTATTTCATATAAGTATAAAAGGCCGCGTTCATACTGGTATTGAATCCCTCAAGGCCGTCCAGGAAATGCCCTTTGAACAGATAGACCTGTAAAAAAGTAACGGGGAACATGAGAACAATACTCGCGAGGGAAGCATTCTGATTCTTTTCGAATTTATCTTCGGCTTTGAGTTCGCTGTAGCGATTTGATTTTGTAAAGCGCTGACTAAGGCTCAGGTTTTCTTTATGAAGAATTGTCGCCTGAGTTTTCTTAACCGAGCCGTTAATTGAAATGCTTTCGTGTACGCGTCTTACCTCGTAGTGTCCGCAAGACTTGCGGAAAAAGCGTATGAGTCGATCATTCTTACTGAAATTTCTTGGCTGTTTCCCCCAGCGAATCAGTGTTCGATTTGATTCTAATGCGTCGTGCGTATCCTCTGCGATTAGCGCACGGACTTCCTGCAAAAATTCCTTAGTCGGCAATTCATCAGCATCTAGATTAAAAACCCATGGATGGCTGCAAAGAGACATCGCATAGGCCTTTTGTTCACTAAAACCCGGCCAGTCATTGTGAAAGACGCGAACATTCTGAAATTTCTCAGCAATCTTCAATGTTTGATCGCTACTCCCGCTATCTACGATAATTACCTCGGCAAAATCGGATACGCTCGCTAGCGATTCGGCAATGTTTTTCTCTTCATTTAGAGTAATCATGTACACGCTTGCGGCAATTACTTGATTCATAAGTTAGTCTCTTTGATTTCATTTTCAAACGCCGGGTCGCGCATATCGATTGCCACTCTGGTGGCTGATGCCGCGCCGAAGACAATTTCGGGTATCAGCGAGGTAAGGCAATGATAATTGAATTCGCATTTCCAAGCGTCGCAATTTTCGCCACAGGCTTTGGTGCCGCGCAGTAATCGACTATTCTTTCCAAGCGGAGCCCAGATAGCTTCTTTACTCGGTCCAAAGAGGGCCACAAGATCCAAGCCAGTTGAAGCAGCAAGATGCATCGGCCCGCTGTCGCCTCCAACATAAAAATGCGCTCTTTTGAAAAGGGCGACGAGTTCGGGGTAACCGGTCAGATCAAAATGGAAGAGGTTAGAGTCGTCGAGCTGATCGGCGATGGCATCTATCATCTTTTTATCGTCGCCTACGCCAATCATGACAATTTCAAGACCTTGACGTTTGAACATGGTAATTAAACTTGCGAAGTACTCCACCGGCCACTTCTTATAATCCGCGCTAGCTCCCGGGTGGATTACGACGAAACGCGAGCTGATAGAACAGCGCTGTAGAAAGTCATCTGTTGCATGCTCGGCGTGAGGCGGGAGACAGTACGGCAGTATATTAGACGGAGCTTTGTCGGCAACAAGCACATCGAGAATCTCACCAAATGCATTATAGCGATGCTTTTCGTAATTGAGCGTGCGTGGATTGTTGTAAAACCGATGAGCATTTTTTCCGGTCGGTCCGTAGCGCTGCTTGGCGCCGCTGAGCCTACTTAGAACGCCGCTGAAGCGCTCTCCTTCCATGTCGATAATACAGTCGTCAGATGCTTTTCGAAGTCTACGCAGGAAGCTTAAATAGAGAGAGAGCCGTGACAAAACTGAGCTTGGCGCCTTAAGGCGCTGACGCGGATACTCGATGATACTAACAGAAGGCGGCATGACAGTATCGGTGAGCTCTCGAAAACGAGCGTCAATGACGAGCGTTAGCTCGGGATACTCTTTGGCGACTCGTAGCACCCAGGGCAGCCCTAGAATAAAGTTGCCTAAGTAGTGTGTCGGGAAAAGTAATACTGGACTGCTGCGCATAATCTCTCTTTATAAACCTCTCGCCGGTATTCGATATCTTTAGCTCAAAATGCTGACTGATTTTAGTTATATCTGCCTTCAGATCGCCATCGTGAGGCAAATTTTTGCAAATTTTTACAGCCACAGACGCTTAGTCTTTGACGCATTCCATTTTAAGGTGTTCTTAAGCTCGGCGCTTTATCCTCGTTCAGCTAATGTCCCATCTTGATGCACATTGCTTGACTATCTTTCGTGTTAAGCTTCACTTGCACGTCGACAGAAATTGAGGAATGACTAATGGTCGTTGATTCGAAGGAAACACAGCCTAGCGTGCCAATCAAAAAGAAAGGACTGGCTCGAATTTGGGCCGCGACGATCTATAGTGTAGACGGCCTGCGGGCCTGTTTTCGAAGCGAAGAAGCTTTTCGACTTGAGCTCATATTATCACTGATCTTAGGACCACTGGCGTTTATTCTGGGAGAAACAGCCATCGAAATAGCGATGCTGCTTTTAGCCATCGCGCTCGTTCTGTTAGTCGAGTTACTCAATAGCGCGATAGAGGCGGTTGTCGATAGGGTGGGTATGGATTACCACGAGCTATCAAAGAAAGCGAAAGACATTGCTTCAGGCGCTGTATTCATTAGTTTGATGACTTTCCTTTTGATCTGGGCGGTCATACTTATCGATCGATTGCCTATTAATCTGTAGCCTTGTCTCTTTGGTCTGTTGACTTCAGATTTGGCACGGATGGATGAGATGAGCGTAATCGCAAACCTCTGTCCACGAGGAGAATAATAATCATTGCAAGTAGCATGGTTACCACTGTATGCCCCAGAAAGTGATCGCCAATTATTATTTTATAGACACCGACTACCCAGCCTAAAAGACATGCCATGCTAACTATGACCCTTTGTGCCTTACGGGTCTTTCCGAGAATACCTAACGCCATTAATGCGAACCCACCGCTCGCATGCCCAGCGGGATAACAGGCAATTCGCTTTACTTGAACAAAGTCGTCTGGATAGCCGCGAAAAAGCGTTATGTGTGGATAGCTGCCACCAAAAAGCGCAAGATCTCGAGGGCACGGAATGTTTGTCGCGTCTTTGAGTAGATTGACTGCCAGCGGAACTAGGACAAGCGACACGAGAACCACTCGCAGCTTTTGCTGATCATAATATTTATGCCGAGGTAGAAATAAATCTATTCTGGTGAAACGAGGTGATAGAGAGAGCAATAGAAAGATAATGACGACGCCGAAATAGACTGTCTTTACTCCATCGTAGAGTACAAAGCGGAGCCAACGCTGATCGCGACTGATTATCCAATCATTTAAATCCGCATCGAAGAACCAGCGCTGTACCATAATGTCGACCGGAGTTATCTCAAAGAAAACGACAGTTCCGACGAGGCACAATACTAGTAGAAAGAGTTGCCTGTTATAGGTGTGTTCTAGAATCAAAGATCGAGCTCTTTATTATGTTGATTACTCTAGGTTTCAAATTTTTATTGCTAGAAGATCGAGTTCTTCATCATAAAGAGTAGTGTCAATATCGAACAATCCCAGCAGAGTATGGCTAACACTGTCATGACTTAAAGCCGTTCCCTTTTTTGCTAATCCGGTAATGTTTTCTACTTCTTCGGCAGGCCAGCTTTCGCCAAACCAGAAAATGAGAGGTACCCGTTTTTGGGCGTCAGGCGCAAGACGATAAGGCAAGCCATGTAGAAATAGATTGTGCTCACCCAAAGACTCGCCATGATCGCCAACGTAAAGCATCGCTGTGTCGAATTTTTCGCTTAAATTGTCAAGCCGTTCTATGGTTTCGCCAAGAAAGTAATCGGTGTAGAGCGCCGCGTTATCATAGGCGTTAATTATTTCTTCCTGAGAGCAGTCCTCTAGTTGATTTGTTTGGCACGCTGGGGCAAATCGCTCAAATTCTCGTGGATATCGTTTATAGTAGGATGGCCCGTGGTTACCCATCTGATGAAATATAACCAAGAGATCTTCGTCGGATGATGAATCAATAATGGGAGAAAGTGCATCAAGCATACCAACATCCCGGCACTCAATATCGCACACCGAATTGGTCTCCGAATTCTTGTAATCTAAAGTAGTTACATGCAGAGCAACACCTTTTGAGTCGGAGTTATTTTCTAGCCAAGTAATATTGACTCCTACCCGTTGAATCACATCCAACGCATTGTCGGTGGCGAGCGCATCGGCCTGAGAATAATTTTCTTGGTTCAAAAAAGAAAACATGCAGGGAACAGAGACGGCGGTCGATGTGCCGCAAGACCAGATATTCCCAAGGCTAATCGCGTTAGTTTTTGAGAGCCGGGGAGTGGTTTGACGTTCGTAACCATTGATGGTCAGGTGGTCAGATCTTAGCGTCTCACCCACCACCATGACTATAAGTTTCCGTCGCGCATCTGATTTTGTTCTAACAGCATCTAGGCCAATTTGCGTATAAGGTCGTGTGGCGCGATCAAAAAGACGGCTGCCAAGCTGTCCAGCAGAATAAAAAGCATAGCTTGGATTTGCATAGAAACGTACCGATTTATGTTCTCGAAAAAAAGTGGCGAAGCTACTCCCATTGAGTGTAAGAAGCGCAGCGATTGAGATAATACAAGTACAAACAAAACCAAGTCTGATTAGCCCCGCCTTAAGGTAGTTCGCGCGTTTAACTGGCGCAAAGGCAATAACTAGACTAGGTAAAACGCCGAGAGCGATGAAATAAAGAAATTGCGATGCTGAGAGAAGATCGAAAACTTCGGCACGATCAGTTCTCAGCATGTTGTCGAGCATCACATCGTCGATAATGATGTGGTAAGTGTCCATGAAGTAGCCGGTGTTGGCTGAGATTAACAGTGTCGTAATAAGGACTGGTTTTAGCAGTGGGCCAACAGCCAACAAGCTGATCATAAGCGCGGTAAATAACATTAGTACGAGAGATAACGACACGATGAAAGGCAGATTTTCGATAGTGAGGGGATAGATCGGCCAAACCTGACTATAGAAGCTCGTGTTGTTAAACAGCCCAATAAACACTGCAACATAAACAATCAGCAAAGCGGGTGTTATCTCTTTTGAGAATAGACTGTTTCTAAGAACGGATGATACTCGCTGAATTGTGCAAGTAGCACGCTGAGTGATGCGATGAAGAGTCATTCTGATGTTCTTTGCAGAAAAGACTCAGGATATAAGTGAATTATTAAGAGATGCTTAAGTAAAAGCGCCTAATTGTCCCCGTATAGATGGGCAGAGGGTTTGTCGCGCTGAGTTTTGAAACGACGGTGAAGCCACAGATACTGTTCAGGATATTGGCGTATGCGCATTTCGAGCTCGTGATTTATTCGTCGTGCGTCCGCTTCGTCATCGCCGCTTGGAAAATCTTCTAGCACAGGCCCTATCGAGAGCGTGTAGCCAGAATTGTCGGGATTACGTGTGTGCGAGAAAAGAAGAACCGGCGAATTGTTCATGCGTGCGAATCTGCTTGTTGCGGTAATCGTTGCTGCTTCGACGCCGAAAAAGGGTACAAACACTGAGTGTCTCTCACCATAGTCTTGGTCTGGTGCAAACCAGAGAGTGTCTCCGTCTTTGAGGCTACGCATCGCTTGCCGTACATCCTCGCGTTCGATCACACGGGCGAAGTGCTTGCCGCGGGAGTTAGTCATCACTGCCTCGATAAGCGGGTTTTTATGTGCGCGGTAAGTGACATTCATCGGGTGAAAGAGACTTAACAGGGTGCCCCCAAGCTCGAGGGTGGAGTAGTGACCGCCGATTAGTAACACACCCCGGCCAAGTTTCATCGCTGCCTCGAGGTGTTCGCTGCCCTCGATACGCACTCGGCTTCTGAAGCTTTCGGGGCTTCTCGACCATGCAATGGCTGCTTCGATGACCCCTATACCATTTGCGCGAAAGGTCTTACGGATAAGCTGCTCGCGCTGCTCGGGGCTGAGCTCGGGAAAACAGAGCGCAATATTCTCTTCGCAGATAGCGCGGCGACGCTTACCAAAACGGTATGCCAAGGCACCGATCCCCGCGCCGAGGTGCAGCTGGAGGGAATACGGTAGATGGGCGATTAACCAGAGAATTCCAAGGCCCAGCCATGTTGGCCAGTAGCGAGGCCCCGCAAATTGGCTGAGGGGCGTGCGCGGTGTCTTCTGTTGTTTGGCGTTTAACATGGTTTGTTTGACTAGAATAATGGAAAGCTGCAGCTGGTCGCGTGTTCTGTGTGTTCGATTGTAGCAGAAGGCATTAGCGCAAGCGCAGACTTGAATCTGGGAATTTAGCGGCCATGTTAAGGTCTAATCAGTTGTGCTGAATTAACGTTGGGTTTACGTGTTGAGTCCGGAAATTACCCGGCAATCGTTGAAGAGTGAGTTTGCGAGGTGTCCTATGATTTTTCACACAGTGGTTTCTCTGCGGCCGAGGATTGGCCGCTTCGCACCGATAGCTATTTTGGCGGCTTCTACGCTGTCAGCGGCGGTAGCATGGGGAAGCGATGCACCGAGTTCTGCGGAAACGACGTCGCAGAGCTATGCCGAATTTCACACCGACGACGAAACCAACAATATCGAAATTTTTAAGCGCGCGAGTGCATCGGTCGTTAACATTACCAATTCGAGGCTAGTCCGTTCTCCCTATTCTCTTAACCCGCAGTCAGTCCCGCAGGGCAGCGGCACGGGGTTTGTGTGGGGCGACGAGGGCTATATTGTCACTAACTTTCACGTTGTGCAGCAGGCCAACCGCGTTACGGTTACGCTCCAAGACGGCTCTACCTTTGATGCGCGGGCCGTCGGGCTTGATCCCGATAAAGACCTTGCTGTGTTGAAGATCGATGCCGATGACGTCGAACTTGTGCCGGTCGAGCTTGGCGATTCTGGCCTGCTCGAGGTTGGCCGCAAGGTGATTGCCATCGGCAACCCCTTCGGTCTCGACACGACGATGACGGTCGGGATTGTGAGCGCCTTAGGGCGCGAAATCGATTCTGTCTCGCGGCGTAAAATCCGTGACGTAATTCAAACAGACGCCGCGATAAATCCTGGCAATTCTGGCGGCCCGCTGCTTAATTCCCTGGGACAGCTCGTTGGTGTAAACACTGCGATCTATAGCCCCAGCGGCGCAAGTTCGGGGATCGGCTTCGCTATTCCGGTGAATACCGTAAAGCGCGTTGTGCCGGAGCTCATCGCCTATGGCCGCGTACAGACACCCATATTAGGTATCACGCCGGTGCCGCAGCCTGACTATTACCGCAGACTTTGGGGTATTCAGGGCGTCATCGTTATGGGCACCGTGCCAAATACGGAGCCTGCGCTCAAAGGCATGCGCGGTCTGTCGCGAAGCCAGCGAGGGCGTATCCAGCTCGGCGATGTTATCGTTGAAATCGATGGCCGGGAAATTGCCAATGAGAGCGATTACGCCGATGTGATGGAAGAGCACCGACCTGGAGATATCGTTGAGGTGATTACGCTGCGCGATAATCAGCGTCTGCGTTACGAAATCGAATTGCAGGCGCCGCAGAACAATTAGGCTAACGCGTTGAGCGTGCCTCGACGAGGCTGCGCGCTGCGTCTGCGGCAAGCAATACCTGACGCGGCGCAGTCCCACCCATGTGGTCGCGTGCGTTCAGCGAGCCTTCGAGAGTCAACACTTCGAAAACATCCTGCTCAATTAGGTCCGAGAAACTCTGCAACTGCTCGAGTGTGAGCTCAGACAAGTCTTTGTTTTGCGCTATACCGAAAGCGACCGACTTACCAACGACTTCGTGCGCGTCGCGAAAAGGGAGTCCGCGTTTAACGAGATAGTCTGCAAGATCTGTCGCGGTAGCGTATCCCCGAAGCGCAGCCGCGCGCATGCTGTCTTTTTTACAAGTCACAGCGGGCATCATCTCGGAATACGCAAATAGACAGTCTTTCACCGTGTCGAGGAGGTCGAACAGAGGCTCTTTATCCTCTTGGTTATCTTTATTGTATGCCAATGGTTGCGACTTCATCAGGGTTAGAAGTGACATCAGATGACCAAATACGCGACCGGTTTTGCCGCGCACAAGTTCGGGCACGTCGGGATTTTTCTTTTGCGGCATAATCGACGAACCCGTGCAGAATCGATCTGGCAGATCAATAAAGTCGAACTGTGCGGAAGTCCAGAGAACCAGCTCTTCGGAGAAGCGCGAAAGATGCATCATAATCGTGCTGCAGCAGCTTGCGACTTCAATTGCAAAGTCGCGGTCGCTGACCGAGTCAAGTGAATTGCGTGTAGGGCCGTCGAATCCGAGAAGCGAGGCGCTGTAATCGCGGTCGATAGGAAACGTGGTGCCAGCGAGGGCCGCGGCACCCAGTGGTGAAACGTTTAGCCTCTTGCGCGCGTCGATCAGACGGCTGTAGTCACGTTCAAGCATCTCATTCCATGCGAGCATATGATGGCCGAAGCTAATCGGCTGCGCTGTCTGCAGGTGGGTGAAGCCGGGCATTATTGTGTCGGCATCCCGTACTGCGAGGTCAATCAATGCTAACTGCACTTTGCCAACAAGTTCGGCGATAATGTCGACCTGATCGCGCACGTAAAGCCGAATATCGGTCGCTACCTGATCGTTGCGCGATCGTCCCGTGTGTAATTTTTTGCCCACACTGCCGATGCGCGCTGTCAGCGCCGATTCGATATTCATGTGTACGTCTTCGAGTTCGACAGACCAAATGAAGTCCCCCGCCTCGATCTCGTGCCTTATCGCCTCAAGCCCCTCGAGAATCTGGTTTTTTTCGTCGAGCGTTAATACGCCGACTTGCTGCAGCATCGTTGCATGCGCGACAGAACCGTCGATATCCTGTTGATAGAGCCTGCGATCGAACTGCACCGACGCGGTGAACCGCTGCACAAACGCATCGGTGGCTTCGCTGAAGCGGCCGCCCCATAGTTTGCTGGTGTCTTCTATTTTCGAGTCGCTGGGCTTGTCGCTCATGAGAGATTTCCGCTTATCAGTGTGTTCGGCGGGTGTTAATCCTGCCGCATTTAGAGAGCGCGAGTATATCAGCATCACGGCCTCGCTTGAAAATATGCTACCTACTCGGACATAGCCGCCAAATTGCCGTAAAATAGCGTCATGTTTAACAGCTAAAAAGGTCTGCCCTTGTCCTCTGACACTATTAAATCGGCGTCGAGCAACGATCCAAACCGCACAGTGCGTATCCGCATCGCAACGCGCAAGAGTCCGCTGGCGTTATGGCAGGCTTATTTTGTTCGCGATGCGCTCGAAAGTGCACATCCAGATTTATGCGTTGACTTGCTCGCGATGAGCACTCGAGGCGACAAAATTCTTGATACCCCTCTAGCAAAAATAGGCGGCAAAGGCCTGTTTGTGAAAGAGCTTGAACGCGCGCTGCTCGACGGTGACGCTGACATTGCCGTGCATTCTATGAAGGATGTGCCAATGGCTTTTCCGGAGGGGCTTGGTCTTGCGGTGATTTGCGAGAGAGAAGATCCCACAGACGCGTTTGTATCCAATCGTTTTTCTTCACTGGCGCAACTGCCACAGGGAGCGCGGGTTGGAACATCGAGCTTACGTCGCCAGTGTCAGCTGCGCGCGTTGAGACCAGACCTAGAAATTCTGGACCTGCGCGGCAACGTCGGTACCCGGCTCGGCAAGCTCGACGCCGACGAATATGACGCAATCATACTCGCCAGCGCGGGCCTGATTCGTCTCGAGCTCGAAGAGCGCATTGCCGAAAGGCTCAGCACTCAGATTTCTCTGCCCGCCGGCGGGCAGGGCGCTGTTGGCATTGAATGTCGCTTAAACGATGACGAGACATTAGCGCGGCTGAGCTGTCTCCACCACGCTGACACGGCGGCTCGCGTGGTCGCTGAGCGTGCAATGAATGCCAGACTCAATGGCGGCTGCCAGGTGCCTATCGCTTGCTTCGCCGAACTCAGTACAAATGAGGCTGCCGCGGACGAAATAAGCCTGCGCGGCTTAGTTGGAAGCGCTGACGGGAAACGTATGCTGCGCGCCGAAGCGAGCGGAAATATCCAAGACGCTGAAGGGTTGGGCGTTGCTGTTGCGGAAGCTCTGCTCGCACAGGGCGCGGCCGAGCTTTTAGCGGAACTAGACGTGCGTTAACAATCGCATAAGAACGCCGCTCCTCGGCTGCAGGGTGAGTGATGACAACAGACAAAAGCTTCGCGCACAAACCTAGTTCAAAAGCGCCTCAGAACGCTGTGCTCGCCAATCACTGCGTTCTAGTGACACGACCAGAGCAGCAACAAGCCGAGCTTATTGCCGCACTCGAAGCATGGGGTGCGCAAACAATCCCACTGCCTCTGCTTTCTATCTCTCCACCGTCTGAAGGCGAGCCTGCGGCAAAGTTGCGTCGCAGTCTGCTCGAACTCGATCTTTTTGACAGTTTGCTTTTTGTTAGCACCAACGCGGTTCGCGCAGGTGTCGCGTCGATCGAAGACTATTGGCCGCAGTTTCCGGTTGGTTTGCAGATTCTGGCTATAGGGCCTTCGACCGCGGCACTAGCCCGAGAGTTGCTGCGCTGCGAAGTAGCGGTCGCGGCAGGAGGTTCGACTAGCGAGGAGTTACTTGCGTCGGGTCTTCTCGGTGACTTGGAAGGGAAGCGCGTGGGTATTTTTAGAGGTGAAGGCGGCCGTGATGCGCTCGCCGAAGGCATTCGGCAGCGCGGTGGGCGAGTCGAATACTTTGAAGTTTATCGACGCAGTCCCTGCGATTACAGTGACACGCAGCTTGTCGAGGTGCTAGACGGGAAGAGTCCCACGGCGCTCACCATAACGAGCGGTGAATCGCTCGACGCGCTTCTTTCCCTGGCTCCCAGATTAGAGAAGGCAATCGACATTGCTGTCGGCAAGTCGATTAGAGTCGATGTGTTGAGGATGCCGTTAATAGTGCCTTCGGCTCGCGTTAAAAAATTGGCGTTAGCAAAGGGCTTCACCGCACCCATCGATGCGGGGGGTGCTGATGCGCGCTCTTTTGCTCGCGCGCTCTCAGTGGTCGCTGGTAAAACTGACCCTAATAAATCTAACTGAAGCGAGTTACCATCTCGCTAAGTGAGTTTTTTGCGGCGCCCTGCGGGGCGCAGAATCGAGAAGAACAACATGGTAGATACAAGCGATACGTCGAGTTCAAATCCACAGGAGTCTTCAGAGGCGCAAAGCGGACCCGATGCGGAAACACGATCGGTAAAACGGTCAGCTGAGAGACAGGATACGGCTAAAGTATTAGACGACATTGCTAGAGTACGTCCGCAAACAAAAACGCGGGCACAGCGTAAAGCACGGATACGAGTGATTGCACTCATTGTGCTCACACTTCCTCTTCTCGTCGGCCTTGTGTGGCTAGCCTGGCAGCAATGGCAGCTCGGGTCTAACTTACCGCAGCTTGAGGCACGACTCGCGCTCGTTGAAGGCGGAGAGCTGCGTTCATCTCAGCTCGCACCCGAGCGAGCTGCAGAACTCTCTCCCCAACAAGAAACTCAGGTTGCTGCACTTATCGAAGCGGCGCGTGCGCGTATCGAAAGTGATATGCAATCACTGATCGAGTCTATCGCCGCGGATATCTCTGGCTCAGCAGATCCTCAACTCAACAGCGAAGCGCGCGAACGGCGAATTGTTGAGCTAGCCTCGCAGGCTGTTCAGAGTGCGCTTTCCGAATTCGATGCGCAGCTTGTTCAACAACAGAGCGCGACTACCGCTGAGCTTACGCGATTAAGAAATCAGGTCGCCGAATTTGGTGCTCGCGTGCGCGCCGTCGATGCGACTCCAAGTCGGCAATGGAAATTGCTAGAGGCTGAATATTTATTGGCGATGGCGAGTCGTAAGCTCCGTTTCGAGCGCGATGTTATCGCAGCAATCGCGCTTTACGAATTAGCAGACACAGCGCTTGCTGAATCGGCGAGCGATGAGGCTTATCCGTTACGACAAGCGCTTGCTGGCGAACTAGCGAGCTTGCGTGCTGTCGAATTGCCCGATACCGAGAGCCTTTTTCTCCGCCTTGACATTCTTCTCGCCCAAGCCGATTCCATCGCGCTAGAAGGCACAAGTATTGACGGTATGCGGACCGCGTTTCAGGCTGAGGAACTTTTTACCTCAGTACCTGAAACAGGGCGCACGCCTAAGGCAGAAACCTCACTCCCGCGGCAGCTGATGGACGAGTCGTTTGAATTCCTGCGCTCGGTGTTCGTTTGGCGCAGGTTAGACGAGCCGGCCCAAGCCTTGGTTGCAGCCCGGCTCGGGGGTGCACGCGAACTTAAACTCATTCTCGAACAGGCAAAACTTGCACTTCTTGCCGGCGATGAGATTCTCTTCGATCGACAATTGGACAGTGCGCGACTCTGGATTGAAAGAAACGGCAAGCAAGACATGGCCTCGGTTGATGCAGTGCTGACGGAGCTGGATCAATTGAAGGGTATTGCGCTGCAGCCGCGTTTGCCCTTAATAGGCGGTGCGCTGCGAGGCGTTGCAGAGCTTAATGCGAGTACTCGATTATGATTCGATTATTCGCATGGAGTTTATTGGTCATCGTCGTCGCACTGACATTGAGTTTAACGCTTGGGTTCCCCCAGGATCCAGGCTATCTCCTCATTGCTTTTGGCAACAGCGCCTTCGAAACCAGTATTTTCGCAATGCTGATCGCGGTGTGTGTTGTTTACGCTGTTCTTCGTTTGGGCTGGATACTGCTAAGCGCGCTCAACCCTTGGCGTCTTGTTTCTGCAGGACGACGCCTACGCGCTCGGCGCAAAGCGAATGCAAAACGCTCGACAATTCAGGGTTTGCTTAGTTTAGTGCGCGGAGATAGGGCTGCGAGTTTGAAACTTCTTGAGAGAGGGATTCGCGAGCCTGATGCCAGTTCGGTTAACTTTTTGGGACTCGCCTATGTCGCGAATCAAAATGGAGATGTTAACGGCGCACTTGAGTGGTTAGACAAAGGCGAGGAGGCCTACCCCGATGCTAAGTCGACACTCATGTCATTGCGCGCGGAACTATTATTGCAAGCGAACAGGCTCGAGGAGTGTGTTGCGGTTCTTCAACATTTGCGCAGTAATTCACCCGCTGATACCACTCTGCTGCGGTTGCTAAACCGAGTTTATGCACAGCTTGAAGATTGGGATTCACTCGAAAAACTGCTGCCTGTTTTGATAAAGCATAAAGCAATGTCAGCTGAAAAGTTGTCAGCACTCGCTGATAGAGTGCTCTTAGGACAACTTCGAAATTCAGCATCCAGTGTTTCGGACTTACAACAGCTATGGAAAAAAGCAAAAGCCAGTCAGTGTGAGACACCTGCGTTAGTAATCGAATATTCAAATTTACTGCTACAAGCGGGGGATGCGGAAGGTGCGCGGCGCGCGCTCGAAAAAGCACTCAAAAAGCGCTGGGAAAGCGAGACTCTGCTCCACTATGGGAAACTAGAAACAGGACTCGCGCTAAAGCAACTACTCGCCGCGGAACAATGGCAACGCTCTCGACCGAATGATGCAGCGCTTCTACTGACGCTAGCGCGGCTGTCGCTGCGATGTGAACTGTGGGGAAAGGCGCGGGAATACTATGAGGCGACGCTCGCGATACGAGTGGACGCCAACTCATTGGTGGAATACGCTGAGCTCATGCGCGGATTGGGTTTTGAATCAGAGGCTGATGCGGCTATGCGCAGCGCGTTAGAGGCAGCTGGGCTAACTAGTTCTCTGCCAGTGCCTCCGCCGCAATAGACGGTATATCTAGAGCATTAGTCGGCGACGAAAGCGCAGTCGCTTGCCCATATTACTGCTTATCGATACCGAGCTCGTCCCACAGGGCATCGATTCGCGATTTAACCTCGTCGCTCATCGTGATCGGCGTACCCCATTCGCGCTGGGTCTCGCCTTCCATTTTATTCGTGGCATCCATCCCCATCTTCGAGCCGAGGCCGGAGACAGGTGACGCAAAATCCAAGTAATCAATCGGCGTGTTTTCGATGAGTACGGTGTCGCGCGCTGGGTCCATCCGGGTAGTGATCGCCCATATAACATCGTCCCACTCACGTATATTGACATCGTCATCGACGACGATCACAAACTTGGTGTACATAAACTGCCGCAGGAAGGACCACACGCCCATCATCACGCGCTTGGCGTGGCCCGGATACTGTTTCTTCATGCTGACAATGGCGAGGCGGTATGAGCAGCCCTCCGGTGGTAGATAGAAGTCTACAATTTCAGGAAATTGTTTTTGTAAAAGGGGGACGAAGACCTCATTCAGCGCGACGCCGAGCATCGCCGGTTCATCAGGCGGCCTGCCGGTGTAAGTCGAGTGATAGATCGGGTCGCGCCGGTGAGTCATGCAGGTAACAGTGAAGACTGGGAAGTTATCCACTTCGTTGTAGTAGCCAGTATGATCACCAAACGGACCTTCGGGCGCCATTTCACCGGGTTCGATATAGCCTTCAAGGACAAACTCCGCACTTGCTGGAACCTGCAGATCGTTGGTGCGCGACTTCACAACTTCGGTTTTGCTGCCACGTAGAAGTCCCGCGAAGGCGTATTCGGAGAGCGTATCGGGTACGGGTGTGACGGTTGCGAGTATCGTGGCCGGATCTGCACCTAGCGCGATAGACACGGGGAAACGCTCGCCCGGATGTTGCTGCTGCCATTCGCGGAAATCGAGAGCGCCACCGCGATGAGACAGCCAGCGCATAATAAGCTTGTTAGGGCCAATCAATTGCATGCGATAGATGCCGAGATTCTGTCGGGTTTTATCGGGGCCGCGCGTAATCACCAACGGCCAGGTAACTAACGGTGCCGCGTCGCCGGGCCAACAGGTTTGCACGGGCAGCATGCCTAGATCGATATCATTGCCCTCTAAAATGACCTCTTGGCATGGTGCTTTGCGCAACACGCTCGCAGGGATATTCAACACACTCTTGTAACTAGGTAGGCTTTGCCAGAGATCTTTCCATCCCGTTGGCGGTGTTGGCTCTTTCAAAAACGCAAGCAACTTGCCCACGTCGCGTAGCCCAGAGATGTCTTCCTGACCCATGGCGAGGGCGATGCGGCGGGTATTGCCGAAAAGATTCGCGAGAAGCGGGATTTTAGATCCCTTGGGATTTTCGAACAAAAGAGCAGGGCCACCGGCGCGCAGCGTGCGATCGCTTATCTCGGTGATCTCCAAAACCGGATCAACTTCCACGCTGATTCGCTTGAGCTCACCCTTGGCTTCTAATAAGTCGATAAAATCTCTGAGGTCTTTAAACGCCATAACGAATTACTACTTTCGTTTCATTGAATTAAAGAACTCTTCGTTTGTTTTCGTGTCTTTTAATTTGTCGAGGATAAATTCGGTTGCCTGAATGTCTTCCATCGACGTGAGCAGCTTTCGCAGAATCCACATGCGCTGGAGTTCTTCTTCGGTTGTGATGAGTTCCTCGCGGCGTGTACCAGAGCGGCGTACGTTAATGGCGGGATACACGCGTTTTTCCGCAATTTTACGGTCGAGCTGTAATTCCATGTTACCCGTGCCTTTAAATTCTTCGTAAATCACTTCGTCCATTTTGGAGCCGGTATCGACAAGCGCGGTCGCGATAATTGTCAGGCTGCCGCCTTCTTCGAGGTTTCGCGCGGCACCGAAGAATCGTTTAGGACGTTCGAGTGCGTGCGCGTCGACACCTCCGGTGAGCACCTTGCCGGAACTCGGGATAATTGTATTGTAGGCGCGCGCAAGACGAGTGATTGAGTCGAGTAGGATAACGACGTCTTCTTTGTGCTCAACGAGTCTCTTGGCTTTTTCGATAACCATTTCGGCAACCTGAACATGGCGTGCAGGTGGCTCATCGAAGGTACTTGCGACCACTTCGCCACGCACCGAGCGCTGCATTTCGGTTACTTCTTCTGGGCGTTCATCAATTAACAATACGATCAGGCGACACTCGGGATTATTGCGCGTGATCGACTGCGCAATGTTTTGAAGAATCAGCGTTTTACCTGCCTTCGGAGGTGACACGATAAGCCCGCGTTGGCCCTTTCCGATCGGCGCGACGAGATCGATGATTCGTGCGCTTAAGTCTTCAGTGCTGCCGTTACCGACTTGCAGTGTGAGACGATCTTGAGGGAAAAGCGGCGTGAGGTTTTCGAAGAGGATTTTGTTCTTGGAATTTTCGGAGCTTGAGAAATTGATCTCGTGAACCTTAAGCAAGGCGAAATAACGTTCACCGTCTTTAGGGGGGCGAATCTTGCCGGCAACTGTATCGCCGGTTCGCAAATTAAAGCGGCGGATCTGGCTAGGAGAGACATAGATGTCATCTGGGCCAGCAAGATACGATGAGTCTGCCGAGCGCAGGAAACCGAAGCCGTCTTGCAGTATCTCGAGTACGCCGTCACCAGAGATATCTTCTCCATTTTTCGCATGCTTTTTTAAGATTGCGAAGATGATGTCTTGTTTGCGTGTGCGTGATACGTTTTCTAAACCCATATCATGGGCGGTCTGAACGAGTTCTGCGACAGGCTTTTGCTTGAGTTCGGTTAAGTTCATTGTTGATGGTCTTCTTTGTTGGTTGGGATTTCGCCGCTGCTGCACCTCTTAAAGAGTGAGAGTAGGCGAATAGGTAATGTGATTGTTAAGGACGCGTCTTCAGCCGGATGACAGGGGGCTGGATATGGGGTCTGTTTATTTAAGGGCGCAATTTATAAAGGGGCGCGTTAAATTAAGTTGTGCTAAATAACTAGTTCTTAAATAGATCGTTCTAAATTGGGTCGCGAGCCGGTCGCTTAAACTATCGCCAATCTATAAGCGCAGAGAGAGAGCGAGGAACTGAATAATCAGGAGGCTTTCGACCGGATCGGTCTGCCGCACACTGAAAACCTAACTTTGCTAAGCTTTCGTCCATGCGGATTAATCTCTGCTGCTAGCACCGTTGCCGATACGTCTACTAATTCTATTGCTGCAGCTAACATAGCCTACATCGGTCTAGCTAGACGGAACTTTAGAGCACCTTTAATTCGCTTATAAACTCTCTAGAACACGTCTAGTTCGAATCAGGGGCGATAAATTCCGAAGGGTAGCGCTAGGGGATGAAGACTGCGGCTAAGAGAGACTCGCGCCTGTCTTAAGCCGCATTAAACGCAATTTAGATAACGCTGTCAATAAACGCGGCGAGCTGTGATTTGGAGAGGGCTCCTACCTTGGTTCCTACGACTTCACCGCCTTTAAAGATAAGCAGTGAGGGAATACCGCGTACGCCGTATTTCGGCGCAGTCGCTGTGTTGGCATCGACATCCATTTTGGCGACGGTAAGCTTACCTGCGTAGTCGCCGCTGATCTCTTCTAGAACGGGCGCGATCATTTTGCACGGGCCGCACCATTCAGCCCAAAAATCGACTAGTACGGGGCCTTCGGCTTGAAGAACGTCTTGCTCAAAAGAGCTGTCTGAAACGTGAACGATAGAGCCGCTCATAAACTAATCCTCTGGTAATGTTCTGGGGTTGTGCTCCGGGTGGAATACGGATCCGCATGCCTGTAAGGCGATATCATAAGGCCGAAACTCAAGTATTCAAGTATTTATGTGCCCGCCTTTAACAAGCGCGCGGCTTTCTTCGCGAAATAAGTAAGAATCGCGTCGGCACCGGCGCGCTTGATACATAGCAGTGACTCCATTGCGACCGCGTCTTCGTCTAGCCAGCCATTTTGCGCCGCCGCCATGTGCATCGCATATTCACCGCTTACCTGATACACCATTGTTGGCACTTTGAACTCGGTTTTCACGCGGTTCACAATATCTAAATACGGCATGCCCGGCTTGACCATCACCATGTCCGCCCCCTCTGCGAGGTCTTGTGCAATCTCTTGCAACGCTTCATCGCTATTCGCTACATCCATTTGATAGCTGTATTTATTGCCACCGCCTAAATTGCCGCTCGAGCCGACCGCGTCACGAAAAGGACCGTAGTAAGCAGAGGCATATTTTGCTGAATAGGCGAGGATGCGCGTATAGATTTGGCCATTCGCTTCGAGCATGTCGCGAATTGCAGCGACGCGCCCGTCCATCATATCCGAAGGTGCAACGATGTCGGCGCCGGCAACCGCATGCGAGAGCGCCTGCTTGGCTAGCACTTCGACAGTTTCATCGTTGAGCACATAGCCTGATTCGTCGATGATGCCGTCTTGTCCATGGGTGGTATAGGGATCCAGCGCGACATCCGTGATGACGCCGAGCGTAGGAAATTCTGCCTTTAGCGCACGAATCGCGCGCTGTACGAGACCATCGGGATTGTAGGCTTCTGCCCCGTTGAGCGATTTGGTCTCAGGCTTAGGCGCGGGGAAAAGTGCTATCGCGGGGATGTCCAACGCCACCAGCTCGGCCGCTTCTTTTAGAAGCTCATCAATACTCAGACGCTCGATACCCGGCATCGACTCGATTGGCTGGCGTTGCCCACTGCCTTCGACGATAAAAAGCGGGTAGATCAGGTCATCTGTTGTTAGGCGACTCTCTCGCATGAGACGGCGGCTAAACTCATCGCGGCGCATGCGGCGGGGTCTTGAGGAGGGGAATCGGCGATTGGCTTCGATAATCGACACGGCGTAAGCCTCTTTGAATGCGTATTTGAATAGGAGTAGTTTGTACGCAGTGAGCGCGATTTCGCGCTGCGCAGCTTTTGATTAGGTTACAAGCTTAGCAGTCGCGCACTAGAAATAGAATCGACGATTCGCCCCGCTTATCAACCGCTATAGGGTACTATCTCCCTAGCTAACCACCCAGCAAGGAATTTAAGTGAATCGAATTAAACTCGTAATCGCCGCGTTCATCCTACTCGCCGTTGGCGCCTACGTCGCTTTCGATCTCGGCCAGTATCTAACCTTAGGGTTCATTCAGTCGCGTCTCGCTAGTTTGCAGGCATTTCGCGATGAAAATTTTGCCGTAACCGCTGCGATTTATTTCGTTTTCTATGTCGTCGCGACCGGCATCTCCATTCCGGGCGCGATATTACTCACCCTGTTAGGCGGTGCTATTTTTGGGCTCTGGTGGGGAACGCTGTTGGTCTCATTTGCGAGCAGCATCGGCGCGACCGGGGCTTTCCTCGCCTCGCGACTCCTGCTTCGCGACTGGGTGCAGCGCCGCTTCGGTGCGTACCTTGCGCCGATTAATAAGGGTATCGCGAAAGATGGGGCATTCTATCTCTTTAGTTTACGCATGGTCCCGCTGGTGCCGTTCTTTGTCGTTAATCTGCTCATGGGCCTCACCAGCATTAGCGTGCCTGCCTACTACTTTGCTAGTCAAATTGGCATGTTTGTCTCGACCCTCGTCTACGTTAATGCGGGCGCCGAACTCGCTCAGATTACGTCGCTTAGCGGCCTGGTCTCGCCCTCTGTTTTGGTATCGTTCACTCTCTTGGGGGTCGTCCCTCTCGCAGCTAAAGGAGTGATCGGCTTGATGCAAAAGCGTAAACGCCTAAGCTCGTTTAAAAAGCCGAAGCGCTTCGACACAAATGTCGTTGTGGTGGGTGGCGGTTCGGCTGGACTCGTTACCTCACTTATCGTGGCTGGGGCGAAGGCTAAGGTCGTCTTAGTCGAAAAACACCGAATGGGTGGTGACTGTTTGTATACCGGCTGCGTGCCGAGCAAGTCGATTATTCGCAGTGGCCGCATCATGGAGTATATCCGCCGCGCAGAGGATTACGGCATTGTCGACGCAGCGGGGAAAGTGGACTTTGCGGCCGTTATGCGTCGCGTGCAAACTGTAATCGAAACAATCGAGCCTCATGATTCTCCCGAACGCTTCACTTCCCTTGGCGTGGAGTGCGTAAGCGGTGCCGCGCGTCTGCTCTCGCCCTACGAGGTTGAAGTCGAGGGGAAGAGAATTACCACTGAGTCGATCGTGATTGCCTCGGGAGCGCGGCCCTTCATACCGTCCGTACCGGGGCTCGATGGCATCGATTACCTCACCTCTGACAATGTCTGGTCGCTTACCGAACTGCCACCACGGCTGCTCGTTGTAGGGGGTGGCCCAATCGGCTGCGAACTCGCGCAGGCATTTAGCCGTCTTGGGTCTAAAGTGACGCAGGTGGACATGGCCGAGCGGATTATGCCCCGCGAAGACGCGGATGTTTCAGCAGCAGTAAGTACTCGCTTCGAAGCGCAAGGCATTGAGGTACTAACCAGCCACAGGCTGCAGAAGTTCGAGACGGTCGACGGCGAGCATTTCATGGAAGCCGAACACCAAGGTAAAACTGTTCGAGTGGCATTCGACAGGGTGCTGTTAGCAATAGGCCGCAAGGCGAATACCGAAGGATTCGGTCTCGAGGAAATCGGTGTTGCATTGACACCACAGGGTACAGTGGAGGTTAACGAATACCTGCAAACCAGTCTTCCGAACGTCTTTGCCTGTGGCGACGTAGCTGGGCCTTACCAATTTACCCACATGGCGTCTTATCAGGCGTGGTTTGCCGCGCTAAATGCCATTGCCGGCGGGATTTGGCGCTCACGAGTCAACTATTCAGTCGTACCTTGGGCAACATTCACTGACCCAGAGGTCGCCCGCGTGGGTTTAAGCGAAGACGAGGCCAAGCAGCGCGGCATCGCCTATGAGCTAACGCGTTATGAGATGAATCACCATGATCGCTCGCTGGCCGATGGCGAAGCGCATGGATTCGTGAAAATTCTGACGGTGCCGGGTAAGGACAAGATACTAGGAGTCACCATCGTCGGTTATCACGCAGGCGAACAGATTGCCGAATTTGTGTTCGCAATGACTCATAATATGGGACTTAAGAGTATTTCCGCGGTCACTCATATATACCCCACGCTCGGTGAGGCAAATAAATTCGCCGCTAATGCCTGGCGCAGCGCCCGTCTGCCCACACAGTACTTCCCATGGCTCAAACGATTCTTCGATTGGCGCCGCGGCTAGGCTTCTGCCTTGCGGAAGGCCATAAAGAGGCAGAGGGAGAACAAACCCGTGAATGCGATAAGCGCCATTTGCGGAATCGAGAAAATGCCGAATAAGCGGAAAACCACCTCGGCGCAATTGCCGTCGCCCTTGAGAAGGAAGTTCAGCATCTCGATAAAAGGGAAGTTCTCCATTATGTAGGTGAGGCCGGGACCACACGCGGGGACTTCTTCTTCTGGGAGATTCTGTAGCCAGATCTGACGAATCGAGAAATAGCTACCAAACACACACATCGATGCAGCGATAAGTGAGTAGAGCCGCTGAGTCGATGCTTCGGGATCATGCAGTGCTGAGATTAGACAGACGAGCCCGCAAAGAATGAAAAACACACGCTGTGTGATACAGAGGCCGCACGGTGACAGCAGCATCACATGTTCCATATAAAGCGCTATCGCGATTGTTAGCACGGTCACGAAAAAGATGCCGAAATTCATGATGCGATTACTAGGCATCGGTAAATTGTTCATCGAAAGACTCCCACTATTCGGTCGTTGAGTGTTTGGTATTCGCGTAGTCTAACGTTTTAACCCGCGTTAGGCTGCATTCCACTGAGCCAAAAATTCTTCGAAATCCAACTGTGACTCTGCTTCGAGACTTGCCTGATCTGCTAGCGACTGCTTTGCTACCTTCTCGAACATTGCCTCGTCCGCTTGACTAGGCAACGTCTTTGCTGCGTTATCACGGCTTTCTAGCAGAAATTCGTGTTGCCGCTGAGCGAGCGTTAACGCGAGCTGGAAAAATGAGAGGCCTTCCTCTTGCATCTGTGTGAGCATCCGGCCAGATGGCGTTAGGCCTGCATCATTCAGTTTATCGACCTGTGCCTGAAGGGCAGAGGCGTACTCACCGTTGGGGTAATCGGCCGCGTTGTGTATAGAATCCAGCAGGGTTGCTGCGTGACTAAGCGAGTCAAGGACAGTCGCAGCCCACTGGCGCATTGCTCGTGGTTTACCTTCTTCGGACAGCATCAAAGCGGGATCTCGCCCCTGTTCAACAACCCGCGTGAGATTCTCAGCAACCTCAAAAAATTCTGCTTGATGGCATTCAGGACTTGGGGCGAGAAGGCAGTGCACAAGGAACGTGTCGAGAAACCTTATCTGCTCGGCGTCGATTCCCAAGGGTAAATAGGGATTGAGATCGAGTGCTCGCACTTCGATATACTCGATACCGCCTTCCTTTAATGCAGCCAGTGGTCGCTGGCCGCTTTTTACATTCCGTTTGGGTCGAATAGTGCTGTAGAACTCATTCTCGAGTTGCAGCAGATTAGCGTTTATCTGACGCGGTTCGCCATTGGGCCCTCGGCCGATCGCTTCGTATTCGGGATAGGGAGTGTGCATCGCTGTATCTAGACACTCAGCGTAGTTATTGAGGTCGTTGTAGCAAACGAAAAGCGATTTCTGCGCCTCGCTCTTGTAGCCTAAATTCCCCATCCGCAGACAGGTGGCATAGGGCAGGTAGAGGGAATTCGCATCGAGTTCTTGCAGGCTATGTTCGCGGCCTCGAACAAAGCTTTTACATGCTGCGGGCGAAGCGCCAAAGAGATAAACAAGAAGCCAGGAGTAGCGATGGAAATTGCGAATGAGGTGCAAATATTTGTTGGTGCGGAAATCCTGAAGTGAACCGGTATCGCCACAGTGCTGCTGATACTGCGGCCAAAAGCTTTCGGGCATAGAAAAATTATAGTGTATGCCTGCGATCGTCTGCATGATTTTTCCGTAGCGATTGCTTAACCCCTCGCGATAGAGTGTTTTAAGCCTGCCAAGGTTAGAGGTGCCAAACAGCGCGATAGGAATTTCGTCTTCACCGCCTAGCGCGCAAGGCATGCTCGAACCCCAAAGCATTTCCTGATTCTCGAGGCGAGTGAGGGTGAATCGGTGGATGCCCTCAAGCATGCCAAGGCAGTCTTCGATGCGCTCATAGGCGGGCGTAATAAACTCGAGTAGAGACTCAGAAAAATCTGTCGTGATATAGGGGTTGGTGAGTGTCGAACCGAGCGCTTGCGGATGAACCGACTGCGATAGCGCACCTGCGGGGCTCACCCTTAAGCTTTCTTTTTCGATGCCACGGACAACTCCGCCCCAGCTTAAATCGAAGGTGGCAAGCCCATAGAAGTCGAGCGAAGAGGCAAGTGAGGGGCGGGTAGACAACGTCGCGTGTTTAGCAGAGGTGCTACTCAAGGCAATACCATCCTTTGCATATCGGAGCCTTGCGTTAAGTCCTCCGAATCATAGGCGCTCGCTGTGCAAAATCGGGATTAGATCGGCGCAAGCACCTTGCGCCGTTTATCCTCGGGAATTTGCCACGAGTGCGGGTGGGCAAGCCTCGGCTAGCCCAAGAGCGCCGTATTATGGCAAAGAACATTAAAATTCGCTAACAGCTTATTTCTTGTTCTCACGTTACTCGATTTGCTTAAAACGGTGGATCAGTCGTCGGTCTCTCTTGTTGGGTTTAGTAGTAGTCATCAGGTGTGGCTGGCTCTTGCGCTGCTCGCTAAGGCTCTCTCTCAGCTTAATACTTTCAGCTGTTTCAGCATACAAACGCTGCGCCTCTGGCGCGCCGCGTCGCTGCTCTGAAAGCGCAGACACCACGACCGTGCGTTCATCAAAACCCTGCCTAAGACGAATTTCTGCGCCGACCTCGATTTCCTTGCTAGGTTTGGCGCGAGTCCCATCGCACTGCACTTTGCCGCCTTCTATTGCTTGTTTGGCGAGACTTCGTGTTTTGTAAAAGCGAGCAGCCCAGAGCCATTTGTCGAGCCTTAGTCTGGCCAAATCGCTCTTTGCCTTGGGATCTTGGGTCTTAGTCATGTCCTTAGAATTGTCCTTGTTCGACGGTGCTCGCGAGTCTCGACGGCAAAATAGAGGAGAAATCGTCAACCTGTGTGAACTCGCCAAGCGCCACTGCGGGGCGCTCGCTATCGGGCTGGCGAATTGCCATCAGATGGCCTATGCCTTCGCGCTGCGCCTGCCTTAGGACCGGCAATGAGTCATCGAAAAGCAGAGTGCGGGCAGGGTCATAGGCCTCGATGATCTGGAGTTTACCCCAGAAGCCATTGTTCTCCTTTGCGAGTGCGAGTTGGTGTGAGCTTATGCGTTGATGGAAATAGTCGGCGATAGAGGTATGCTGCATCTTCAACGACAAGCTGTGCGGATGGGCATTGGTTACCAGCAGCACTCGCTTGCCGAGTGTATTGAGTTGTTCCAGGAGTACTTCTACATTGGGTCGAACGCGAATCTTATCGATGATCGTCTGTTTTAAGCCTGTGATGTCGACCCCTAACTCATCGCGCCAGTAATCGAGGCAATACCAGTCCAGCGTGCCATAGACGCGCTCGGACTTGGCGGTCACGAACGCAATCGCCTCGTCGGGCGTCATCTGGTTTTGCTTAGCGTAGGTTAATGGCAAGAGGTGCTGCCAGAAATAATTATCGAAATGCAGGTCGAGCAGCGTGCCGTCCATATCGAACATTACGGTGTCTATGTCATTCCAAGGAGGCATTGATTCTCCATACGAGAGCGAAGCGCTGGTGGGTAAGTTGGCTAACTAAATCAATTTATCGGGCTAATAACGAGCTTAGCGCTATTCCTACTGTTATTCTACGTTGGACGTTTTGACAATCAAAAGGACCTTTGTCGTGAGTCAGGCAGACATCAGTAAACACACTCTTAAAGAGATGTGCCGGATAGCAGAGGCGGCTAGCTTAGAAATCCTCACGGTCTATAACAGCGCAGCTGACATTGAAATCGAGCACAAAGCCGACGACTCGCCTTTGACTCTCGCTGATCGCCGCGCACATGAATTGATCGAGCGTGAGCTGCTGTCCTTCGCCCCGGATATTCCTGTGCTATCGGAAGAATCATTTCAGCTGCCTTTTGCCGAGCGACAGACGTGGTCGCGTTATTGGTTAGTCGATCCCTTAGATGGCACCAAAGAATTCATTGGGCGCAACGGCGAGTTTACGGTGAATATCGCGCTTATCGATAACGGCGTCGCAAGGCTAGGTGTTGTTAGCGTGCCAGTAACAGGCGTAACCTACAGCGGAATTAATGATGATCAGGCCCCTTGCGCTTGGAAAGCAGAGAGTAGTGGCGCGCGCCCGATAAAGGTGGCAGCAATGGCCGGGCAGAAAATCAGAGTAGTCGCCAGCCGTCGCCATCGAGGCGAACGCCTTGAAGAAATGCTTGCCACTATCGACAAAGCGCTAGGCATTGGCGAAGTAGTTAGCATAGGCAGCTCGCTCAAAATGTGTCTGGTCGCAGAGGGAGCGGCAGACATCTACCCTAGGCTGGCACCAACGAGCGAATGGGATACCGCAGCCGCGCAGGCGATTCTTGCCGCAGCGGGTGGTGAAATCGTCGATCTAGACTTTACGCCGCTGCGTTACAATCAGAAGGAAAGCCTTCTCAATCCTGAGTTTATAGCCTTGGGCGACCGCGCTTATGCCTGGCAGGCGTTGCTGCGTTGACAGCAAAGGCCGCGAGGCTCGTACGCCTAAAGTTAAAGAACCAAGTTTCCAAATGAGCAAAAAGAAAGAGAAAGAGAAAGAACTCCGTACTAATAAATCAGATGCTACCTACGGGGTAGCTACCACTAACTTGCGAGGGGAATATTCATGTCAACAGCTGCACTAAGACTCCGACTGCTGCAGGCAATTGGGATGCTCCTAGTGGGCACACTTGTCGCGTGCTCGGAACCGACGGAGAGTCAGTCCGAAGCGGCAATCTCCACTGCCTCCCAGCAGACTGAGACTCAGCGATTGAATGCGTGGCTTGATGAGCAATATGCCGAGCAGTTAGAAACAAGCCCGATGACCAAAACAGCGTTGGGCGACAAAACCGACTATGGACAGCTAGACGATTTCTCACTCGCTGCCGAGCAGAGAGATCTCGAATGGCTTCGTGAAAGTGTGACCACAATGCTAAGCGAGTTCGACTACGCCCGGCTAACTGACGACGGGAAACTATCCTACGATATGTGGAAGTTCTCGTTAGAGCGCGCCGAAGCGGGAGTGCCGTATCGACAGCACGGGTACATTTTTGGACGCGGTGGCCCCCATGCCTACCTGCCTAACTTTCTGATCAATTTTCACCGCGTGGATACGGTTGCTGATCTTGACGCCTATGTTTCAAGACTGCGAGAGCTTGACCGGGTATTTACCGAACTGTTGGAGCGCTCACGCGCCGCATCGGCCGCGGGTATACGGCAGCCCCGTTTCGGCTATGATTTTGCGCTGGCAGAAATCGAAAGGGTCACAGCAGGCGCGCCGTTTAGCAACAGTGATAGTTCGCCCAATTCGCCGCTCTGGACAGATCTGCAGTCAAAAACCACGGCATTAATCGATGAAGGATTACTCAGCGCTGAAGAGGCTCAGGTTTATTTTCAACAAATTCAGGCGTTACTTGCCGGCGAAGTGAAAACCGCCTATGAGGAGGTGGCGGCGTGGTTGCGCGAGGATCGAGAGATCGCAAGCGAAGAGGCCCAGGGCGTCTGGGCGCTTCCCGACGGTGAGGCTTTCTACAACTACCGTCTCGCGCAAATGACGACGGTTGATCTCACGGCAGAGGAGATTCATCAAATAGGCTTAGATGAGGTTGCGCGAATTCAAGCCGAGATGGAAACCATCAAGCAGCAGGTCGGTTTCGACGGCAGCCTGCAAGAGTTCTTCACATTCATGCGCGAGGATGAACAGTTCTATTTTCCTAACACCGATGAGGGAAGGCAGGCTTACCTCGATCTTAACAATAAATATTTAGACGCTATTGCGCTTAAGCTGCCTGATTACTTTGGCCGCCTGCCTAAGGCGGCACTCGAAGTGCGACGCGTTGAAGCGTTTAGGGAGCAGGCGGGCGGCGCCCAGCATTACAGTGCAGGCACGCCGGACGGTTCGCGGCCAGGTGTGTTCTATTCGCACATGAGCGACATGTCGACGTTGCCTATTTTCCAGCTCGAGGACGTTGCCTATCATGAGGGAAGCCCTGGGCATCACATGCAGATTTCGATACAACAAGAACTCGAAGACGTGCCGAAATTTAGGACTCAGTATCGCACTACCGCTTATACCGAAGGCTGGGGTCTCTACTCTGAGTGGTTAGCAAAAGAGATGGGTGGCTTCGAAGACCCTTATTCAGATTTTGGTCGCTTAGGTGGAGAAATTTGGCGTGCGATTCGACTCGTTGTCGATACCGGGATCCACTCAAAGCGTTGGACTGAGGAAGAAGCGGTGCAGTATTTCCTCGCTAATTCGCCGCAAGCCGAAGGCGCTGTTCGATCAGAGATAAAACGCTATATCGCAACACCTGGTCAGGCAACCGCCTATAAAATCGGCATGTTGAAGATTCAAGAAGTGCGTCGAAATGCGGAGCAGGCGTTGGGAGAGGCATTCGATATTCGAGAATTTCATGACATCGTCTTGGGCGCGGGTGCGCTCCCGCTGCCCCTGTTGGAGGCGCGCGTTAACCGCTGGATTTCTGATTCGTTGTAACCCCGTTTTTTCTTTCTGTGAGACTTATTTCTATGCCTAAGATCCATTGCTCCATTCACAATAGACGTTTAGGTGTCGCATTGTTCGCAGCGATTTCACTTACCGCGCCGTTTATCACTGCTAACTCTTACGCCGCAGAGATCGAAAGTCCTGAGAGCGTGGGTATGTCGAGCGCAGCGCTTAATGCTGCAACTGAGCGACTACAAAGACATATCGATGAGGGTGACATCGCCGGTGTTGTCGCTGCGGTCGCTCGGGATGGCAAGTTAGTGTACCAAGTCGCGCTAGGCAATCTCGATAAAGAGAACGGAATTGCTATGCGCGAAGATGCGTTATTCCGCATCTATTCGATGTCGCGCGAAATAACCAGCGTCGCTGCGCTTCGTTTATACGAACAAGGTGCGTTTGAATTCGACGACCCGGTTACTAAATACCTGCCCGAATTTTCCTCTCAGCGCGTCCTCCTCGATTCAGAGTCGACTGACCTCGGCGCGACGCGACCACGTGTCGGCGAGATGACGATTGCACATTTGCTGACACACACCTCAGGTTTAGGGAGTCGCAGCTCGGCCCTCTACCGTGAGAACAATGTACGCGATCGTGCACAGAGTCTTGACGCGATGGTGACTAAAACGGCCCAAGTTCCTCTGTTTCAAGATCCAGGCAAAGAATTTCGCTACGGCATACACGCAACTATTGTCGGTAAGCTAATCGAGGTTTGGTCGGGCCAGAAATTCGAAGACTATCTTCAGCAAAACCTTCTCGCGCCATTGGGAATGAGTAGCACGTTGTTCTGGGCAGAGGGGGATGATGCGAATCGCTTAGCGCAGCTCTATCGGCCAGATAATGGCGAATTGCGCCCTTACGCCATAGAAAGCGTCCCGTGGACACAAAAGCCCGAGCTGATCGAAGGGGGAGTCGGACTACTCTCTTCAGTGCCTGACTTCTTGCGCTTTTCGCAAATGGTCTTGGACCGAGGAAAGATTCCGGGCTCCAACGAGAGAGTGCTGAGCGAAACGACAGCCGCGTTGATCTATGAAAATGCTGTTCCCGAGGCGGCTATGCCAATCGGGAACAGTCGCTACTGGCTTGGCTCGGGCTGGAGCCTCGGCGGCTTTAACGTCGTCCTAGACCCCGCGACCTACGACTACCCAGTGTCAAAGGGTACGATCTGGTGGGACGGTTCTGCAGGCACTCGCTTTTTTATTGACCCCGTTGAGGGCATGGTGATCGTAATTATGGCTCAGGTCTCGCCCTCTAACGGCGGCGGTTTTAGAGAAAACTTCAGTCGTCTTGTCGATGCGGCTATTGTCGAGAGGCGTTAGCTATCGGCGTTTCTACCTCGTTTTTCAATTGCGGCGTCGAGCATTCCCGCAATGAGCTGTGGTAATTGATTAGTGTCATAGGGCTTGGCGACGCAGTGGATATCTGATCGATTCTCAATTTTCTCGCGCAGTCGTCTTTCGGTAAAACCGGTGGCTAGGAGAATCGGCAAGTCAGGTCTTATAAGTAGCATTTG
>JAFMKB010000019.1 GCA_017853205.1 Gammaproteobacteria bacterium
TTGCAGAACGACAATATATTGTCGGTATTGCATCGAGAGAGCCAAGTTTTATTGTATTGGCGGGCACTCGCTAATATACTTCCCGCCGTTTGTGACATTGAAATTGTTAATTAATTCAATCAGTTTGATCGGAGTGGCACTCATTTGATCGTCTGTTGGACGTAACTGACGACAGGTGAGCGCGAAAAGGCGGCAATTCACCCCATCAAAAGAAATTCGAAAGGTTAAACGTGAAAGATACCAGACCAGTAAATATCGATCTCACCACTATCCGATTCCCATTAACAGCGATTCTCTCCATCACGCATCGAATAACGGGTGTGATTATTTTTGTCGGTGTTGCGATTCTACTTTACCTACTCAGCTTATCGCTAGAATCAGAAGCAGGGTTCGTTAAAGCCCAGCAATTGGTTGGCTCCCCAATAGGTAAATTTGTGCTTTGGGGAATCGTCTCCGGACTGCTTTATCACCTCGTTGCTGGCACGAAGCACCTAATCATGGATTGGGGGGTTGGTGAAACGCTCGCTGGCGCAGCCATAGGAAGCCGAATCACACTTATTCTTTCAACATTACTCATCGTCATTGCTGGAGTCTGGATATGGTAACTAGTGCGACAAATTTCAGCCGAACAGGTCTTTCGGACTGGTTGGTTCAACGGGTGAGCGCGATCGTTCTCTTGGCTTATTCGCTTTTCATCTTCGGTATTTTTGTGCTCTATCCGGAACTTAGTTTTGAGCAGTGGTCCGGGATTTTTTCTAATAATGCAGTTCGCCTCTTCAGCATGATGTCAGTGCTTGCGCTTTGTGGGCATGCGTGGATTGGAATGTGGACCATCGCAACAGATTATCTAACCAGCTTACAGCTGGGGAGTGCAGCGACATTTGTGCGCTTGGTCTTTCAGCTCGGTTGTGCATTGTTGATAACGGTTTACCTCCTTTGGGGTATTCAGATTTTTTGGGGAAGCTAGATGAGCGCATTACGAACAATTTCATTTGATGCAGTAATCGTAGGTGGCGGCGGTGCGGGCATGCGCGCGGCGTTGCAGTTGGCTCAGTCGGGTTATAAAACGGCGGTTATTTCTAAGGTTTTCCCTACGCGATCTCACACCGTGTCGGCGCAGGGAGGAATCACCTGTGCAATTGCAAGCGACGATCCTAATGACGATTGGCGCTGGCATATGTATGACACCGTCAAGGGTTCTGACTATATCGGTGACCAAGACGCGATTGAGTATATGTGCAGCGAAGGCCCTCAAACGGTGTTTGAACTCGAGCATATGGGGCTTCCTTTCTCCCGCACAGAGAGCGGGCGAATTTATCAGCGGCCTTTTGGCGGACAGTCGAAAGACTACGGTAATGGCGGCCAAGCTGCCCGAACTTGTGCAGCTGCTGATAGAACAGGACACGCGCTGTTACACACGCTTTATCAAGGAAATATTAAAAATAATACGGTTTTTCTAAACGAATGGTACGCAACCGACCTTATAAAGAATCAGGATGGAGCAGTAGTAGGTGTAATCGCGATATGCATCGAAACAGGTGAAACTGTAGTGATCCAGTCTAAGGCGACTGTTTTTGCCACAGGTGGAGCAGGGCGTATCTATGCGTCAACTACAAACGCCTTAATTAACACAGGCGACGGCGTTGGCATGGCATTGCGCGCAGGCTTCCCAGTTCAGGATATGGAGATGTGGCAGTTCCATCCGACGGGCATCTATGGTGCAGGAACGCTGGTAACCGAGGGTTGTCGCGGAGAGGGTGGTTATCTCATCAATAAGGATGGCGAGCGTTTTATGGAGCGCTACGCGCCCAATGCCAAAGACCTAGCAGGTCGTGATGTGGTAGCTCGTTCCATGGTCTTAGAGATCTTGGAGGGTCGCGGATGTGGTCCGAAGGGCGATCATGTCATGCTCAAGCTCGACCACCTCGGTGAGGATGTGCTTAACGCCAAACTCCCAGGGATCTTGGAGCTTTCGCGCACTTTCGCACATGTTGACCCAGTAAAAGAGCCTATTCCGGTTGTACCAACCTGTCACTACATGATGGGCGGCATACCGACTAATGTTAACGGCCAAGCCATTATGCAAGATGACAGTGGTGCCGATGTGATAATCCCAGGCTTGTTTGCGGTAGGCGAGGCTGCCTGTGTATCTGTGCACGGTGCCAATCGGCTTGGTGGTAACAGTCTTCTCGACCTCGTTGTTTTTGGCCGAGCGGCTGGCAAACATATTGAGCAGGAGCTCGCTTCGGGCATTGAACAGCGCGTTGCAAGCGAGTCAGACATAGAGGCAGCAATGTCTCGGTTGAATCGCCTCAATGAAACTAGTTCGGGTGAAAGTGTTGCCGAGCTTCGCGCTGAGCTCCAAGGGATAATGCAGAATTATTTCGGTGTGTTCCGCAAAGGTGAGTTCATGCAGGACGGCATTAAAAAGCTCGAAGTGCTGCGTGAGCGAATTAAAAATGTGCATCTAGTGGATAAGAGCAACGCGTTCAATACAGCTCGCATTGAAGCACTAGAATTAGAGAATCTATTTGAAGTGGCTGAAGCTACTGCGATCTCTGCTGAGGCTCGAGACGAGAGCCGAGGAGCACATGCGCGCGATGATTTCCGTGAGCGTGATGACGAAAATTGGCTGTGCCACTCGATGTATTTCCCAGAAGACAAGCGAGTTGGTAAGCGTGCCGTGAACTTCAAGCCGAAGACGGTTGATACCTTCGAGCCTAAGATAAGAACTTATTAGTTAAGAAATTCGAACTTTGCCTAAACTTCGGTGTAGGCAAAAATGTTTAACGCAGTAACCATACAATTACCAAACTATGTTTGAAGCAAGGTGAATCGTGTTAGTTAGCATTTATCGTTACAACCCAGAAACAGACCTCAAACCAGCAATGGTTGATATCGAAGTTGATGTGCCCACCGATCGCGACCTCATGGTTCTTGATGTTCTTAATCTAGCGAAAGAGAAAGACACGACGATCGCTTATCGCAGGTCCTGCCGCGAGGGCGTTTGCGGCTCAGATGGTATGAACATTAACGGCACCAACGGGTTAGCCTGCATAACACCGTTGTCGTCTGTTGTTAAGCCTGGCAAAAAGCTTGTTCTCCGACCGCTTCCGGGTTTGCCAGTTGTCCGTGACTTAGTGGTCGACATGTCTATTTTTTATAAGCAGTTCGAAAAGGTGAAGCCTTACCTAATGAATAGTGAGCCGGTGCCGAACATTGAGCGCCTGCAGAGTCCGGAAGATCGTGCCAAACTCGACGGCCTCTACGAGTGCATCCTTTGCGCCTGCTGTACCACGAGTTGCCCTTCGTTTTGGTGGAACCCTGACAAATTTATCGGTCCCGCAGGGTTGCTGCAGGCATACCGCTTTCTTGCCGACAGTCGCGATACGGCGGCATCTGAACGTTTGGCCGGACTCGAAGATCCATTCAGCGTTTTCAGGTGCCGAGGCATCATGAACTGCGTCGCAGTTTGTCCGAAAGGGTTGAACCCAACGCGCGCTATCGGTCATATACGTTCGATGCTAATCGAGCAGAGCGCGTAAGCTAGTCCAAGTTGGCGAGGCTATGGCACTCGCTGTTTGTCAAAAAGGATGACAACCAATGGAAGGATTTGAGGATAAGTCGGCGAGCCCAATGCAGCAACTTTGGAACAGCGGACACTTATCTGGCGCTAATGCCGAATATGTTGAAGCACTCTATGAGTCTTTTCTCGAAGACCCCTCAAGCGTTCCTGAGCAGTGGTCAAGCTTTTTCGCATCATTGGCTGCGGGCGCTTCCAATGGTAGCGGCGATGTCTCGCATGCGCGCATTCAGCAGGATTTCAAAACGCTTGGAAAGCGAAGCCGCTATACGCCGCTACTCAACAACGACGCTATCGTTAACTCGGAACACGAGAGCAAGCAAGTTCAGGTAATGCACCTGATCAGCTCTTACCGAGTTAGAGGGCATCAAAAAGCAGCGCTAGATCCACTCGGCCTAATGTACCGAGAGAGGGTTGCAGATTTGGAACTTGAGTTCCATGGTCTAGGGCCTCTCGACGGGTCAACGGTTTTTCAGACGGGTTCACTGTTTATTAGCAAAGACAAAGCACCTTTAGGTGAAATAGTCGAAAACCTAGAGCGAATTTACTGTAGCTCGGTCGGCTATGAGTTCATGCACATCGTAAACCTCGAAGAGAAGCAATGGATTCAGCAGCGCATCGAGAGTAACGACGGTATTCCGAATTTAGGTGCCGATGTTAAAACGCATCTTCTCGAGCGACTTACCGCTGCGGAGGGACTGGAGAAACATCTTGACTCTAAGTATCCAGGCACCAAGCGTTTCGGCTTAGAAGGGGGCGAAAGTTTAATTCCTTCGTTAGATGAACTGGTCCAGCGAGCTGGCAGTGCGGGGACGAAAGAAATCGTACTAGGCATGGCCCATCGCGGTCGACTGAATGTGCTCGTTAATCTTCTTGGCAAAAACCCAGCGGATCTATTCAATGAATTTGAGGGTCGCGCGGTCTATAAGAGCTCTGGAGATGTTAAGTACCACCAAGGTTTCTCATCAAACATTATGACCGCAGGTGGTGAGCTGCATATGGCGTTGGCATTTAACCCATCGCATCTTGAGATCGTTGCCCCGGTGGTCGAAGGATCCGTTCGAGCACGCCAGGTTCGCCGCGGCGACACTGATGGATCAAAGGTTCTGCCGATCATTATTCATGGCGATGCAGCCTTCGCAGGCCAAGGCGTTGTGATGGAAACATTCCAGATGTCGCAGACCCGGGCTTACAGAACGGGTGGCACCGTCCATATAATTGTGAACAATCAAGTCGGCTTTACAACCAGCCGACAGGATGATGCTCGATCAACCGAGTACTGCACCGATGTTGCGCGCATGGTTCAGGCGCCAATTTTTCATGTCAACGCCGACGATCCTGAGGCGGTGCTGTTCGTCACTCAGCTCGCGCTAGATTTCCGAAATAAATTTAGAAAAGACGTCGTTATCGATTTAATTTGCTATCGTCGACGCGGCCACAATGAAACAGATGAACCGTCTGCAACCCAGCCTGCGATGTATTCCGTCATTAAAAGCCATAAATCGACTCGATTACTGTACGCAGAGCGCTTAGCGAGCGAAGGTGTAATCACAAAAGAAGAAGCCGAGTTACTCAACAGTACTTATCGCGACGCGCTCGATAACGGCGAGCACGTAGTTAAGAGTTTGGTAAAAGAGCCATCAATCGAACTATTTGTGGACTGGAGCCCGTATATTGGGCATAAGTGGAGTTCGTTTTATAACACATCGATTCCCCTCGCAAACCTAAAGGGACTGGCCAAAAAGCTTTCAGAGTTTCCGGAGTCATTCAACCTTCAACGTCAGGTTGGCAAGGTGATGGATGACCGCAAGAAAATGGCTGATGGCACATTGCCGGTCGACTGGGGTATGGCGGAAAGTTTAGCGTACGCGAGCATCCTCACTAGTGGCAACATGGTCAGAATTACTGGCCAAGACGTAGGGCGTGGCACCTTCTCGCACAGGCATGCTGTTCTGCATGATCAAAAGACAGGCGAGTCACACGTGCCCCTTCAGCACATCTCAGCTGATCAAAGCCTTTTCCGCATTTATGACTCTCTTCTGTCAGAGGTCGCGGTCTTAGCGTTCGAGTACGGCTTCGCCACCACTACGCCGAACGCATTAGTTGTTTGGGAAGCGCAGTTCGGCGACTTCGCAAACTCCGCTCAGGTAGTCATCGATCAGTTCATCACAAGTGGCGAGCACAAGTGGCAGCGGCTCTGCGGCCTAACTATGCTGCTCCCGCACGGGTATGAAGGACAAGGTCCAGAGCACTCTTCAGCACGACTTGAGCGATTTTTACAGCTTTGCGCGGAACACAATATTCAGGTCTGTTTGCCAACGACGTCGGCGCAGGTCTTTCATATGCTTCGCAAGCAAGTGCTCTGTCCGATGCGTAAGCCTCTGGTAGTTATGTCTCCGAAGAGTCTGCTTCGCCATAAGGAAACGGTTTCGACTCTCGAGGAGATGGCTGAAGGAAGTTTCCAAGTCGTGATCGACGAAATTGACGAAGCGATCGTCCCCGAGAAGGTTCGCAAGGTGATCGTCTGTGCCGGTAAGGTTTACTACGATTTGCTTGCCGAACGACGCAAGCGGGAAATCACCGACATTGCGATCATACGTTTGGAGCAGCTCTATCCTTTCCCTGCCAAGGAATACGAAGCCTGCCTGCTACGTTATCCGAACGTCGAAAAAATCACTTGGAGCCAGGAAGAGCCGAAGAATCAAGGCGCATGGTATTCAAGTCAACACCACTTCCAAAGGCCGATTAAAAAGCACTTCCCAAACATTGTGCTTGGCTATGCTGGTCGTGAAGCATCTGCTGCTGCCGCGGCAGGATACCCGGCTTTACATATCGCTCAATTAGAGAAATTCCTCGACGAGGCGATGAAGTAACTGATTTTGATACCAAGTGGAAGATACCAGTAAGGCATGTAGGACAATTGCAAACTTGTGCTAACACACAGAAAAAATAAGAACTAAAAAGTTAGATTATCAAGCCGCTAAGCGGCCGTTCTTCAAAAGGACTAGACATGACTATTGAGATTAAAGCGCCAACACTTCCAGAGTCGGTTCCCGATGGCACTATTGCGACTTGGTACAAGCAAGTTGGCGATAGTGTTTCGCGCGACGAGCTTTTGGTTGATATCGAGACCGACAAAGTCGTCATCGAAGTGGTTTCTCCGACAGACGGTGTTCTCCAAGAAATTCTTAAAAACACTGGGGACACAATCGTCAGTAATCAGGCGATTGGGACAGTGGTTGCTGGCGAAGCCACCGCGGCTGCGTCAGCGCCATCAGAAACGGCAGACCCCGTCGCCGCACCTGAACCTGCCGCAGTCGCGGCCTCCGCGCCTGTCAGCCCAGCGGCAAAGAAGATGATCGCTGAAAATAATGTCGACGCTTCGTCTATCGCTGGTACGGGTAAGGCAGGACGCATTACAAAAGAGGACGTAGCATCGGCGCTTAATGCACCCGCTGCGTCATCAATCGCCTCGTCTAACGGGCGCCTTGAAGAGCGCGTCCCTATGAGTCGTCTACGAGCAAAAGTAGCAGAGCGGCTGCTTCACGCGAGTCAATCTACCGCCATGCTCACAACCTTTAACGAGGTTAACATGGCGCCGGTAATGGAGATTCGCAATCGGTATAAGCAAGAGTTCGAAAAAGCGCACGAGGGTGTTCGTCTTGGGTTCATGTCGTTCTTTGTGCGCGCCTGCACAGAAGCTCTCAAGCGCTATCCCGCAGTCAACGCGTCACTCGACGGCGCTGATATTGTCTACCATGGCTATCAGGATATCGGTGTGGCGGTTTCCTCACCGCGAGGCTTAGTTGTTCCTGTATTACGTAACTCTGACACGATGAGCCTTGCGCATATCGAAAAGGGTATACGAGACTTCGGTGAAAAGGCTCGTGATGGCAAGCTCGCGATAGAAGATATGGCAGGTGGCACATTTACGATTTCTAACGGCGGTGTTTTCGGTTCGCTATTGTCCACTCCGATTCTTAACCCACCTCAGACAGCAATACTTGGCATGCACAAAATCCAAGAGCGACCGATGGCAGTGGACGGTCAAGTTGTTGTCTTGCCGATGATGTACTTAGCTTTATCCTACGATCACCGCATGATCGATGGCAAGGAAGCTGTTCAGTTCTTGGTCACAGTGAAGGATTTGCTCGAAGATCCAACACGGTTGTTGCTCGAGATCTAAGTCACATAATTTAGGATAACGACATGGCTAGCTCATATGACGTAGTAGTAATTGGATCAGGCCCCGCCGGGTACGTTGCGGCAATTCGTGCCGCCCAACTTGGTTTTTCAACCGCCTGTGTTGAGAAATGGTTAAATAAGGAAGGCAAAACTGTCTTTGGCGGTACTTGTTTGAATGTGGGTTGTATCCCTTCGAAAGCACTCCTGGATTCGTCGCATAAATTTATGGAGGCTCGTGACCACTTCGACTTGCATGGCATCACAATTGACAAGGTGGGCGTTGACGTCCCAGCGATGATCGCGCGTAAAGACAAGGTTGTTGCTCAGCTGACCGGAGGGGTAAGTGGGCTCTTCGCGGGCAACAAAGTAACAGGTATCGGTGGGGTCGCAAAAGTGATCGGCCCAAACAGTGTTGAGGTAACCGGGCATGATGGCGAGGTCAGTACCCTCGAGGCGAAGAATATTATCATTGCTGCCGGCTCGGTTCCGATAGAGATACCTCCCACACCGGTTGATCAAGAGACGATTGTTGATTCGACTGGTGCGTTGGAATTCTCCGCTGTACCTAAGCGTCTGGGGGTAATCGGCGCTGGGGTCATCGGTTTAGAGCTAGGCAGTGTTTGGGCGCGCTTAGGCTCAGAGGTTACCGTTCTTGAAGCGATGGATACTTTCTTGCCAGCAACCGACAGGCAGATAGCTAAGGAATCGCAGAAGCTTTTTACTAATCAAGGTTTGGACATCAGGCTGGGCGCTCGGGTTACGGGTAGCAAGATTGCAGGCAAAGGTGCCAAGAAGACCGTGACCGTCGAATACACCGACGCGGAAGGGGATAAGACGCAGACATTCGACAAACTCATTGTGGCAGTTGGACGCCGACCATTTACGCAAAACATCGTAGATGACTCTGTTGGCTTAGAGCTCGACGAACGCGGTTTCGTAAAAGTTAACGAGCAATGTGCGACATCCATCCCTAGCATATTCGCAGTGGGTGATGCGGTGAGAGGGCCGATGCTGGCTCACAAAGGCAGCGAGGAAGGCGTTATGGTTGTAGAGCGTCTTGCTGGCAAGCAAACTCAAGTTAATTACGCGCTAGTACCTTCAGTTATCTATACTCACCCAGAAATAGCGTGGGTAGGAAAAAACGAGGAGGAACTTAAAGCTGAAGGCGTGGAGTATAACGTGGGTGTATTCCCGTTTGTCGCGAGTGGGCGCGCGCTTGCCGCAAACGACTCCGACGGAATGGTCAAGCTTATTGCCGACAAAAACACCGACAGAATCCTTGGTTGCCATATCATCGGAGCTAGCGCCGCAGACCTGTTGCAGCAAATTGTTATCGCAATGGAGTTTAGCGCGAGCGCTGAAGATATTGGGCTTACCATGTTCTCACATCCCGCACTGTCAGAGGCAGTTCATGAGGCTGCACTCGCTGCCAATGGTCATGCTATTCATATCGGCAACCGAAAGCGCCGCTAGGCTAGGAAATCAGTTCACTTTAGAAAACGGAGTTTAGATGAATCTTCACGAATACCAGGCCAAGCAGTTGTTTGCTGAATACGGCCTTCCAGTATCAACCGGCATCGCTGTCGACAATGGTCCCGACGCCAAAGCTGCTGCCGAGAAAATTGGCGGTGACAAATGGGTTGTTAAAGCGCAAGTGCACGCCGGAGGCCGAGGTAAAGCGGGCGGCGTTCGTTTGGTTGATTCGCCTGCAGAAGCGCAGTCGTTCGCCGAGGAGTGGCTAGGCAAAAATCTCGTCACCTATCAAACAGATGCAAACGGTCAGCCGGTAAGTAAAATTCTTGTTGAGTCTTGTACTGACATCGCCCAGGAACTTTACCTTGGTGCAGTCGTCGATCGTGCAACACGCCGCATTGTCTTTATGGCATCAACCGAGGGCGGAGTTGAAATCGAGAAGGTGGCCGAAGAGACGCCAGAAAAAATACTTAAGGCCATCATAGATCCCATGACTGGTGCGCAGCCATTCCAGGGGCGCGATTTAGCCTTTAGGCTGGGCCTGAACAGTGATCAGGTAAAGCAGTTCACTAAACTGTTTCTCGGCCTTGCAAAATTGTTCGAAGACTTCGACTTAGCGCTGCTAGAAATTAATCCGTTGGTTATTACCGACCAAGGTAACCTTCATTGTCTAGATGGCAAGATTAACATCGACAGCAATGCAATGTATCGCCAGCCAAAACTGAAAGAGATGCACGATCCCACTCAAGAAGATGCCCGTGAAGCTCATGCTGCGGAATGGGAGCTTAACTATGTCGCGCTCGACGGCAATATTGGCTGCATGGTGAACGGTGCTGGTCTAGCAATGGGAACCATGGACATCGTTCAGCTTCATGGCGGTAGTCCAGCGAATTTTCTCGATGTCGGTGGGGGAGCGACGAAAGAGCGCGTGACAGAGGCATTTAAGATCATTCTCTCTGACACCAATGTTAAGGCGGTGTTGGTGAATATCTTTGGCGGTATTGTGCGCTGCGATCTCATAGCGGAAGGAATCATCGGCGCAGTACACGAGGTCGGTGTTGAAGTCCCTGTAGTCGTCCGGCTCGAAGGGAATAATGCTGAGCTTGGTCGTCAAGTACTCAGCGATAGCGGATTAAATATTATTGCGGCCACGAGTCTAACCGACGCTGCCGAAAAAGTCGTAGCAGCTGCGGGAGGTGCGCAATGAGCATTTTGATCGACAAAAATACAAAAGTAATCTGCCAAGGCTTTACCGGTGCTCAGGGCACTTTTCACTCGGAGCAGGCGATCGAGTACGGAACACAGATGGTCGGCGGAGTAACGCCTGGCAAAGGAGGGCAGACGCATTTAGGGCTGCCTGTTTTTAATACCGTCGCAGAGGCCTACGCAGCAACTCAAGCTGATGCCACAGTTATTTACGTACCGGCGCCTTTTTGCAAAGATTCGATACTCGAGGCTGCCGAGTCCGGTATCAAGCTGATAGTTTGTATTACGGAAGGAATCCCTACGCTCGACATGTTGGTGGCTAAAGAGCGCTGCGATCAACTAGGCGTTAGACTGATCGGTCCAAATTGCCCAGGAGTAATAACTCCAGGTGAATGCAAAATAGGCATTATGCCGGGCCACATCCACCTGCCGGGCAAGGTCGGTATTGTGTCTCGTTCCGGGACGTTGACTTACGAAGCGGTAAAACAAACAACCGATTACGGTTTCGGCCAGTCCTCTTGCGTCGGTATCGGTGGCGATCCGATTCCAGGGTCAAATTTCATCGATATTCTCGCCATGTTTCAAGCCGACCCGAAAACAGAAGCGATTGTGATGATTGGTGAAATCGGCGGTACCGCGGAAGAAGAGGCCGCAGCTTACATTAAAGCAAATGTAACCAAGCCTGTGGTTGCGTATATCGCCGGTGTTACGGCTCCTCCAGGCAAGCGTATGGGGCACGCCGGAGCGATTATCTCAGGGGGTAAAGGCACTGCCGACGACAAGTTTGCAGCCTTGCAAGATGCAGGTGTTAAAACCGTCAGAAGCTTAGCGGAAATCGGCACTGGACTAAAAGAATTGACAGGCTGGTAAGCGAATAAGGTTTTTGGGGTATAAGACTCACTTACAACACGCAATAGAAAAAAGGAGCTTCGGCTCCTTTTTTCATGCGAGCAAACCAGCTAACAAGTTCTGAATGCGGGACCTAAAAAGGTGCCAAAATCAATCCATTATTCCTGCACTTTTTGTCGAGCAAAAGGTTCTAATACGATTCTGTAGTGTGTTAGTCTTTACGCGAAATTCGGCGCAGAGCACCGAATTTCGGGGACTCTGTAATGTTCCTTACTACTATTCCTAGCAAGGTTACTTTGCGACTCACTTTAGTATCAAAGTGAGTAATTTGGTAACCATGGGAGAGTTGGAAGGCATTGCAAGGCAAATCTTGAGACTTTTAAGTTACCGAAGAGATAACGATGGGTTTCGAGATTTGGTTGAATCTGATACTTTTTCAATCGTCGGCCGCAGTCTGTGGTCGCGTTTGTTGAAAAGTATGAGTTTAATTTTAGAGGGGTCGTCGAGCTGCTCGCACCGT
Organism: Gammaproteobacteria bacterium; assembly: GCA_017853205.1. Classification (GTDB taxonomy): domain Bacteria; phylum Pseudomonadota; class Gammaproteobacteria; order Pseudomonadales; family Pseudohongiellaceae; genus UBA9145. The sequence goes on from JAFMKB010000019.1 coordinate 11,817, forward strand.
AGGGTGAGCAACTTTAATTACCAGCTAAGCCCTACGGCTTGGCGATTCACAAGAAATCGAGTTAACAATAAATAGGATGGCACATGAAAAACCGTCGAATTACTAACCTGGGTGTGACTGCTTTTGCAGTGTTAGCGACCTGCGTAGTGAGTATTACTCAAGCGGCAGAGATCGCAGCTGAGAACAGCGCTCCAGTAGAAACGATTCTGATCGACAGCAGCATTCTCGACAGAGCAATGGACGTGATTGGTAGCAAGAACAGGGATTCAGCCGCCACTCAAGTTGAGATCAGCAGGCTAGCAAACGCAGCCAGCTCGTCTTACGAGGAGTTCAAACGTGATAACGATAACCTCGAAGCGCTACTGGTATTGAACGCCGGCTTCCGTAAGTCGATTTCTATCCAAGAACAGAATATTGCGTCACTCGATCAGTCGATTGCTAACGTTGAAATCGTTACACGCGAAATTCCACTCTTGATGAACAAAATGCTGTCTAGCATCGAGCAATTCATCGCTCTGGATTACCCATTCCATGTCGAAGAGCGAGCGAACCGAATCGCGTTCGCGCGCGCAGCCATCGATAATCCTGATGTGTCAATCGCCGAAAAATTCCGCCAGGTTCTCGTAATGTATCAAACAGAGAACAGCTATGGCCGTACGACTGAAACTTACCCAGATACTATCGCAATCAACGGTGCAGAGCGCGATGTTAATATTGCTCGCATCGGTCGCGTAGCTCTGATGTATCAAACCACCGACAGGCAAGTGACCGGTGCTTGGGATAACAACGCGCGCGAGTGGGTAGAGTTACCAGCTGGTGACTACCGCACCGCCATTCAATCAGCTATCCGCGTCGCATCTCAGCTTGATGCGCCACGAATTATCGAATTGCCAGTTCTAGCACCGGAGACTGCACAGTGAAAATGACATCTAAACTATTAAATTTTTCTCTATCTGCCTTACTCCTGGCAGCTTCTAGTTCAGCTGGCGCGCAAGAAGCAGCATCGCTCTCAGGTCTGTTGAACCTGGTAGAAAGCGACAAAGTGTCTGAATCAGCTGAATACCGTGAACGTCTGCAAGAATTCGAGCAGAACGCCGCGCGTCAAGCTCAGATTCTTGAGACAACAAAAGAGCGCATCGCAGAGCAGGAGCGCATACAGGCGCAATTGAGCGATCAGTTCGAAGCGAATGAAATTACTATTAGCGATAAGCGAGAGATACTCCGCGATCGCCGAGGCGATCTGAACGAACTGTTCGGCACTCTGCAAGGGGTTGCAGGTGACTTCCTTAGCAACTTCGAAAACTCGCTTATTAGTGCCCAGTACACTGGTCGCAGCGAGTATATCGAGGGCTTCATTGCGAAAGCCGGCAGCACAATCGAGCAGCTAGACATTAGTGAAATCGAGCGTTTCTGGTATTTCATGCAGCAGGAAATGACTGAATCCGCTCGCGTTGTTACATACCAGGGTGAAGTTGCTCTGCCTACAGGCGAGACAGCCACTCGCTCGATTACACGCATAGGCTCTTTCAACTCAATCTCAGACGGCGAATACCTGAGCTACTCGGGTGATATTGGCCATCTTCAGGTACTACCCAAGCAACCGGATGCCGGCATTCTTGGTATGGCCAGTAATCTAGAAAACGCCACTTCAGGTTTCACGAAGGTAGGAATAGATCCAACTGGTGGTGTGGGCGGTCAGGTGATGGCCAACCTCGTCAACTTCCCTTCAGTTGAAGAGCAGGTTCGCAACAACTCTGGAACTATCGGCTTTATCATTATCGGCGTCGGTGTAATCGGTATCATCCTTGGATTCTACCGCCTCTTGATGCTCGAATTGACGTCTGCAAAAGTACGTAGCCAGCTAAAGAGCAACACACCTACTAAGAATAATCCTCTTGGTCGTGTCCTCATGGTCGCAGATAACAACCCGAACGCTGATACAGAAACACTTGAGCTCAAGCTCGGTGAAGCTATTCTGCAAGAAACCCCTGCGCTTGAAAGCTTGCTCACATTGATCAAGATGATTGCGACGATCGCGCCACTCGGCGGTCTCCTGGGAACGGTAACTGGTATGATTCAGGTGTTCCAACAGATCACGGTCTACGGGGCAGGCGATCCGACGATTATGGCCGGAGGTATCTCGCAAGCACTGATGACTACAGTACTAGGTATTGTTGTCGCGATTCCTACGATCTTCATGCACACAGTTGTGAAGAGTCGTGCGGATAACATCATTCACATTCTGGAAGAGCAAGCGACAGGAATGATCGCTCAGAAAGCAGAGCAGCAAGCAGCTGCTCGCTAATTCGACGCCAGAAGGGGAAATAGTATGTATTTCGCATTTCTAGACATAATCGACGCGGTAAATGGCTTCATGCTTAGAGGCGGGCCAGTGCTATGGATCATAGCCTGGCTACTTCTGGTGAAGTGGTCACTCGTGTTTGAACGTGTCTGGTACCTCAACACGACACACAAAGCTAACGTCAAGGCGACGTTAGCCGCGTGGAATGCGCGCAGCGACACCAAGTCGTGGAGCGCGCATCAAATTCGTACGATGATGATCTCGAAAATCTCACTTGACGTGCGTAACACCTTGCCCATTATCGAAGTGCTTGTCACGATCTGTCCTCTATTAGGGCTCATCGGGACAGTTACAGGCATGATCGAAGTGTTTTTCGTAATGGCGGTAACGGGCGGCGGCGATGCTAAATCGATGGCCGGCGGGGTATCTAAGGCAACGATTCCAACAATGGCTGGGATGGTTGGTGCAATCTCTGGGATTTTTGCTTCAAACTACTTGAAAGCAAAAGTGGACAGGGACATGGAGCTCTTAGAGGACCACCTGCCGCTGAGCAACTAGTTAGGCTAGGCGGCTTGGATAAGAGCCTCCCTATAATGTTAACTTCGTCTAATTGACGAGAGGTGACACTAGGGTGGCTCTCTTAAAACATGCACCAATGCTCTTTATAGAGTTACACAGGGCTAAAGAACAATGAAACAAGGCTTAAGCAAGCGAAAGGATGACGAAGAAGCGGGCGAGATCGATCTCACCCCAATGCTCGACGTTGTCTTCATTTTGCTCATTTTCTTCATCGTAACCTCAGTTTTCGTGACTGAGGCGGGTATAGATGTGAGCAAGCCAGAGGCCTCGACGGTTGAAGATACATCGGGTGATATGATCCTGATCGCTGTTGGTCCGCAAGGCGATATCTGGATCGATGGCGACCAGATTGACCCCCGCTTTATTCGTGCGCGTTTCGAGCTAAGACTAGCCGATGCACCAAATTCAGCAGTGATCATTCAGGGTGACGAGAGTGCAAACAATGAGCAAATCATGCTTATTCTTAAGGCAGCTCGTGAAGCCAATATTAACGACGTTTCAATCTCAGCGGAGGCTTAGACTATGATTATAGTTAGATGGGCAGCATCCATGGTGATGGCCGCGTTGATAACGCTAGGGCTTTTCTACTTTATGCAAGCGCTTATAGCGACTGGCGAAGGATTAGATGAGCCGCTTACCGTGGTCAAAATCGTCGACTCAACAATGCCGGATATCGAGCTCGAGGTTATCGAAGAAATCGACAAGCCCGAACTAATCGAAGAAGTCACTGAAGTAGTCGAAGAAGTTGAGCGTCAGGTAACCATTTCTGACGGACCAGATCTTAATATTGACCGTTCGCAGGTTCAGATCGACACGGGACTGGAGCTAAGCAATGCTTCGATTTCCGCGACCGATGGTGACTACCTGCCGCTTGTAGCTATCGCGCCACAGTACCCAACTAGAGCCGCACAACGAGGCATTCAAGGCTGGTGTCTCGTCAGCTTTACAGTTGACGGATTGGGCAACGTAGTAGAAGACTCGATTGTTGTTGTTGACGCAGAGCCACCCAATATTTTTGATCGCTCATCTGAGCGAGCCGCTGCGCGATTTAAGTTTCAACCACGAGTCGTTGATGGCCAAGGCGTAGAAGTCGCGGGCGTGCAGTATCTGTTCCGCTACGAGCTAGAGGATTAATCATGTTGACACTACTTACTTTCAAACGTGCGTTAGTCGCTTTTTTCGTCATCGCCCCACTCAGCTTCGCGACATTGGCTGCTGAAGAAGAGGATGGTCCACGCAAGCCGCCTGAAGCACGTACGTCAGGCACGTTGGGCCCGCAGGTCATGCGCGCTATCACCGAAATCCAGGAGATGATGTCGCCTGAAGACGAAGACGATGAGCCAGATCTTGAAGGCGCTAAGCTCGCACTTGACGAACTCTATGAGCGTCGTTATGAGCGGATGAATGACTTCGAGAAGTCTACCGTTCTTAACTTCTACACTAACTACTACCTAACGACCGAAAACTACGTCGAGGCGGTAAAGATATTCGAAGAACTTCTAACAATCGAGACTTTGCGCGCAGATACGCGCCTTAGAACACTTCGATCACTCGGTCAGCTCTATGCCGCAGAGGAGAACTGGCAGAACTCAATTCGCTATTATGAAGAGTGGCGAGATCTGTCAGACGTGGAAGACAGCGTCGTGTTCCGTGGTCTGTCCTATGCCCACTATCAGCTAGAGGAATACGTGCCAGCACGTGACTTCTGGCTAAGCTACTTGGATATGAAGTTTAACGACCGCGAGCCGGTAGAGCGTGACGACTACGCCTATCTGAATGGGTTGTATTTCACCCTGGAAGACTTCGAGAGTGCTTTGGATCTTACCAAGACCATGATAGTTAAGTTCGATAACAAGACTGACTGGCAGAATCTAAGCGCGATTTACGCAACTCTTGATAACGATGAGCGACGGGTTCAATCGCTTAACCTTTACTATCTTAAGGGGCTGCTGGACGATGAGACGCGTTTCCTGAACTTGGGACAGTCGCTCGCAGGAATCGAGGTGCCCTATAGCGGCGCAAAGATCATCGAAGAAGGACTGGAAAGCGAGGTTATCGAAACGAACGTTGATAACATGATCACGTTTACGCAAATGCTGCTTATCGCGAATGAACTCGACAAAGCCGTTGTTCCAGCTACACAAGCCGCGGAACTCGATGAAACGGGTAATGCGTATGATACGCTGGGCTATCTGCATTATGTAATGAATAATTACGAGGAAGCAGCAGAAGCATTTAGGGCAGCGATCGCGAAGGGCGACCTTAAGGACGATTCTGATACGTACTTGTTCCTAGCGCGTGCCCTTTTAGAGTTGCAGCTTTTTGATGAAGCGAAAGACGCAGCATTAAAAGCCTCGGAGGCTGGCGACGAGCGTTCGACTAAGTCGGCACAGGACTTCCTAAAGCTAATCGAGAGTCGCCGAGGATACTATTCCATCATCGCTCAACGTAAAGCAGACGCAATTGACTTCTACCAAGGCTACCCACCACTGCAATAGGTGTCAGCCAAGTAGATCAAATGGTCAGGCGGAAGCCTAAAGCTTGAAAATATAAGTACTGCCCCCATAAAAAGCCCGAACCTTAAGAGTTCGGGCTTTTTTTTGCCTAACTGGCAAGGACTCTAACTTTAACGTTTTCTAAAAGATAGACCGAGGTAGCACCATGCCCAAGACATCGCGAGAGCCCCAAGCAGAAACCCGGGGCTTTGAAACCGAAGCCAAACAACTGCTTCATCTGATGATCCATTCTCTTTACAGCAACAAAGAGATCTTCCTTAGAGAACTCATCTCGAACGCCTCTGATGCCGTCGATAAACTCCGGTTCGAGGCACTGTCAAATCCTGAGCTCCTCGGCGCAAACACACAGCCCAGCGTCACCATCGATTTTGATACAGATGCAAAAACCATAACCCTCTCCGATACAGGCATTGGTATGAGTCGCGATGAGGTGATTACTAACCTCGGCACGATCGCGAAGTCTGGCACTGCTGCTTTTCTGCAAGGTTTGACGGGTGATCAGAAAAAGGATTCGCAGTTAATCGGCCAGTTCGGTGTAGGTTTTTATTCTGCGTTTATTGTCGCCGACACCGTCGAGGTCCTTACGCGAAGGGCTGGCACAGACGCGCAGGAGGCGACCCTCTGGCGCTCGAATGGCGAAGCAGACTACACAATAGAGAGCGCCGAAAAAGCGGAAACAGGCACTGTTATCACATTGCATCTCAAAGCAGATGAAGCCGATTTTGCTGACGGATATCGAATTAGATCAATAGTAAAGAAATACGCAGACCATCTATCGATTCCAGTATTGATGGAAAAGGAGGACTTTTCCTCGGAGACTGCTCAAGAAGTGGATAGCGCGTCGGAGAAAGAGTCAGAAGACAAATCTGATGCAGCGACCGAGGGTAACGTCGAGAACAAGAAACCTGAAAAAGTCTATGAGGCCATCAATGCCGCGCAGGCATTGTGGACGCGGTCACGCAAAGACGTTAAGGACGATGAATACAAAGAGTTTTATAAACTCACCACACATGATTACCAGAATCCATTGAACTGGAGCCATAACCGCGTCGAAGGCAAACTTGAATATACAAGCTTACTTTATATTCCCAGCCAAGCACCCTACGACCTATGGAATCGGGATGCAGCACGCGGTCTTAAGCTCTATGTTCAGCGAGTCTTTATCATGGATGAAGCGGAGCAATTTCTTCCATTGTATCTGCGATTCATTAAAGGGGTGGTCGATTCTAATGACATCTCTTTAAATGTGTCGCGGGAAATACTTCAGCAGGACCCTGTAGTCGATTCCATGCGATCCGCACTGACAAAGCGTGCGCTAGACATGCTAGAAAAATTGAAGAAGAGTAAGCCGGACGACTACGCCCAGTTTTGGAAAGAGTTCGGTTTGGTCCTTAAAGAGGGGCCTGCCGAAGATTTCGCGAATAAAGAACGTATTGCGAAACTGCTCCTTTTCAATAGCACTTACTCTTCGGAGGATTCTCAGAACCAAAGTTTGGAAGACTATGTAGGCCGAATGAAGAATGGCCAAGAGAAAATATATTTCTTGGTCGCAGAATCGGCGAAAGCAGCTCGCTGTAGCCCGCATCTCGAAATCTTCCGCAAAAAAGGCATCGAGGTGCTTCTACTTAGCGACAGAATAGACGAATGGTTGATTAGCCACCTGCGAGATTTTGACGGTAAGCAATTACAAGACATTTCTCGCGGTGAGCTAGACCTCGGTAAGCTAGATGACGAGGCTGATAAGAAAGACCAAGAAGAGATAGAGAAAAAACTCGAAGGACTTATCTCGAGAGTCTCAGCTGTTCTTGATGGCAAGGTGAAGTCAGTAAGACTCAGTCATAGACTTACCGACTCACCAGCCTGTCTCGCTGTGGACGACTATGACATGGGGCTTCAGATGCGGAAGATTATGGAGGCATCGGGCCAAGAGGTTCCCGAGGTTAAACCAATCTTTGAGTTGAACCCTGATCATTCACTCGTTACTAAAATGGATTCTGAGCAGGACGAAGAGCGCTTTGCTGATATTGCACAGATACTCTTTGCACAGGCAACGCTCGCTGAGGGATCTCAACTTGACAACCCGGCTGAATTCTCCGCGCGCTTGAACAAGCTTTTGCTTTCGCTTGGCTAGTGTCTACAGAGACGTCGATAGCTTCTCTCCTTCGTCACTCGAACGCGGGAGCAGGGGCATCGACGCTACTGCACTACATTCGCTCGAGAGTCTCAATCCCGAGGAGATTCAATCCTTGTTTCAATGCTTCGGACGCCAAAACACAAAGACTTAGTCGCTGCGAACGAGTCATCTCATCGGCACTCTGGATGGGACAGGCCTCATAAAAACGCATAAACGTGCCCGCTAATTCGTAAAGGTAGGTACATAATGTGTTAGGGAAACAGTCTTGCGCGACAGCCTCAATTGTTTCGGCTAATTGCAGCGACTTAAGAAGAAGCGCCATCTCCTCGGGCGCCATTGAGGCGCCTGCAGGAATTAGACTTTTTTGCTGTGTGTTGTGACCTTGCTTTGCGAGAAGCGATGCTATCCTCGCATAGGCGTACATGAGATAGGGCGCAGTATTACCCTCAAAGCTTAGCATCGAGGACCAATCAAACAGATAGTCACTGGTACGATTTTTCGATAAGTCCGCGTACTTTACTGCGGCGATACCAACCTTCTGGGCAATTTGTTGCCGCTGGGCCTCTTCGATATCTGGATTTTTTGAGCTTACTAGATCATAGGCACGAGAAATCGCTTCATCGAGTAGGTTGACGAGCTTTACCACGTCCCCTGAGCGAGTCTTGAATGGCTTGCCGTCGCTTCCCATCATTGTACCGTAGGAAATGTGTTCTAGGCTGATTCTAGAGTCGCTGAAGCCCGCCGCAGCGGCGACAGCGAAAACCTGCTGAAAATGTAACGACTGGCGGGCATCGACGACATAGAGGGAACGATCTGCGTTTAGTACGTGGCAGCGGTAGTCGACGGCGGCCAAGTCGGTCGTCGCATAGAGATACCCCCCATCGGTTTTCTGAATGATCACGGGTAGCGGATCGCCGTCTTTACCCGCAAACTCGTCGAGAAATACGCACCGCGCGCCGTCAGACTCTTGCAGCAGTCCTGCAGCATCTAAACGCGCCACAACACCCGCGAGTTGCGGATTGTAAAAACTCTCGGCTTTGAGATCGTCCATGGTTAAGGTCACGTTGAGCTTATCGTAGACAGCCTGGCAATGCGCGAGCGATGTGTCGATGAACGATCGCCAAGCCTCTAAGTACTCCGGATCGCCACTCTGAAGCTTCACAACGCTTTCGCGGGCGCGAGTCGCGAACTCGCTGTCCTCATCGAAGCGTTGTTTCGCGGCTCGATAGAACCCTTCAAGGTCGGCGAGCGCGAGGTCTGCCTCGGCAGAGGACTCGCGCATAAACGTAATCAACATGCCGAACTGCGTGCCCCAGTCACCAACATGATTCTGGCGGATAACCCGATGCCCCTGTCTCTCGAGGACGCGTGCGATGCTATCACCAATGATGGTGCCCCTAAGATGTCCCACGTGCATCTCTTTCGCCAGATTTGGCGAAGAGTAATCGACGACAATAGTCTGCGGAGACTCAGTGGCCGGTATTAGTGACGATGGAGTTTCCAAAAAGATGTTTGCGCGTGTGCGCAGCGCCTCGACAGAGAGGTGTATGTTTATGAAGCCGGGGCCTGCGAGTTCATAGCGCGCTACTAGCGGGCATTTGGCAGACTCTAAACGCGTTAGCAGTTCGGCGCCGAGTTCGCGCGGATTGCGTCCTAGTCTTTTGGCTAGCGCCATAATGCCATTGGCCTGATAGTCACCAAATTCAGGTTTGGAGGCGGTAATGACATTGGGGTTGACGTCATCGAGGCCGGTGAGGGCCTCTAGTTCTGCGACGAAGAGGTCAGTGAGCGTGCGTTTGATTGTATGCATTAGTATCGCTTATTTCTGGATGGAGAGAGCGCGACGTCCGTCCCGCGGAGTCGCATGCAAACCTCATAAGCATTGAGGAGGTTATATACGCGTAATTGTACAACAAACTACGCCTCTATTTCGTGTAAACTGTGGTTCCTGATGGGGTAAGAACACGCTGTTATGACACAATTCCTAGGCGATTCAGCAGATGACAATCGGGTGGATACGCGCCACTCGGGTGCTGCCGTGCGCGATTCAGGCGAGCGCGGCGCATCCAGCGGAGGCAGCGGTGTACAGCACGTAAAAGTAGGCGCAGCGCATACCGGTCAACGCGTGGACAACTTTCTAATGCGCGAACTTAAAGGGGTGCCGCGCACCCATGTTTATCGGATCATTAGACGCGGCGATGTAAGAATTAACAAGAAGCGCTGCAAACCCGATCGTAAGCTTATGCTTGGTGACGAAGTCAGAGTGCCGCCTTATACTGGTGCCAACGTGCAGGAACCAGGAGAACTTTCTTCGACTCTGAAGGCGCGGCTAATAGACCTCGTGCTGTTAGAAACCGAGGACTATCTCGTCATCGACAAGCCAAGTGGCATGGCAGTACACGGGGGCACTGGTATCAGACTCGGCCTCATCGAAGCCGTTAGACAAGTGTCAGCGCAATGGGCGCAAGCCGAGCTGGCACACAGGCTGGATCGTGAGACCTCTGGTTGCTTACTGATAGCAAAAAACTCTCTGTTTCTGAAAGAAGCGCAGGACCAGTTTAGGGCGAAAACTGTACACAAAGAATATCTTGCTTTGGTACACGGTTCTTGGCCTGATTCTGTGTCGATGGTTAACGCCAGTTTGCTCAAAGATAGCGTTAGTGAAGCTGATCGCATAGTACGAGTGTCTGATAGCGGAAAACCTGCGCTCACACGGTTCACCGTCAAGCAGCGATTCGCTGACGCCACCTTGATGCGCGCTGAACCCGAAACAGGTCGGACTCACCAAATCAGAGTGCATTGTCAGCATACTGGGCACCCCATAGTGGGCGATGATAAGTACACCGCTCGAGAAATGGCCCCATCACTCAGCAGAGTTTCTAGTCTTTGTTTACATGCGGAAAAACTCACATTCAGTGATCCCAAGAAGGGTACTCGTATTGAGGTATCTGCACCTCTCGATAAGCACTTCTCGCGACTTCTCGATTCACTCTAAAATCGTGATGTTTTACAACTAGATAGTCCCTATGACACATACTAATTTCGACAGGAATCCTTTGACAGCGGGCCCCGAGACGCCTATTATTGCGCGCCTATGAATGACAGCGCGCTTTTTGAACCATTTCCTCACTACGTTGATGCCCGTAAAGTGTTCTCGCAGAAAGGAAAATTTGCAGGCCACCTGTCAAATGAGAAATTTGATCGCCTCCGAGACTTGTTAGTGGAGGGTCACTTTTCGGTCTATGCTGAGCTGCACTTCTCGATTGGCGAACGTGGCCGCAGGATGATCGAAGGATCAGTAGACGCACAGTTAGCCGTTGCCTGCCAGCGTTGTCTAAAACCTTTAGAATTAACGCTTGCGGACGATATAAGGCTCGCATTGGTTCAGGATGAAGAGGCCGCGGCAAAGCTTGACGGCGAAATAGAGCCTTGGATCGACGCAGAGTACAGACTAGATCCTGCCAACATAGTGGAAGAGCAGCTCCTCTTGGCGATGCCTTTAGCGGCCTATCATGACGAGAGTGAGTGCCAGATTGAGCTTTCGAGCTCAAATGCAACCGGGGCGCTTAGTGCAGAGCGAGAGCCAAGCCCCTTTGCCATATTGAAAGAATTAACGAAGTAGTCGCACTGCGTCTATCAAGCTAAGCGCATACAGAATTTTACTAGGAGAAAGACATGGCAGTTCAAAAGAGCAAAGTAACGCGTTCACGCAGAGACAAGCGTCGTTCACACGATGCGCTCACGGGTCCAACGCTGTCTACTGATAAAACAACCGGCGAAGTGCATCGTCGCCATCACATCACTGCTGATGGTTTCTACAAAGGCAAGAAAGTACTGGATCTCGGCACAGAGTAGCCTTGAATTCGAGTAAGTGCATAGCGGTTGACGCTATGGGAGGAGAGGGCGGTCCCGCCACTACGGTAGCCGCCACTCTGCTCGCTCTTCAGCAGAATCCGCTGCTGTCAGTGATTTTAGTCGGAGACGAGCGTGAAATCCGTGCCTCGGATCCAGCCCTCGAGGCCTTTTCTGGTCGCTACGATATCGTTCATACCCCTAACACCTTTCTGGACACTGAAAAGCCTAGCACTATTCTGCGCTCGGGCCACGAAACCTCTCTCTATCGCTGTGTAGAAATTCATCAGCTAGGCCAGGCATCTGCTGTAGTCAGTGCAGGAAACACTGGTGCGCTGCTTCTACTTGGGCGGCATCTTCTGAAGAATGTAGCCGGTGTCGAACTTCCTGCCATTGTAGCCACACTGCCGAATATTCGCAGCCAAGCGTTGTTGCTCGATGTGGGGGCCAATCTCGCCTGTTCGCCGCGACAGCTCGAACAGTTTGCTATAATGGGTGCAGTGCTTGCGCGGAAGCAGTTTGGCGTTGTGCCGAGGGTCGCGTTGCTCAATGTTGGCGCGGAAGACTACAAGGGCACGACCATTATCCAAGACTCTGCGAAACTGCTTGAAGCTCAAAACCTGATCAATTTTACAGGCTTCGTCGAGGCAAACTCGGTATTTGAGGGGCAGGCTGAGGTCATAGTTTGTGACGGATTTGTTGGCAACGTCATGATTAAGGCTAGTGCAGGCGCCGTTAATGCCTTCATAAGTCAGCTGGCTGGGAGTTTTGCATCAACCGAGGAGTCGGATGTCCAAAAGGTTTACACGCGCCTCAATCCACAACGATTTAATGGTGCAACCCTCTTAGGTTTGCAGGGTAATTTAGTCAAAAGCCATGGCAATGCCGACGTTTTCGGCTTTAGTTGCGCCATACAGCAAGCTTACAACGAGCAGCGAGATGAAATTCCCTCACTTATTGAGGAAGCCATAGCCCACGTCGCCTAGATAAGTCGACAGAGAATAAGGAGAATTTGTGATGAGTACTTTTGGCTTCGTTTTTCCCGGACAAGGATCTCAAAAACTAGGCATGCTCGGTGACTTGGCAGAAATTCACCCCAGCATAAAGGCGACTTTCGACTTAGCCTCCGAAGTGCTTCAACGCGACGCCTGGGAGATAGCACAAATCGACGCCGAAAACCTTCTTGATCGCACCGATATTACTCAGCCGTTGCTGCTCGCCGCGTCGGTTGCCATTTGGCGAGCCTGGCAAGAGGCTGGGGGAAAAGCGCCATCGATTCTGGCGGGGCATAGCTTGGGAGAATATTCGGCTTTGGTGTGCGCCGAGGTCATAACGCTTAAAGACGCGCTTAGGCTGGTCAACCGGCGCGGGCTCTATATGCAAAACGCTGTACCGCCCGGCACTGGCAAGATGGCAGCAATCGTCGGACTGGACGATGAGGCTATCCTTGCCGCCTGCAAGGAAGCTGCGCAGGGCGAGATAGTCTCACCCGCTAATTTTAACTCACAGGGACAGACAGTCATCGCAGGGCACACAGCTGCCGTCGAGCGCGCCATGGTGGCTTGTAAGGAGGCTGGGGCCAAGAGGACTCTGCCGTTGAACGTGAGCGTTCCCTCGCATTGCGAGTTAATGAGACCTGCGGCAGAGGAGCTTGCTTTAGATCTTGAGGCAATCACTTTTTCGACGCCTAAAATCGCCGTTGTGCAAAATTCAACCGCAGAAATTGTTTCGGATCCACTACAAATTAAAACAAATTTAATTAGTCAGCTATACCTGCCGGTACAATGGGTTGATTCTGTTCGAATAATGGCTAGCAACGGTGTGCAGAAAGTGGTCGAGTGCGGACCAGGTAAGGTGCTTTGCGGCCTAATTAAGCGTATCGATAAGGACCTAGTTTGTATGGGCTCAGAAGAGCCGCTTGATTTTGATACAGCGATAACCCAATTCCAGCAAAAAGCGGTTTAGCAAATCAGCGACCTTATGCGAATACTTTAAGGACAACATAATATGATGGACACTAAAAAAACAGCACTCGTTACAGGCGCGAGCCGTGGTATAGGCAGGGCGATAGCATTGGAACTCGCGCAAGCCGGTTTCTTCGTTATAGGAACCGCTACTACCGATAAGGGTGCCTCCGCGATTTCGGAGTATTTAGCGGCAGAGGGCTTAGAAGGTAAGGGGTTTTCGGCCGACGTATCAAACGACGATTCTGTAGCTGCGCTCTTCGAGGCGATACTCGCTGATCATGATGCCCCCTCCGTCATCGTAAATAATGCAGGTATAACTGCTGACAACCTGTTGATGCGAATGAAAGGGGATGAGTGGGGCGCCGTGATAGACACTAACCTCGGCTCGATGTTCCGGGTCTGCAAGGTCGGTGTCAAAGCGATGACTAAGGCTCGCTGGGGCAGAATAATTAATATCAGCTCAGTAGTAGGCGCAAGTGGCAATGCAGGTCAAACAAACTATGCGGCATCAAAAGCCGGTGTCGAGGGGTTCACTCGCGCACTCGCGAAAGAACTGGGTTCTCGTGGAATAACAGTTAATGCAGTAGCCCCAGGCTTTATTGAAACAGATATGACTAACGCATTACCGGAAACTCAGGCTGCCGCACTGATCGCGCAGATTCCATTAGCAAGACTGGGACAGCCAGAAGAGATCGCCAGTGTCGTCGGCTTTCTTGCATCAGAAAAAGGCGCTTACATTACCGGAGAAACGCTGCAGGTTAACGGCGGAATGTACATGAATTAGGCTGCTTTACACGCTAATCGACGCGCCCACGCTCTCTCTAACTTCATGAGTTTATTAATAGATTTTTCAGTGGCGCGTAAAATCAAATTTAGGCATTACATCGACTCAAAATAGGGGTAAACTTGCACTCCAATTTAGAAGGTTAGCCCAATACTTTGTAGGGCAACCCTAATAAAGGCGATGTTCGGAGGCGTTACCTAGAGCGCAGTAGCTGGGTGATTCCCGAAGTACGCTTCACCGTAATCGCCACTAAGAAATTGCATGGGATAACCCCGTCAAGGCAATCAGAAACCGTACAAGAGACAGTTTTAGGAGCTAATACTAAATATGAGTAGCATCGAAGAGCGCGTAAAAAAGATCGTCTGCGAACAGCTAGGCGTTAAAGAAGACGAAGTTAAAGCAACGGCATCTTTTGTAGATGATCTAGGTGCAGATTCTCTAGACACTGTCGAACTGGTAATGGCTCTTGAAGAAGAGTTCGAGACTGAAATTCCGGATGAGGAAGCTGAGAAAATCACTACTGTCCAATTGGCCGTCGATTATATTAACGCCAACCTCTAAGTTTCGCATAAGCGACTTGGTGTTCACGAAGCTACTCCGGAGAGATCTTGAGTAGCTTTTGTGTTTCTGATGTTACTACTTTGGGAGCCAATCGATGAGTAAAAGACGTGTTGTGGTTACAGGGCTTGGGCTAGTGAGCCCAGTCGGAAACGATGTGGAGTCCTCGTGGGAAGCAATGAAATCCGGCAAAAGTGGGATTTCAACTCTGACGCAAATTGACACGAGCGACTTTACTACCCATTTTGGCGGTTCAATAAAAGACTTCGACTGCGATCGTTATATTCCAAGTAAGGATGCGCGGCGCATGGATGTTTTTATGCACTACGGCATCGCTGCGGGCGTGCAGGCTTTCGATGACTCGGGGTTGGATGAAGCTGATTTTAATCCCGAACGTTTCGGCGTTGCTGTTGGTTCTGGAATCGGCGGTATTAATATGATCGAGGCGACTGCATTATTAATTAATTCGTCAGGCCCTCGCAAAGTCTCGCCGTTTTTCGTTCCCGGCTCAATTGCAAACATGATTTCTGGCAACCTGTCGATCCGCTTCAACCTGCAAGGTCCGAATATAGCAGTCACGACGGCATGTACAACCGGGACTCATAACATTGGTCTTGCCGCCAATATGATACAAAACAATCAGGCCGACATTATGCTTGCAGGCGGCTCTGAGATGGCCACATCACCTACGGGGCTTGCTGGATTCTGCGCTGCCCGCGCGCTCTCGACACGCAACGACGAGCCAGCAAGCGCGAGCAGACCCTGGGATAAAGACCGTGACGGCTTCGTGCTCAGTGACGGTGCGGGAGCTATCGTGCTGGAGGAGCTCGAGCATGCAAAAGCGAGAGGGGCGACGATTTACGCCGAGCTAGTCGGATTCGGAATGAGCGGAGACGCATTCCACATGACATCGCCACCTGAGGGAGGCCGTGGCGCCGCATTATGTATGCGCAACGCATTGCTCAGCGCAGAGCTCGACGCAAGCCAGATTGATTACGTCAACGCGCATGGAACCTCGACGCTCGCCGGTGACATCGCCGAAACACAGGCGATAAAAAGCGTCTTCGGGGCGCATGCGGCGTCTCTCGCAGTGAGTTCGACCAAATCCATGATCGGCCATCTGCTTGGAGCATCAGGCGCAGCAGAGGCTATCGTTACGATACTCTCGATCAAGAACCAAATTCTTACTCCAACAATTAATTTAGAGACACCCGATGAGGGCTGTGATTTAGATTATGTTCCACACACCGCCCGCGATGCGACACTTAAGTATGCGCTAAGTAACTCTTTTGGCTTCGGTGGCACTAACGGCAGCCTCATCTTTGCACAGCACACGTGAGGCTCAGCTAATTGCGCTCGCATTGGCGACAACTGGCGATTGCAGCATTATTAGGCTTTGTGCTTAGTAGTGCCTCTTTCGCCTATTTTCTGTCGCCGCCCTCTGATTTTCCCTCTACGCAAAATGAGCCGCTTCTGCTCGAGATAGCGCGGGGAAGCTCCTTTAAATCTGTAGCAGCCGCCCTTAAAAACAACGGTGTGATCCGTTCGGCACTCGCCTTCGAGATATTAGCGTTGCTTAAGGGTGATCGATCGCATTTAAAAAGTGGCGAGTACGAGTTTCCGCGTCAAACCCCTGCAACAGTAGTCTTGGCCAATCTCGTTGCTGGCAAGGTAAAGACCTATCAGGTTACGCTAGTTGAGGGGTGGACGCTCCGTCAATGCCTACAAGCCCTGGCAATGAGTCCAGGACTGATGCCAACTTTGAGCGATGTCGATGATCCTGCGCTTCTCACGTTAGTCCAAAACGGCGCAGGCAGTGCCGAGGGGCTATTTGACGCCAATACCTTTCGGTATACGCGTGGCGATACCGACTTGGCGATACTTGAGAGGGCGCACAGCCAGCTTTCCGATAAGTTAGCCTCCTACTGGGAACGAAGAGCACAAGGGTTGCCTTTGAATACACCCTATGAGGCCCTAATACTTGCCTCTATCGTCGAAAAAGAAACCGGGCTCGCTGCAGAGCGCGCTAGGATCGCTGGCGTATTTTATAACCGAATTAATTCCGGCATGAGGTTACAATCAGATCCGACGACCATATATGGACTAGGTGACCGCTATACTGGAACCCTAACCAGAGAACAGCTGCGAGAGGAAACACCGTACAACACCTATCGAATTGATGGGCTTCCTCCTACGCCTATCTCATTGGTCAGTGATTTGGCGCTCAAAGCGGTACTAAATCCGGAGTTGCACGACTACTATTACTTTGTTTCGAACTCGAACGGCGGTCATGTATTTTCAAGAACACTTGAAGAGCACAATGCGGCCGTGGCAAGTTTCCGTTCGGCGCTTGGTGACTCTCAAACGGACTCGCTACCAGAACCTATACCAGAATCTCGAAGTGATTCTGCGGTGCAGGTAAATACAATTGATGAGGACAACAGTGAAAGGTAAATTTATCACCATTGAAGGCGTCGAGGGCGTAGGCAAGAGTACTAATATCGCTAATATCGAAGCATTTCTGACCGCGCATGGCATAGACTTCATCCGGACACGCGAACCTGGCGGTACTGTAATTGCGGAAAAAATACGCGAGCTATTGCTCGACCCTGACATTGAATCAATGGGCGAATTGACCGAACTCCTCCTTGTCTTTGCGGCACGAGCCGAACATCTCGAGAAGGTAATAAAACCCGCGCTAAGCAGGGGAGTTTGGGTGCTTTGCGACCGTTTTACCGATGCCACTTTTGCTTACCAAGGCGGGGGACGCGGACTGTCGTTAACCTCTATCGAGGTTTTGCAGCAACTCGTTCAAGGAGAGCTACGTCCAGACCTCACGGTCATATTAGACCTCGATCCCAAAGTGGGACTCGCACGCGCTCGCGAAAGAGGTGAGCTCGATCGATTCGAAAATGAGGCACAGGCTTTCTTTTCGAAGGTGAGGGCGGCCTATCTATCGATCGCGGCGTCCAACCCTGAACGCTGCCTGGTCATCGATGCAGGGCAGTCCCTCGAGCAAGTGAAACAAACACTCGAAATGAATCTCTTAAGTAAACTCACTTATCTGGGGATTTCTGGTGAATAACGTCGTCGCCTGGGAGTATCCTTGGCTACAGGATTTGCTCGAATCGTTTCAGCGTAGCTACAAAAGCAGTGCACTTGCACATGCATATATTTTGGGCGGCTCAAGGGGGCTAGGTAAAAAACAGATCGCGCTTGAATTTGCCTCGTTTCTAACCTGCGAGAGACCAAGTACAAAAGGTCCCTGCGGTGAATGCAAAAGCTGTCAGTTAAACGTCAACGCGAACCACCCTGATGTACTTTACCTAGCTCCAAATGAGCCAGGCAAAGCACTCACTGTGGATCAAATCCGGAGACTGAGTGACTATGTTCACGTTTCAAGTCATGCTGGCGGAGCTAGAGTGGCCGTGCTTGCCGAGGCGGATAGAATGAATAGCAGTGCGTCAAACGCATTGTTGAAAACGCTCGAAGAGCCCCATGAGTCGACCTATCTTTTTCTCGTTACTGACTCGTTAGGCCTGCTTAGCCCAACGATACGTTCTCGTTGTCAGCGCATAACGCTCCCAACCCCCTCACAAGCAGTGAGTCTCGAATGGATGCGAGCACTCAAGGTGAGCAATTTTGATGAGCAGCTTGCAATTAGTTGTCTAAAAGCCTCAGGTGGCAGCCCTCTGTTGGCGATGGAAATGCTTTTAGATGAAAGCTTACCATCTCGGCAAGCGTTAGAGCATGAGTTCATCGCCTGCTTAACGGGCATTTCGTCGCCCGATAACCTCTTAGCGTCTTTATTAAAAACAGAACCCATCACAGCCATCGAGCATATCTTGAGCACGACTGCACACTGCTCAAAGCTTATGCTCGTAACCGCGTCGGAGTCGCACGACAGCAGTAACGATACAGGCCTACTAGGCGGACTCGCCCCAAGTGCTGCCTGGGATCGATTTCTGGAACAAGTAAAAACAAGCGATGGGGACTATAACGCGAGAAGGAGAGCGCTTTTTGGAAACAGGTTGGTGCGTCTTTACGACGAAATCGAGAAAGCGCGTCGACAGCTTCAATCGTCATCCAACCCGAACAGCAAGCTTCTTTTAGGGTCACTTTGTTGGCTGACTAGTCGAGCACTCAAGTAGTTTCGGCGAGCAAGGATTCTACGCGACCAGCTATGGCTAGGCTCGAAGTTAGCCCGGGGGAATCGATTCCAAACAAATTGATTAAATGGGGTAAACCTGCCTCATCTTCGTTTCGAATGACAAAGTCGGAAGGTGTTCCTTCTGTTTTTAACTTCGTTCGTATACCGGCATAGCCGGGCTTTAACTTAAATGGATCGAGAGTCGGAAAATACTGCTGCACAGACCGAGCGAAAACAACCGCCTTAGTTGGGTCTACAGAATAATCAATGTGCTCATACCACTCAGCATCTGGTCCAAATCTTAGCGCGCCGCTCAAATCTATCGTGGCATGAATCCCGAGCGCGTCTTTCTCACTGTCTGGCAGTGGATAAATGAGGTGCGTGAATGGATTTCTACCCGTGTAATCGAAATAACTGCCTTTGCTAAAAAGCTGTTCTGGGAGTGCATGGCTCCACTGTAGTCTCGAATCGGCGATTTCGAGTTCGTCAAAAACCATAGCGGCCAAGTTCAGAGCGCCTAGACCTGCGCAATTGATTAGAATCTTAGTTCTCAGCGCGTAAGGCTGTCTCAAACGACCATCGTCGATAATAGTAGACAAGCGAAAGCCCTGATCCTCTAGCTTGATCGATTCAACACTAGTAGAACGAGAAAAAATGACGCCCTGTTGTTCTGCATTTGTAAGTAGGCTTTGCATATACGAATGGCTATCGACAATACCTGTCGAGGGAGAGAAGAGGGCAGAACTCGCCGCTAATGCTGGCTCTATTCGTTTAAGCAACGCATGATCAATCGTCGTGAGATTGTTCACACCGTTTTCTATTGCTTTTTTCTCGAGCGCCTCAAGCGTCGATTCTTGGCCAGACTGCGCGACTATGAGCTTACCTATCCTTGCATGCGGAATCTCGAAGCGTAGGCAGTAGTCGTACAACAACTCCCGTCCCTTTAAACAAAGTTCCGCTTTTAAACTCTCGGTGGCGTAATAAATACCTGCATGGATGACTTCACTATTACGGCTGCTCGTCTGCATTCCAAAGTTTTTTTCACGCTCGAGGATAACTATATTTTTATTTGCATACGCAGGATTCCTCGAAAGCTGATAGGCGACTGCCAGCCCTATGACACCGCCGCCAACAATGACAATATCAAACTGATCCACCTTAGCTGTTCCCACTTACAGCGCCTTCTATCACTCTAAACGTAAGATTTATGCGAACTCCCACTGCAACCTTAGTCTTGGCGATCTGATGCACCCAATTTTCTTGAACGCCTGGTTCCATAATAAGTAAGCTGCCGCTACGCAAGTTCATCACAACTCTTTCGCTGAGTTCGGTATCTCGTAGCCCTAGTGACGGTTTGCGCTTCAATTGAAATCGACGCGTAGCTCCTAAACTTAATGACGCTATTCGCGGCGAGGGGCCTAACTCTGGCTCGTCGTCGGCGTGCCAGGACACACTGTCTTCGCCCGATCGGTATTTGTTGATCAGCACGCAGTTAAAGTCGGTGCCGGAAACTTTGTTAACAAAATCGCGAATACTAGCCATCTCCTGCGTCCAAGGCACAGGTTGGAGAGAAATATTAGAATAGGCATAACGACAATGTTCGTCGCCCATCCAACACTGAAGTCGAGGGACAGGAATTGTTCGGCCCGCGATGCGGATTTCATCCTGTCGCCATGGAGTCGTTAAATCGATCGCGTCGAAAACCTTTAAAGATAACGACGCGTCGAATGCGTGCGGATATTCGATAATCAGATCTTTCCCCAAAGCGTGAATAACGCTTGCTGGCGTGGATGAGATCTCGCGCACTAGCTCTGACAATACAAGGGTGTCAGCTTCCGAGCTGCTTGGCCCATCAAATAAATCATTCTGCATTAGGTGATCGCATCCTTATTCGCGCCTCAATTGTGCATCGATTATGAATAATCGAGTGTAAATTGTTTACGTTTATCTTAAATGGCTTGAAGAATGCGGCAAATACACTTTACAATACTAATTCCGGTAATAAAGATTACCGGAATTAGTATATTAGCTACTGACTCCTGACCTCTAACCTGTCTTCATGATGCACTACCGCAGGGTTTCTAGAGAAACCCTTTAGAAAGCTACCCAGAACACGATAGCTATTAGGTCCTATAGCAGTTTAGCTAAGGATCAAACCCACTCACATGACACAGACTATGGCTAAAGCACTTCCATGCCCTCCTGCTTTTTTCGACACACTCGAAGCTATGGAGAACCCGTTTAAGAACAGAGTGGGCTCTGTAAGCCATCTGTACGCTGATTCTCCAGAAAACGCTGTAGAAGATTACCAGTTTGCCAGCGAATTTATTTACAGCTATCGAGGCAGCCCTGACACATTCAACACCTATAGACGCGAAATTGAACACTTTTTACACTGGTGCTGGGTGGTCAAGCGACGATCGATAACAGCCATTGATCGTAATCAGATTGAGGAGTTTATAGACTTCTCTCGTTCCCCACCCGCAACATGGATCTCCGCAAGTAATGAATCACGCTTCATCATAGAGTCAGGCGTACGCAAGGCAAACCCGAAGTGGCGTCCATATACCAGTTCGACGGTGAGTAATGGAGGCGAGTATGCCCTCTCCCAGTCCTCGCTGCAGTCTTTACTTGGAGTATTAAGTAGTTTCTTTAACTATCTGATACAAGAGGAATATATTAAATCGAATCCAATCGCTCAGCTGCGGCAGAAAAGCAAATTCATACGTAAACACCAAGGTTCAAGCAAAATAAGGCGCCTCTCCCCTTTGCAGTGGGACTACACGATCAGCTGCGCTGAAAAAATGGCTGCCGAAGACCCCGTGGTGCACGAACGTTCGCTGTTTATCATGCAGGCGCTTTTCGCCATGTATTTACGTATTTCCGAACTGGTAGTCACCCCTCGCTGGGAGCCTCAGATGGGGCACTTCCAGCCCGATACCGACGGTAACTGGTGGTTTCTGACTGTCGGCAAAGGGAATAAAGAGCGAGAGGTCTCTGTTAGCGATGCCATGCTCGAGGCTCTAAAGCGCTACAGACTATCTCGGGGCCTCTCAGCGCTTCCCTCCACGGGCGATTCGACCCCGCTAATCCATAAAACCCGCGGCAAAGGTGGGATTAGCAGCACGCGACAGATCAGAGCGATCGTACAGCGGTGCTTCGATAGCGCTGCGGCAGCAATGCGCCGTGATGGCTTTGTTGACGACGCCGAGCGACTTGCCGACGCCACAGTCCACTGGCTTAGGCACACGGGAATATCAGAGGATGTAAAGCACCGCCCCCGCGAACACGTGCGCGACGATGCCGGCCATGGATCGAGTGCGATTACTGATCGGTATATTGACGTCGAGAGAGCCGAGAGGCACGCGTCAGCCCGCTCCAAAGCGATCAAGTAATACTCAGCTATCACACCAAAACATCACCCTTGCCAATTCTGTCCGGAAAAGGGCAACACTCACTGCTCTCTTCTAAATTCCTTCAATTTCCTCTAGTCTTGAGATTCAGGTTCTGGGTAACAATATTCTTGGTATTGAGCCACAGACCTGGTTGGAGCGTATTCAACTTTGAGCGCGTGAAGCGACACCTGGAAACGAAGTTGACACCGGCTTCTAGACGGTGCGCAATGTTTTAAACTAGGTAGCGGTGCAGCGAATAGCTAGCGACTCGATAGATATTCAGAAGAATTGGAGAATCATGACTAATTTCTCACGAACACTTTTAGCGCTTGGTTTTGGCGTCATTGGATTCGCACAGGTTGCGACCTCTGAAGTCTCAGAATCCAACTCACCACTCGATGCTGAGTCGCTCTTTAGCGCACTCGTGAGTGAGCCAGTTTATGGCGAGACTGCAATCGAATTGCTCGAACAACTCGAAACCAAACACTACGCCTCGATCGAGATCGACGATAATTTTTCATCATTGCTATTTGACAAGTATCTAGATGCACTCGATGGGTCCAAACTCTATTTTCTCGCCGAAGACGTTCAAAAGATCGCTCGCTATCGCTACACACTTGACAACAGCCTTTCCGCCGGAAATGTAGAGCCCGGATTTGAAATCTATAACCTCTATCACAAGCGAGTTATTGAAAGACTGATATATGCAGTTAATCGAATCGAAAACGCTGTACCAGAAATGGACTTCACGGTAGACGAATACTTGTTGCTAGACAGAGAAGATGAGCCATTCGCGGCGAACGAAGAGGAACTCAATGAAATATGGCGCAAGCGAATCAAGAACAGTGTTCTAAGCCTTAGACTCACGGGCGATAGCGAAGAAGAAATAGTTGAAAAGCTCAGCAAGCGCTATCGTAATCAGCTCAGCCAAGTATTAAAGACCAATGGCAAGGATGTATTCCAAGCTTATCTTTCAAACGTCGCCGCGACGGTAGATCCTCACACCTCTTATTTCTCTCCGAGGGATTCTGAAAACTTCAACATGGGGCTTTCACTCTCGTTACAAGGTATAGGCGCTCAGCTCACTACAGAAGACGAATACACCAAAGTCGTTGAGCTTATTAAGGGTGGTCCAGCAGAGCGTGCTAATGAACTGCAGGAAGGCGACAGAATCATAGGAATCGGTCAGGGCATAGACGGCGAAATTCAGGATGTTGTGGGAATGCGTCTCGATGACGTCGTTGCTCAAATCCGCGGAGAAAAAGACACTGTAGTTCGGCTGACCGTCATTCCCGTCGATGCGGTCTCTGAGAGCAGCGCGAGGACCATCAGTATCACTCGAGACACGGTAAAACTCGAGGATCAGTCAGCGAAGAAAGAGGTGATAGAACTAAGTTATGCCGATCAGGATTACAAGATTGGCGTTATCAAACTTCCTACTTTCTACTTCGATTTTGAAGCCGCAGCGCGCGGCGACGAGGACTTTAAAAGCTCGACTAGAGACGTACGTAAACTGCTAGAAGAGTTGAAAGAAGAGTCTGTCGACGCCGTGGTCGTCGATCTTCGCAACGATGGCGGCGGCAGTTTGAGCGAAGCAAATCAACTTGTTGGCCTTTTCATCGATACCGGTCCTACCGTGCAGATCCGCTATTCTGGTCTACGCAATGGCTTTACTCGCTCGTTCGGCGATAGCGACCCGGGGGTCGTCTACGATGGACCGCTTGCTGTTCTCGTCAATCGTACAAGCGCCTCGGCGTCGGAAATTTTCGCTGGCGCAATACAAGACTATCAGCGAGGAATAGTGCTTGGCGGGCAGACTTTTGGCAAAGGCACGGTACAGGAAATAATTCCCATGTCCTTCGGCCAAGTAAAACTCACTCGATCCAAGTTTTACCGGATTTCAGGAGAAAGCACACAGCACCGCGGTGTGCTTCCCGACATCACCTTCCCTGATTTCTATGACGCCTACGATGACATCGGTGAGAGTAGTTTGGACGGCGCCCTGCCTTGGGATACGGTAAGACCTGTAGAATTTAGAACCTACTTCCCTGTTCAAGCCTTCTTGCCAAAGCTGCGTGAACTCCACGAGGCGCGGGCTGCCGAATCTCCCGACTTTCAATACATGATCGATCAAATTGAAAGAACAAGGCAGTTGCGCGAACGCGAAATGCTTCCGCTCAACGAAGAAGTCGTCAAAGCAGATCGCGAGCAAACCCGTCGGATCGAATTTGATGCCGAAAACCTTAGGCGTCAATTAAAAGGCCTAGAGCTAAAAGAATGGGTCGAGGAAGACGATCTTTATAGAGATGAGGTCGCTAACGCAGAAGATTCAGATTCTTCATCTTCTGAAGAATCAGCAGAGAACACAGAAATTGGGATAAAAGAGCCCTCCGAGCCGAGCGCGTCTGCAAACACTGTTACAGAAACTGACGTCGATGAGGACGCCGAGGAGCCAGAGGAAACCGACCCCCTCCTCCTTGAAAGCGGCCGGATCCTCGCAGACTTTATCAACCTGAGCGGTGGGGATCTAAGCGCGAGATACTAGACTCAAACCCTAATAAGAAACGGTGGGGAATCACCCCCTTTAGGTTATTTTGTTATGGGGCGTAAAAGAGTCGAACGAGTACTCGGACTAGTAATTCTGTCTCAGAGGAGGAGTTAAAGGCAGCCGAAGGGGACGTTTACTATCAGATCAGACTCACGCTAAAGCTAACGTAGAGGCGGTAACAATAAGTCAAATTTCGAAAAAGTGGCGGAGGAGGAGAGATTCGAACTCTCGGAAGGCTTTCACCTTCGCTGGTTTTCAAGACCAGTGCATTCAACCACTCTGCCACCCCTCCGCAGCACGGCGCAAATACTACTACAAAATGACACGCAGTCAAATAGCGAATCGTGGCAATAGCGACTTTTCTGCTTGAAACTCTGCTAAACTGACTCTATAAACATTAGCAAGGATGTCGATATTCAGGTAAGACTGCATTGTCGTAATCCTCGTACTTTCTTTAGGAATGTCCACAAAGCACCAACTACAGGAATACCACTATGAATGAACTTAATCTAAACGTTAGTCGAGCCGACCAGCAGGCCGCCTCGGTAAACAAAGTCGTTCGTAATACCTATACCCTACTTTCTATGACGCTTTTCTTTAGCGCCCTATGTGCTGTCGCCACCATGGCGCTGGGGTTTGGTCAAGGCGCTGGTCTACTCATGATCATCGGCGGCTTTGTCATGTCATTTGTCGTGAGAGCAACCGCCGAATCGAGCAAAGGCATCTTGGCAGTCTTTGTTTTTGCGGGCCTCATGGGCGGCGGACTTGGCCCCACGCTGTCAGCCTATCTCGCAGTCTATTCAAACGGCGCCGCAATAATTGCGCAAGCGCTTGGCGGTACGGGTCTGATTTTCTTGTCTTTGTCAGGTTATGCCTTAACCACGGGCAGAAATTTTAATTTCCTTGGTGGATTTCTCGCCACCGGCATGATGGTCATGCTTGTTGCGATGATAGCCAATATTTTCTTGCAAATTCCTGCTATGAGCTTGGCAATATCGGGCGCGGTGATCATGCTGATGTCTGGGTTCATCTTGTACGACACAAGTCGCATTGTGAACGGAGGCGAACGAAACTACATCATGGCGACGATCAGTCTCTATCTCAGTATTTTCAACTTATTCATTCACCTACTCAATCTTATAGCCGCACTTACAGGCCGCGAATAGCGAGCGCTGCTAGCTCAAATTAATCTGGGACCCTCCTCGGGTCCCAGATTATTCCCCCTAAGCAATCGATTGTTAGCGTCTATTTCCCTAGTCGCTCATCAACGGCTACACTCTACGCCATGACTTTCCTTGCTAACACTCCTAAAGCCTCGGGCGCACTGCGCTATACGCTGCTTATCAACGCTGCGCCGCAATCAAGCCAAGGGGCTAAAACGGCGCTGCGGTTCGCTGAGTCACTTTTGCAGATGGGCCATAACATCGAACGACTCTTTTTCTATGGCGACGGCGTACTGAACGCATCGAGTCTCTCTGTAATGCCGCAGGACGAAATAAATATTCCAGCCGCGTGGCATGCGTTGATTGAAGCAAACGGTTTATCTTCTGTTGTCTGTGTGTCATCGGCAATACGCCGCGGTATTGTCGATACTGCGGAAGCACAGCGACACGAACTTTACGCGGCTAGCTGCTACACGAGCAGTGAGATTGGCGGTCTCGGGCAGTTAATCGAAGCCCTGAGCAACTCCGATAGGATGCTGAGTTTTGGATAACAATATGCCAAACAAGAAGAGTATAAGTCTTATCGCCAGGCGCGCGCCTTATGGCAGCGACGGCGCAAGGCGAACTTTAGATATCGCCTTCGCCGCAGCGGTATTCGAACAACCGCTTAACTACATTTTTATCGGAGACGGGGTATTTCAGCTAGTCGCAGGACAAAACCCTATAGAGATTTCTAGCAAGCCCCAGGGCGCGGCACTTGAAACCCTCGAGCTCTACGGAATAAATGAGGTCTTTGTGCATCGAGGGTCTCTACTCAACCGAGGACTTACTGAGAGCCATCTCGTCTGCAGCGCGAATTTAATCGAAGATTGCGCGCTCAAGAAGTTAATAGCCGAGTCCACGTATGTCATCAATCTATAGACTGTAAGCGCATGAACTGAGTAAGGATGATCATGAGTAGTCTTCACATTATTGCGAAAGCCCCTTCGTCAGTGAGCGTTGCGGAGTTGAATGCCCTCGTAGACGATGAAGATGTGCTTATTTTTATCGAGGACGGTGTCTATTTTGCGCGCACTGAATGCTCACCTGCAGCTTCATTTGCCCAAAAATTCAGACAGCTAGAATGCTACTTTTTGAAAGAAGATCTCGCTGCCCGCGGTATCGATTTACTCGAGGGCATGCAGACCGTAGACACGCGTGGATTTGTCGCGCTTAGCGCTCGACTGCCGCGGTGTGTAAGCTGGTATTAAGCATGACTAGTCCCACAGCCAAAGATGCCTCGCACGCTAAGTTTCCAGAGCGAAACCTCAGTCTTGACGCGGAGGGGTTTCTCAAACACCTTTCCGACTGGGATGAGTCAGTAGCCGTGTATCTCGCCGAGAATGAAAATATAAAACTCGAAGAGGCACAATGGGAGGTGATATATCTCCTTCGCGCGTTCTATCAATCCCACCAAATTGCACCAGCTAACCGCGCTCTCGTAAGTCTCGTTAGGAGAGAGTTCGGCGCTGACAAAGGACAAAGCCGGTATTTAATGGGCTTATTTGGTGGTAGTCCTGCTAAAACTGCCGCAAAGGTTGCGGGGCTACCCAGACCTGAGAATTGTCTCTAAATCCTAGACAGCGCCAAACCAATCAAGCTTTTCGCGTAACGACACCACACGACCGACAATAATCAGCGTCGGGGGTTTAATTTCGTCAACAAGAATTTGCTCACGGATCGAAACAAGGTTGGCAACGCTGACCTTTTGCTTCCGGGTAGTCCCCTGCTCGATGACAGCAACTGGCATAAATGGATCCATTCCGTGGGCAAGTAGTTCATCACAGATTATTTGAAGACCACTGAGCCCCATGTAGAACGCAAGCGTTTGCTGTTCGCCTGCGAGCATGGCCCAATCCAGTGGCACGCCTCCCTCTCTAATATGCCCTGTCAGAAAGCGCACAGACTGCGAGTAGTCCCTGTGCGTCAAGGGAATCCCCGCATAGGTTGCACAACCGGAGGCTGCGGTAATTCCAGGCACAACCTGAAAATCAATTCCCGCTGCCGCGAGAGACTCAATCTCTTCACCACCTCGGCCAAAGATAAAAGGATCGCCGCCTTTTAGCCGCAAAACTTTTTTACCCTCACGTGCCAAGCGTACAAGCATTTCGTTAATCGATTCTTGAGGAACCGAATGATTTGATTTTTGCTTGCCGACGAAAATTTTATCCGCATCGGGTCTTAATTTTAACAAGATAGATTCGCTTACTAATCTATCAAACAGCACCACATCTGCTTTGTGCATAAGCCTGAGGGCTTTAAGCGTTAAAAGCTCCGGATCACCCGGTCCTGCTCCCACGAGATACACCTCTCCTCGCGCGGCAGATGCCCTCTCTGCTTCGTCCAGTATCCGCTTTCTTGCCTCATCCTCTTTGCCCGCATAAACGAGCTCTGGAATGTCACCTTCGAGTATTTTCTCCCAGAATCGAGTCCGGTCCTCAAAGCCGCGAATTTTCCCCCTGATTGCATCTCGTAATTGCCGGAGAAGCAAAGCAAGCCTATCGACGCGCGCAGGCAAAAGCGTTTCGATAAGCCGCTTAATAGATCTGGCAAGTATTGGCGAGGCGCCTCCGCTCGAAATAGCAACGAGAATCGGACTGCGATCAACGATTGCCGGTACGATGAAGGTGCAAAGAGCCGGCTGATCGACGACGTTAACTGGAATTGATAGCGCCTTTGCAGCATCACTCACTGCCTTGTTCACATTGAGGGAATCGGTTGCCGCAATGACGAGCGTTGCCGAAGCGAGGCAGCAAGGTTGAAACTCAGTCGGGCAAACAAGCGCCCCTTCGCGCTTGCACAAAGACGCCATCTCGTCATCTAGCTTGGGAGCGACTACGTGAAGTTTCGCCCCGGCTCGAGCCAGAAGCGTTGCTTTACGCAAAGCAACTTCCCCGCCTCCCACAACTACGCAGCGTTTACCCTTAACATCGAGAAACAGCGGCAGTCGCTCCACTAAACAAGACTCTCGACGCCCGGTAGATAAGTTTCAAGCACCGTAGGAATTCTAATACTGCCGTCTTCTTGCTGATAGTTTTCCATCACAGCAACAAGCGTTCGCCCTACCGCCAACCCAGAGCCATTTATCGTATGCACCAACTCAGGTTTACCGGTAGCAGGGTTGCGCCAACGCGCCTGTAACCGACGCGCTTGGAAGTCGGTAAATGATGAACAGGAAGAGATTTCTCGATAAGTATTTTGCGACGGTAACCAGACTTCTAAATCATAGGTTTTCGATGCTGAAAATCCTAGATCACCACCACAGAGCGCCACTTTTCTATAGGGAAGCTCTAACGCCTGCAGAATTCCCTCTGCATGCCCCGTTAAGGCCTCTAAAGCGGCATCCGACTGAGAGGGTTCGACGATCTGAACTAACTCCACTTTTTCGAACTGATGCTGACGAATCATGCCTTTGGTATCACGCCCATAGCTGCCCGCCTCTGATCGGAAACAGGGTGTGTGACAGGCAAGCTTGAGAGGTAGCTGCGACGCGTCGAGTATAGTGTCGCGCACGATATTCGTGACAGGGACCTCGGCGGTAGGAATTAGATAATATTCTTGGTCTGCACGGAGCTTAAATAGGTCTGCTTCAAATTTAGGTAACTGCCCAGTGCCCTGCAACGATTCGGCATTCACGATAAAAGGGACATTTACCTCTGTATACCCGTTATTCAAAGTGTGCTGATCTAGCATAAATTGGGCGAGGGCTCGGTGCAGACGTGCGGTGCGCCCCTGCATTACAACAAACCGCGAACCCGTTAATTTCGCCGCGGTTTCAAAATCTAACCCTTCATCTAAGGCTTCGCCGAGATCGGCATGATCGCGAATCTCAAAATCAAATACGCGAGGAGTGCCCCATTTGCTGATCTCAAGATTGGCACTCTCGTCCAGTCCCTCAGGAACAGAGACATCTGGCACGTTGGGAATGCCCATCGCGTAGGCAGCGTATTCTTCTTGCAGTGTTGAAAGCGCTGTTTTCTTGGCTTCTAGCTCTGCATTAATGGTTTCCATAGAGGCGAGAATCTCTGTCGCGTCTTCGCCTTTGGCCTTCGCCTGTCCAATTAATTTAGAACGTATTTTACGCTCATTCTGCAAAGACTCAGTCTCGAGCTGCAGGGTCTTGCGCTTCGAGTCGACAGACTCCAAAAGCTGCACATCCAAGACAAATTTTTTCTTTGTGAGCTGCGTAGCCAACTCCTCGATTTCGGAGCGGAGGCGCTTTGGATCTAACATCGTGTTTTCCTATAGGGAAAGAAAAAGTCGTTCAGCTACGCGAAAACCTTCGCTAACTGCATACCGGCGAAAGCCGCGCCAAGACAGAGTGTTACACTGCCGGCTGCGTACGCCATAGCGATATTGTAATTGCCCTGTTGCAGTAACAGAAGCGTCTCTAGGGAGAATGCGGAAAATGTCGTAAATGAACCAAGAAATCCGACAACCAGAAGAAGTCGCCAAAACTCCCCT
>JAFMKB010000020.1 GCA_017853205.1 Gammaproteobacteria bacterium
GCCGCAGCTGATCCTTGGCCTATAAGCGCACCTATCGTCGGTGCGAAGAGGAGCGCGTAAAACAGTGACCCAATCAACACGGCGAAAACTGTGATTGGCAGGTAGCTCATAAACTGACCAGAAACGCCAGGCCAGAACATGATTGGCAGGAATGCGGCGAGTGTTGTTGCAGTTGATGCCATGATCGGCCAAAACATGCGATCGACAGCAGCCTTATATGCATCAAGGCTGTTTAGACCTTCGGCCATTTTTCTGTCGGCATATTCGACCATAACGATCGCGCCATCGATGAGCATGCCAAGCCCAAGGAGCAGGCCGAAGATCACCATGAAGTTATAGGTGAAGCCAAGAAGACTTATAATTATGAAGGCAAAGAAGAAGGAGAAAGGAACAGCAAGCGTGACGATAAGACCCGAGCGAACGCCGACCGAGGCAATAACGACGATGAGGACGAGAACCATCGCAGTCGCCATGTTACCTTGAAGTCCAAGGTTTTGCTCTAGTACAAGTGGCGCCGTGTTATTGATGTAAGACAGCGTAACCGACGGTGGAAGAGTGGGGCGTATGCGCTCGACCACTGCGTCTATCTGTTCCATCGACTCGACAAGATTCGCACCCTTTCGTTTATTAACGTTGAGCGAGATAGATGCAGAGCCGTTCGAGTAGGAGTAGCGCGTTGCATCTTTAAATGTGCGTCGCACTTCCGCGATATCAGATACTGTCAATACGCCGAGATCCGTTGATGCAAGCGGTAGATTAAATAGGTCTTCGGCATTTTCGATAAGGCCGGGCACTTTAACGGAGAAGCTGCCTTGGCCAGTATCAACTTGGCCGGCTGGAATTAGCCGGTTGTTACTCATTACCGAGTTAACGATCGCGCTATTAGGAATCCCATAGGTTTCGAGTTTCCCCGGATCAATTTCGGCTTCGAGCAGTTCTTCGCGATTACCCACCATCACCGCTTCGAGGATTGGCGGTAAAATCTCGATTTCACGCTGAAGCTGCTCAGCGACACGTAGCAATACGCGCTCAGGTACGCCTTCGCCACCGATAGCGATCTGAACGACAGGCAGGCCCGCTGCTGAGACTTCCTGCATCAGTGGTTCTTCGGTGTTGGCTGGGAACTTTGCTTTCGCTCTGTTGACCGCCTCGCGGACATCGCTGAGGGCTGTTTTAGATTCGAACGAGATATCGAATTCTGTAATGATCGTTGCGGCATTTTCGCTCGAGAATGAGCTGATCTGAGTAATGCCGTCGAGTGATTTTAGCTCAACTTCAGTTGGTTTCGCGAGCAGCCGTTCCGCGTCCTCCGGTGATATTCCTTCGTGAATAATCGTGGTGATGATTATCGGTACTTCGACATCGGGGTTTAACTCGACCGGAATCGAGAGATAAGAGCCGAAGCCGGTTAACATGACCGCTACAAAGATGCTCAGCGTCGTGCGCGAGCGTGATACAGCCGTGTCGATATAATTTTTCATCTAGTCCGTCCAGAGTTCATTGCTAGTGTGTTGGTGCTCTCTAGTTAATTCTCGCTAGTCTGGCTTTGCCTTTGCTAAAAGACTGTTGTGCTATCGACGCGCTGCCCCGGGAACACAATTTCTTGGCCTATTGTGACGAGAGTCGCAGTGCCGCTTAGCCCAGTTACCCACACGCCGGAATTCAGTTGATTGCTGCTGTCGCCAATAATAGTGACGCGCTGGAACTGAACCACGTTATTGCGATCGAGAATCTTGACGCCAATTTCGCCTGTATCGTCGAGCGTGAGTGCTGACGAGGGGATCTGGTGAGCACGCAGGTCTTGCGCATCGACCAGAAGTTCGGCCGTAATGCCTTCGCGGATGTCGGTGTTGCTGTTATCTACCTCGACCTCAATTCGATAGCTTCGCGAACTGGTGTCAGCGGCGCGCGCGAGGTAAGAGACATGCCCGGTTACCCGCATGCCGGTGCCTAACTCTGCTTCGACCTGCGAACCAACGGCGAGAGCTGTAATGTTTTGCTCTGGCACGAGGCCGACCAAAAGCATAGGGCTGTCGTCGAGTACTGAGGCGCAGACAGTGCCGACGCTGAGAAGATCACCTAATTCAACAGTACGGGTCTCTACTACCCCATCAAAGGGCGCGAGAATTTTCGTGCGAGAGAGCGCTAGCTCGGCTCTAGTTACCGCGGCTTCAGCGGCGGCGACCGCTGCTTTCTGCTGTGCCACGATTACATCTGATTGCAGGCCGCGTTTTTGCAGGTCTAGTGAGGCGCTGTATTCGAACTGCGCCTGCTCGAGACGGCTGAGAGACTCGTTTAAGTTAGCGTCTCGGGCATCGATGGCGAGTTCACAAAGAACCTCGCCTTTAGAAACGCGTGTGCCACGTGCGATCGGCTCGCTAACTAATTTCCCAGACTCCTCTGCTCTAACCATCACATGACGGTACGCCTGTGTTCGGCCGCGTATCCGAATCTGTTGCGTATAGTCTTGCTCATTCACCGTCAGCGTGCGCACGAGAGGCGTTTCGATACTTTCGCCAACGTTGCTGCCTTCGGGGGCGGCGCTCACGACAACCGCAGGTCCTGCTTCAACGGAAGTACCGACTGGTTCGCGAGGGATAATCATCCATGCGACGACAGCGAGAAATATTACGATTGCTACTAGTTGCTGCTTTTTCAAACCAGCCTCCGATTGCTAGATTGTTGATCTTGTCACCTTGCCGCAGGCTTAACGGTTGAAAAGTTCACAGTGATAACTTAACAACTACTACGACTTGCTTTGAAAGCCAGATGAACTCCTTGATAAAACATAGGCCGAGGATATGAACTGCGGCGCAGTATCACATGGTTTACGCCCAAGTTGGGACGGCTTACTTAGGCAAAGTGTTACGTATTGTAACCCTATCTAGAAGCAATGCAACGCTTTAACGCAAGCAGAAGCAGGGGAATGTGGCTCGGCAAAACAGTTGTGGCATGCTAATTTCTCTCGAGATGTTTCACAGCGGCTAGGCCTGCTCAAAATAAACGCGTAACGAGGTTGGGAAAATGAAAGATTTAAAGGGAAAAGTAGCAATCATTACAGGCTCTAGCAGTGGCGTTGGGGCTGCGACTGCGCGGTTATTTGCCAGCCTCGGCTGCCATGTCGTGATTAATTACAATACCAATTCTGCGGGGGCTGAGCAGGTGGTGAAAGATTGCGAAGCGCTGGATGTCGAAACAATATGCTTTGGCGGCAGCGTGGCTCATGACAGCGACTGTGAGGCGATGGTGAAAGCCGCGATCGATAAATGGGGGCGTGTCGATATTCTGGTTAACAACGCGGGCACTACTAAATTTGTGGACCACAACAATCTTGATGGTCTCAATGCTGAAGATTTTCAGCGTATTTACGGCGTGAATGTCGTTGGCTGCTACCAGATGACGCGCGCCGTTCGCGCCGCCATGGAAGCAAATGACGAAGGCGGGGCAATAGTAAATATTGCGTCGACAGCAGCGGTAACGGGCATTGGCAGTAGTATTGCCTACGCGGCGTCTAAGGGTGCGATGGTAACGATGACACTCTCGCTTGCTCGTGTACTGGGTCCCAAAATACGTATGAACGCAGTATGCCCTGGATTTATAGAAGGCGATTGGCTGCGCGAAGGACTGGGCGACAAACAGTATGAAGCCGTGAGGGACGCAAACAGACGGGACGCGCCTTTGGGCGTTACTGCTTGCCCTGACACCGTTGCCGAGGCGATATTACACTTCGTGACGGGCCCACAGGTCGTTACCGGTGAAACATTAATAGTCGATGGTGGGCGTCATCTCATGTCAACGCCACTGGGTCGGCGTTAGACAAGCAGATTGAATTGCTATCATGCTGCCGCGCGTTAACTGGCAACAGGGCGCTTCTGCAATTTTCGCTGAAGCGTGCGTCGATGCATTTTAAGTTGCCGCGCGGTCTCCGAGACGTTGCCGTCATTTTCGGCTAATACTTTCTGAATATGCTCCCATTCGAGCCGTCTAACCGACATGGGCTCAAGAGTTGATTCCGCCTTCTCCACTTGCGAAGGCTTCGCCTCATGGTCTTTTGCGAGCAGGGCATTGAGAATGTCGCCGGTATCCGCAGGTTTGGCGAGGTAATCATCGGCACCCAATTTAATCGCCTCGACTGCCGTTGCGATGCTGGCGTAGCCCGTCAGCATTAGAATACGCATCTCGGGATTGGCCTTACGCAGAGGCTGGATTAACGACAGCGAGGTATGCCCACCTAGATTAAGATCGAGAATCGCGTAGTCGAAATTACCCTCAGCTATCGCTCGGGCTGCGGCATCTGCACTTAGCGTGTGGTTAACGGCATAGCCACGTTGCTCGAGGGCTCTTGCAATCGCCCTTGCAAACACCTCGTCATCTTCGACGAGTAAGAGAGCAGGCTTCATAATCATGACCTTGCGCTCAATGAGTCAGCTAACGAACGGCGCTCTATCGGCAAGAGAATACGCGTACGTGCGCCACCGCTGACATTTCTCATTTCGATTGTGCCACCCAGTCGCTGAATCGAGGCGTTGGCAAGGTAAATTCCTAGCCCCATGCCTTGGTTTCTAACGGAGATAAAAGGTTCGCCGAGGTTCTCCATGACTTCGTCCGGAATGCCCGGACCATCGTCAGTGATTATTAGTTCGATCATTTCTGACTCGCGCTGGATTGATGAATCTGCGCCGATTATTTTCGCGCTCACACAAACCTCGCTGCGAGCCGCTTTGATGCCATTTTCAATAATATTGATAACGGCGTGCTTTACACTGGGATCTGAAGAAAGTTCTTTTCTATCAGTTTGTGCTATTTCAAATCTGATTTTTGATGTCGGATGAATGTTGGTTAAATACTCGCGAATATCGTCGACAAAGTCTGAGATCAAACTGTTGCGCGGGACACCCCCATCCTCTTTGTGGTAATACCGCGTAAGCTGAGTGAGCGAGTTACGACAGCGGGTAACCTGCTGTCGTAAAATACCGATATCCTCTTTCACTTCTGGAGCTGCCAGATTTTCCATCGCGATTTCGTCGAGTTCGCCGAGCATAACAGCCATAGTCGAAAGTGGCGTGCCCAACGCGTGCGCAGTACCTGCTGCAAGTGTGCCTATGGCGATCAGTTGCTCACTGCGTAGGGCCTCCTCTCGAGCGTGAGCAAGGTTAATCTCGCGTACTCTAATTCCCTCTGCCATACGCGTGACAAACGCGGTGATGAGCGCGGCGCTGACTACAAAAATTACCCACATGCCCACCAAATGAAGTTGGAAGGTCATCTCTTGTCCCTCTGCGCCCATCGTCATTTGTTGACCTGAGCTGAGATCTAGCAAGAGGAAAAATGTGTAGATCGCGATGCTACCCGCAGCAAAACTCAGGACCATAAAGCGGGGGAGGATAGTGGCGCTTACTGCAAGTAGCACTAGTAAGTAAGAGATAAGTGGATTACTGATACCCCCCGTTTGGCTTAGTAGCAAAATGAGCAGGATGACGTCTGCAAGCAAGTGGCCTAACAGTTCGAACGCAAGAACCGGGCCGGTGGAGCGGAGTCTCCGAAATCCAATGAATAAACTTACGATGACACCCAGCACTAGTGCCAGCACGACGCCCAGTGGCACCTCGATGCTGCTGAAAGGAAGCAAAATTGCGAGACCTAAAAGGCCAATGATTGTGACGAAGGCGCGCAGCTGCAGCAGTCGCTGAAGCGCAACGCGATTCGGTGAGGCGCTTTCCTCAAGCGGGGCCATGAGCGCGCGAAGACTAGACTGCGGCTTGTGTATCGCTACCATACTATTGATCCTTCGCCAGGGGCTTGGGTGATCAGACTCGGTTTTTCCTATTCTAACTTAAGTTAAGCTAAGGGTTTAGCGGGTTCGATCCTAGGCAATTCTGTCTTCGCACGCTATATTCACTTTCAAATCCTTACCGCGCCCCAAAGCAGCCACAGAAATCGATAACCCTATGACCGAAGACCACTCTCAGGCCTCAGTTAGCCGCCATTTTTTGCTGCGTCGTGGTCCCTCTAGCTACTACTCGGCGCAAAACCAGGCGCTTGATGAGGCTAAACGTAAAGTGATAGACGCGCTCTTAGGAGGAGTTGAGCGCTCTGTAAACAAATATCACTATGGACTTTTTACCGACGACAGGCAGTCACTAGGCGACGCGCAGGGGGCGTTAAGCAGCAAGCTGATTGCACTAGTGTCCGAGCGTGTTGCTCTAGCCTGCGAGCCGGCAGGGGGAATCGAGTATCGCCTCGGTGTTCAAGGCGCTAGCCTCGCAACCCTTAGCGCGGAATCTTTTCCAGTGGTCTTGCCGCCCCTGGCTGAGGCAGAAAATCAGCCCTCGATCGAAATCATCTTCGTCGAAGTCTTAAGCGAATCGACAACAAATAGTGAGAACCTCAGCGAAAGTTTCGACTGCCTGTTAGTCGAGGGCAGTTACCGCAGCATCGATCAATTGGGATTTTTCTCGCGTGCACGTCGGCTTTTGAAATCCGGAGGGGGGTTGGTTTTCTTCGCTGAATTTTTGCTTGATGACAGTGCCGTCGAACATTCTCCCTTGCCGAATTGGAGCTCGTTGCTACAGCTCGCCGAGAGGCTTAACTTCTCCGTCGTGGCTGAAGATCATACTCCCAGCGCATTGCGCTCTGTTGATGAATTGGCGCAACTTGCGAGAGAGACGCCGCAGCGTGATATCCAGAATTTCGATGGTGTAATCGCAGAATTCGAAACTGCGGCTAAGGAACTGTCTTCCGGAAAACGCGCATTTAAGCTTGTCTCTCTAACTAAAGGACAGAGGTCAACTGGGCTCGATAGCGAATACGCCGCTGCAGAATACGGCGATCGATCGAGCTTTGAGCCGGCAGCAGTCGCAACGCTTTTCGAGAGCAGCTTTGGGCATGCATTCGATGCTGAGCTATGGCATTGGAAATATGAACTTGGGGCAGGGCGCTGCGTTGTCGCGCGGGCTAGCGCCGACGGTGATATCGTCGCTCATTACGGCGGTGCGCCTCGTGATATAAGCTACTTTGGCAGAGAGGCGCTAGCCATTCAGCCCTGTGATGTGATGGTTATGCCAGAGAAGCGCACGCGATACGGCCGCGGCAGTCTATTCTTTAAAGTTGCCGCTACCTTTCTCGAGCGTGAAATAGGCAATACGGTAGACCATCTTCTGGGATTTGGATTTCCTAACAAGAAGACAATGCGACTTGCTATCCGGCTCGGTCTCTATGAGAAAACCGATGATTTTGTCGAACTCAGGCTTCCAGTGTTGCAGTCAACATCAGCAACGCTAGAATCAGAGTGGACGCTCGCTCGTTTCGATGCTGAGGATCCATCGCAGCGCGCCGACGTGGACGTGTTATGGGAGACTATGCGAGCAGATTTTCGAGACGGAATCATCGGCGTTCGCGATTGGGACTACATAAGTTATCGCTATCTGCAGCACCCACATAGTGCCCGCTATGTGTTTCATTGGCTGCGCGATTCGACGAACAAGGCAATGGCGCTGATCGTGATTAAGCGCGGCGAAGACGCCTGGCTTGTGATGGATATCATTGCGTCGCTAGAGGTGGTTCCACCAGCACTCGCTGCGCTTGAAATGTTTCTGTCCTCGGATCAAAAAGCAGCGACTCAGGGCCCTTGTGAGATTGCGCTTTGGCTCACCAAGGGCTGGGTAAAGAAGCTCGATATGCCAAATGCGGAGATTCGTGATTTGGGCATCGAGATTCCTTGTAATAGTTGGAACCCTGGGCCGCCTGCTGCGTTGCTTTACGGCAAATGGTGGCTGACTGCGGGGGACATGGATTTTCAGTAGCAACTACACAGCGCGAAGCTACTGATAGTTTTCGAAGTAAGAAACGGCCGCAGAGACGGCGAGGAGAAAGGGATGAACAAATATAATCAAGGCCTGGATAAAAACGCAGCGAATTTCGCACCGTTAACCCCACTTAATTTTATCGAGCGCGCCGCGAGTGTTTACCCAGATCAGACCTCTATCATACATGGTGATACTCGCTATACCTGGTCACAAACTTATTCGCGTGCCTGTCTGCTTGCCTCTGCGCTAGATGGAATGGGTGTAGGCGAGGGCGACACTGTTGCTTTCATGGGTGCCAATACGCCGGAGACATTCGAGGCGCATTTTGGTGTGCCGATGATCGGTGCTGTACTCAATGCGCTCAATGTGCGGCTCGATGCGAAAGCGATTGCTTTCATTCTGGAACATGCCGAGGTTCGCGTGCTTTTTACGGACCGCGAATACAGTGCAACGATCAAGACAGCGCTGGAGTTGCTGACCGATAAGCCGCGTGTGATTGATATCGATGACCCGTATTTTGAAGGAGGGGAATTGCTAGGCGAGACGGATTACGAAGCGTTACTTCGCACGGGTGATCCTGACTACCGATGTTTCCAAGTAAAAGATGAATGGCAGGCTATCTCGCTCAATTATACCTCGGGCACAACGGGCGACCCGAAGGGCGTTGTTTTTCATCATCGAGGCGCCTACTTAAATGCCCTCTCGAATGCGATGTGCTGGAATATGACGGCGCAGCCCGTTTATTTGTGGACCCTGCCTATGTTTCATTGCAATGGGTGGTGTTTCCCTTGGACGCTCGCGGCAGTGGCGGGTACCAGTGTGTGTCTGCGCCATGTGCGCGCAGATGTCATATTCGATTTGATTAAGTGCCACGGCGTCACTCATTTTTGCGGTGCCCCGGTTGTCCTCAATACTCTATTAAACGCCGATTCCAAACTGCACGACGGCGTACCTTCAGGCATCAATGCGATGACGGCGGGGGCAGCACCTCCGGCGGCGGTAATCGCTGGGATGGAGAAACTTGGGTTTAATGTCACGCACGTCTATGGCCTCACAGAGACTTATGGTCCCTGTGTCGTCAGTGCACCGCAGTCAAATTGGGCTGACATGGAGATCGATGCGCGCGCCGAACTCATGGCACGTCAGGGCGTGCGCGCGCCTCTGCAAGACGAACTAATGGTTGCTGATCCTGAAACGCTCGTCCCCGTCCCGAAGGACGGGATGACTATGGGTGAAATATTTATGCGCGGAAATCTGGTCATGAAAGGCTATCTTAAGAACCCTAAGACCACCGAGGCATCGTTTGCCGGTGGATGGTTTCACTCGGGTGATTTAGCCGTTTGGCACGAGGATGGCTATGTGCAAATCAAGGACCGGTCGAAAGATATTATTATCTCAGGCGGTGAGAATATTTCATCCCTCGAAGTTGAATCGGTTCTGTTTCGCCATCCAAAAATACTTGAGGCTGCGGTGGTTGCGGCAAGTGATGAGAAATGGGGTGAGGTACCCTGTGCCTTTGTTTGTCTCAAAGACGGTCAAGAAATGACAGCCCAAGAACTCATTGCCTATTGCCGCGAGGAGCTCGCGGCATTCAAAATTCCGAAAAAGGTCGACTTTGGCCCTATCGAGAAAACGTCGACAGGCAAGGTTCAAAAATACCTCCTGCGAGAGCGCGCTGAGAGCATACCTCTAGTTCTAAAGGCCTAGTCTCGATAGTGGTGCTTTATGGCTCCAACTTTGGCGTCCTCGTCAATCTTGAGCGTCACCTTATGATAGAGCCGGATGTCGCCTTTGACTTCGGCGTTACTGTCGATAATTAACTCGGGTGGCTTATTGTTCCAGTTTAACCAGCGTGTCCAGGAGCGGCGACGGCCCTCGAAAATCACGTCGCCCTCAATCACGCTGCCTTTGGCAATGAGGACATCGCCATTGGTTGTGATAACACTGTCGCCGACGTGAGTATCGTTGAGAGAAATTTTCCCGTTAACCGTTTCTACACTGCCACCAATCTTGCTGCCATTGCCAATGCGGATAGCCCCATTGATTGTTTCGAGTGAACGTCGGACAGTGACGTTTTCTCTCACTCGAATGCCGCCGTTGACGGTTTCAGCACTGTCGATAGCTGCATCATCCTCTATTTCTATGCCACCGTTAACGGTCTCGACAGCGGTTGCGTGAGCGTTTCGTCCAATGTCTATGCTGCCATTCACTGTCGAGACCTCGCTAACCTGTTCGTTTGCCGCGACTCGAATACTCCCGTTCACCTTGCTGATATCTCGAAATTCCTCGGCATGGCTGTTATTAGCAAATAAATAACTTGAGAGTAGCAGCGCGAGCAGCGACGCGGCGGCGAGTCGTCTATTGTGATTACTCTGAAATGGCATTGGGTTTCCTCCTTCGTGGAGTTTTAATTTAGTAGACCGGCTACGGTCCAAGTAATTACAGCGTTCTTGTTAAGTTGCAAAGCAAGTACTTTGCCAATAAATAAAAATATAACTATTTCAATGGCATGTGGATTTCAATGCTGTTCTAAAAAACTTATAGAGGCGAAATTCGCCAAAAATTATTCGTTTCAACATCG
Source organism: Gammaproteobacteria bacterium (assembly GCA_017853205.1). Classification (GTDB taxonomy): domain Bacteria; phylum Pseudomonadota; class Gammaproteobacteria; order Pseudomonadales; family Pseudohongiellaceae; genus UBA9145. The sequence goes on from JAFMKB010000020.1 coordinate 10,387, forward strand.
CCGCAGACTCGGGCCGTTGATGGATCTCTCAAAGGGGCAACACTGCTTTACAGTCTGTGGGCTATGGGCTAACGTCTACTCGAATTATTTTCCTGCCTCGTTCTATCTAGACGACTAACTTCGGGAAAAGTTACTCACTCTTAGAAAAAGCCTGCCATCATTTTGTATGGAAACTATGAGAAAACTATGAGGAAACTGCGATGAGAGAGCGAAATAAACAGGCGTCTAGCCGCTGCGCGTTGCGAAACATTTCGCCCAAGAAAGTCTACACAAATTATGTATTAGGCTGTTTGAGCGCAGCGGTCGTTGCCTGTGCCTTACCAAGCGTCGCGCTTGCGCAGGGCGAGATACGCGAGTCTGCTTCGCATCGCTTCGAAGAAGTCGCCGACGGTGTGTGGCTAGCAACAGGCAGTGGTAGCGTCTACACGATGAGCAATGCCCTGGTGCTTGTGGGGTCAGAGGACACGCTACTTGTTGACTCGCATGTCACTGCGGCGGCATCGAGAGCGTTAATCGAGTCCTTATCAGTGCTAACTGACAAGCCGGTCCGCTACCTCGTAAACAGCCATTATCACTTTGATCATGCGCACGGGAATCAGAGTTTTCCGCCCGGCGTTGAGATCATCGGTCATGAGTACACTCGCATGAAGCTCAATGGCGAGGCGGGAAATGTGTTAGAGGAAGTTACGTTTAAGAGTTTTTCCGATCCCGTCCCAGGCACGGTCCGTAGTTTGGAGCGACAGGCGGCAGACGCATCGAGCGGCGCGCGTCGTGAGCAGCTATTGCAGCAGGCGAAGGTTCAAAGGGACTATATGGAGGCGATAAAGGAAATCGTTCCTACCCCGCCAAATATAACGCTCGAATCGAAAATGACGCTGTTTCAAACCCTCGAAGGAGGGAGCCGTGAAATTCAGTTGCGCCATTTTGGCCGCGCTCATACCGGCGGGGATGTGTTGGTGTGGTTGCCCGACGAAAAGGTTGTATTCACCGGCGACATGATGTTGCCCGGTATTGCCTACATGGGCGATGGGCACGTCGATGAATGGCCAGCAACATTAGATGGCCTGAAAGAACTAGACTTCGAGATTTGGCTGCCGGGCCACGGACCTGTGATGCGGACACGCAAGCCTATTCACGATTTTCAAGCCTACCTTCGAGATCTCTGGATAAAAGCGAGCGACATGTATGCTGCAGGCATTGATGCCGCCACGGCTGCCGAGACGCTGGATATGACCAATCATTCAGAAAATTTCGCTCAGATACGCGCGCCGGGTGTCGATCCACGCGCAATCAACCGCATCTATTCGCTCTTGGAGGCGCGCGAAAACTAATTTCCGTGCGGTTTGCAGGCCAGAGGAAAGATTCCTAGCGAAGGTTAGTCTAGCAGCGTGAAGAGCGACAATAATAAGAAGAACAGGAAAAGTAGATGATTGACGTTAACGACCGACCGATTTTTCTGAAGCCAGGACACAATGCTGGCGATTTACTCGAATCGCGTGAATGGAAAATTCTACGCGAAGAACGGGGACTCGTTGATGTGGAAGCGCACCTGCCCAGCCATTTACTCAACCCTCGCGATCAACTCTTCGGCGGCTTCACCGGAACCTATGTAGATATGATCTCGATCTGGACGGTGCGCACGCTATTCGACTCTCAGCAGCAGTTCAAATGGTCTGCTACGGTGAATATGCGAATTGATTATTTCGCCCCTGTTCTTGGGCCGCGCTTTAAGCTGCGCGGCGAACTAATTAAGGATGGTCGCTCAACCTGCCTCGTCGCGACCCATTTCGAAGATCTGGACGGCATCAAACTGGTTTACGCCATCACGACACTGCGAAAGAGCGACTAGCACGAGCTACATCGAGTAGCCCTTCTCGTCGTGGTCGACGATATCGAGGCCGATCTGCTCTTCCTCAGCTGATACGCGGATGCCACCGGTGAGCGCGCTGACGAGCTTAAGCAATCCGAAGGTCAGGACGAAGGTAAAGAGGCCAACGACGACGATACCGAAGGCTTGTACTAAAAGCTGTGAGCCAATTGTCATTCCCTCTGCCAGCCCATTGCCGCTGAAGATGCCCAGATTATCCGAGACAAGCACGCCTGCGAGGAGAGTGCCAACTATGCCTCCGACACCGTGAACAGGGAATACGTCTAGGGAATCATCGATGCGCATTTTCTGCTTAAGATATGTTGTGCAGAAGTAGCAGACTACGCCACCGGATAAACCGACAAGCACTGCGGCGGCGGGACCCACTGAGCCCGACGCAGGTGTGATTGTCGCGAGACCTGCGACCATGCCTGTGATCGCGCCGAGGCCACTTGGCTTGCCATATTTAAGCCATTCGATCGCCATCCACGTAACAGCGCCGGTTGCCGCCGAGAGATGGGTCACCAACATCGCCATGCCAGCGCTACCGTCTGCTGCGAGGGCGCTGCCGGCATTAAACCCGAACCAGCCAACCCACAGCATTCCGGCGCCAGAGAAGCTCATAGTCAAATTATGCGGCATCATGGGTGCGGTGAGAAATCCTGTGCGGGGACCCAAAAATAACGCAGTTACAAGCGCGCCGACACCTGCGGTGACGTGGACAACGGTGCCGCCAGCGAAGTCGATGAGCCCCATCTGCCCGAGCCATCCTCCACCCCATACCCAGTTGGCGACGGGGAAGTAGACGAGCAGTGTCCAAAGTGTCGTAAAGAGGAGCATCGATGAAAACTTGATGCGCTCGACGAATGCGCCAACCATTAACGCGGGGGTGATAATCGCGAAGGTCATTTGGAAAGTGGCAAAGACACTTTCAGGTATATCGCCTGCAAGTGAGTCAACCGTGACGCCGCTGAACATCGCCTTACTCAGGCCGCCCCAATAAGCCGACTCGGCTGGGCCGAAGGCTATGCTGTAGCCGGCAATGAGCCATAACACTGAAATCACAGCGGCAATCGCGAAGCACTGCATTAAAACTGACAGTACGTTTTTCGTCCTCACAAGTCCGCCGTAAAATAATGAAAGGCCTGGAAGTGTCATAAACAGAACGAGCGCAGTAGCAGTGAGAATCCATGCAGTATTGGCGCTATTTAATTCAACTGCTTCCTGCGCGAAAATGGCGCTGGGCGCAGCAAAGAGAAGCGCCGCTGCGGCGATTTTTTGAAAGGTTTTCATGTCTGTCATTGCCTTGTTATTTTTGGGGGCTAAAGAGCGTCGTTACCGGTCTCGCCGGTACGTATACGAATCGTTTGCTCAAGGTTGCTGACGAATATTTTTCCGTCGCCGATCTGACCAGTGTTGGCAGCTTTACAGATTGCTTCAATGACTTGATCGACAATGCCATCCTCGACGGCAACTTCGATTTTCGCCTTAGGCAGGAAGTCGATTACGTATTCTGCGCCCCGATACAATTCGGTGTGCCCCTTTTGACGACCAAATCCTTTAACTTCGGTCAGCGTCATTCCGCTGATGCCAATTTCGGATAGCGCCTCTCGTACGTCGTCTGACTTGAAGGGTTTTACTATCGCTGTCACTAGTTTCACGTCGATCTCCTGCGGCGCGTTGCCTTGGGCTAAACGCCAAATGATTAGTTCGAAATAAGGTGTCGCACTTGTTGTGGTTGTCGGGCGTAAGTTCCCGTAAACGCCCTATTTTGGTGCGTTTGCGGCGACTATCAACGCTAAAACTGTAACATGGTATCGGCCTAAGCTCCATCGATCTCGCTGACTTTGATATCTGCTAACAGGTACTTTAAAGAGTCACGTTGGCGCCCCCAGTGTCCCGCGAGCAGCGCGCCAGAAATGTTATGCCAGATACTAAAAATAGCTGCTGGAAGGGCGGCTGTTGCGGAGAAAAATTGTAGCGAAAGCGCCGCTGCGAGCCCTGAGTTCTGCATGCCGACCTCGATCGCTATGGTTTGACTTTGGGTAAGATCGAATCCGAGGAGCCTGCTCAGGGTGAAGCCCCCTGCGATGCCCAGGGCGTTGTGAAGGATTACTGCTAGGACTATTAGTGGGCCAATTCCCTGAAGCTGTGGTGCATTCAGCGCAACCACAATGCCGATTATGAGCAAAATGCAGATCACCGATAATAGTGGTAGCACCGGCTGTAACGCAGCGCTCACGCGTGGTAGCAGGGCTCGAAAACCTGCGCCAACCAGGACAGGGACAAACACGATCTGCAGCAGGTTTTTGATCATCGCCACTTCGTCTACGGCAACCTGTTCTGCCAGATAGAACTGGCTCAGCAAGGGAGTCGCGACGACGCCAACGAGCGTAGACACAAAAGTCATACTCACCGATAACGCTAAGTCGCCGCGAGCCAGAAAACAGATGACATTAGATGCTGTGCCTCCGGCGCAGCTGCCGACGAGAACCATCCCCACGGTCAGAGGTGTAGATAGCTGCAAGAGCTTCGCCAGTGTCAGTGCTAAAATCGGCATTAGCAAAAATTGCAGAGCAACACCTACCGCAACCGGACGCGGGTCACGTGCGATGCGTGCAGCATCCTCCCGGGTGAGCGTTAGCCCCATCATGAACATTATCGAGGCAAGTAATGGGACAATCATGAACTGAGAAGACACGAAGCTGTCCGGCTTTAGCGCGCCTGCGGTAGCTATAAGTAAGGCGAGAATCGGGAAGAGCCGGGTGAGGCGCGATTGACGAGGGGTCATAGACATCTGGGGGCGAGTGCTTTGTCTCACCGCAGGGCGCTTATTTTGAATTGTTGGCATTGGCGGGGGATCTCTATCACTCAAAGTATCGCTGGCATTAGGTAAGCTTAGCATGCGAATAGAGGTACGTTCAGCAACGGTTCAGTCCGTTGACGCTACTGTTTCAATGAGAAGTTGGAAGTCGTGACCGGACGTCGCAGCCTTGTCTGAGTAGCTGTAACATTCCCGCGCTCTCTGCGTTAACCCCAAGGCAATGTCGCTATCCTAGCCACCTCGGTAAGTTCGATCAAAAACGCATAGGTAAGAGGCTCGACTTTATAATTGCCAGAACACCAGTAATTCAGACTAGCTGAAAACAGTAAAAAAGAGGATTCGATTATGATCAGAGCGATAACAGTTTTTACCTTAGGTTTGCTTCTCAATGGCTGCTTAGTCACGGTCGAGTCCGACTCAGATTCAGTGCAGCAGGTATGGAGCGAGAGCGACGTATCGCGGTTGAAGTTAGGCCTCAGCGATGGAGATTGGGTGCGCAGCTCCTTCGGCGACCCTGTGACTAAGCTGAATTATGCCGACGGCACCGAGATCTGGAAATACCGGAATATCTCTGAGAAAGATACCGAGGTGGGTGTCTTCCTGCTGTTCTCGTTCGATGTTGAGCAAGAGCGGGTAGAGACGCTTTCGATCGAATTTACCAACGGCGTAGTCACCAATTACTGGATTGAAGAAGACCGCTTCTAGATAAATACGCACGAATGAGGCCTCCGCAGTGGGGCCTTTGTGCGCGTTTACCCTCCCCATCAGGGCTTATCAGCTCTCATCTTAATGGGCACCTCGATAAGCCAGCCCCTAGCTGAAGCATTGAAAATGCTGATTCTCTACTTTTCCTCCCTACTGCTATATTCCCCGATGTAACTTTTTTTAGGCCGCCACGTCTTTAAGAACATATGCAAATTGAATTCCAGCAAGCGATAGAGAAACATCGTCAACGAGTCGTGACGCTAGCGCGCTATAGCCTGCGCTCGCCTGCCGATGCCGAGGATATCGCGCAAGAGGTGTTCGTTAAACTCTGGCAGCATTGGCCAAAAATAGACCCCGATAAGCAGCTGTCTTGGTTGCTGCGGGTGACCCATAACGCGATTATCGATTTCGTGAGACGTCGCAAGACCAGAAATGATTCGATAGATGAGGCCGTCGACGTAGAGGCGCAAGCGGCTGAACACTCCCAGTTCGACGCGCTTGAGAATAACCAACTGACCGCGAGCCTTACCAAGGCAATAAGGCAGCTAGACGACCCTTTTCGGTCAATTCTCGTGATGCGTGATATTCAGGGGCTAAGCTACGCAGATATTGAAGAGAGTCTTGAAATGAATGCGAGTCAGGTCAAGGTTTATCTGCACAGGGCGCGTCGTAAGCTGCGCGCTGATCCCCAACTACGGATGCGGTTTGAAGAGATGATCTAGCCCTCCAGCGACGTTGTTACAGAGATGAAAGAATCAGAGAATTTAGAGAGTCAGAAAATTAAGGCGGAACAGCAAATGAACAAGAGTTCTGAACAGACACAGTGCTATGCCATGCAGCTCCAGATAGACACATTCTTGGACGGAGAGCTAGAAGGTGATCAGCATGCTGCGTTTGTCGGACACGTCGCCGAATGTCCTGGCTGCGCGCACGAGCTCCGCTATGCGCAGAATCTCTATGAATCCGTGCTCGACCTACCCAAAATCGATTGCAACGATGTCCTTATCGATAACCTTCTAGCGATAAGTGCGCAAAGCTCGACCCAGCGAGTCGAAGACTATGAGGGTACGCCCCCAGAAACCACCCGACTGCCGCTGCGCGCAGGTTTATTTGCGCAGCTTGATCAAATTTTTAGGGAGCGGCTGCCGCTGACTATAGGATTCGCCGCAGTGAGCACGCTGGTGATTGCGGTGGCTATTGTGATGGCTCCAAGGGGCGGCACTCTACCGCAGTCAGTTGTAGCTGACGCGTCGTCAAACTCGGTCGCAGAGAGGTCGCCGGTTACCCCGGCTGCGTTTGATGCTGAACAGGTGCGCATGGCCCTGGAGGAGCTGAATACCGCAATCGACTACTTAAACAGAGTGAGTCAACAAACAGAGACGATGATAGGTGAGCGTTTCGTGGTGCTGCCCTTGCAGCAGAGTGTTAACAGCTCTCTAAGAAGAGCGAGTTTTAGTGGCAATGAAGAACGACAGGCAGGACCGATTTAGGGTCTGCGCAAATCTAAACCTAGCCGCACAGCGGGAAGAGGTAATGACAATGAATAGAAGTATCCAATTACTAATCGCGTTACTCATAACCGTCGGCCTGAGCATGAGTGCCCAGGGGCAGTCTACGATCAACGATCATCCAGGCTTCGTAGACTTTTCAGCGTTGTCGGGTTTCGCCGGCGCCGAACCGACTGTGCAAATAAGTCTCAAGACACCGCTGCTGAACATGGTGACCAATCTGCTCAAGCAAGAAGATGAGCAAGCGGCCTCATTTGTATCCAAGCTGCTAAGAGTCAACGTCAACGTGTTTGAAAGTAGTGATGTCGATATTAATGAAATAGCGAGCTCAATGGCGGTTTTGGCAGATGAGTTGGACGCACAGGGCTGGGAGCGAGTGGTTAGGGTGCGAGAGGATGAAAACCATGTAGATATCTACTTCCGGCTTTCCGATGACGCAGATCTAATCTATGGCATCGCCATCATGGCCGCGGAGGAAAGTGAGACAGTGCTGGTTAATATAGTTGGCGATATCAGCGTTGAAGATCTTGGCGCATTGGCGAGAAAGTTCGACATTGATGAACTGTCCGAGATCGATATAGACGTTGAGATTGATCAATAACAATTACTAATCGAGGCCGCTTAATTCCATGCGTTCGTCATTGGCTACAACGACTTGCAGGCCATCGATTGTGGTAAAACTCCGATCGCCGAGTTCGAATTTAAAGGCCTGGTATTCCGTCGGGATAGTCTCGCCGGCGCTATAAAGCTTAACGGTCACGACGGTGTGGTCGTCACGCCATTTCTGCACAGAAACGACACCGCCAAGGGCAAGCATAATGGTTAGGAAAAGGTAGGATGCTAAGCGGACCTCCGAGATTTTCTGCTCCGAACCGCCGCTTTGGGCAACTGTTTCAGCGTGGCGAGACCCGGAATTAGAGGTTGCTCGGCGCTTAAGAATTAAGGCGGCTAAGAGGATTATTCCGAAAGTAAGAAACAGTTTAGAGAGCATTGCATCGATCCGGAGGCTGAGGCTAAAGGATAACAGCGCATCGTTGCGCCTGCTACAGGCGCTAGAGCGCTCAGATAACATTCTAAATAACAGTTGAAGAGGGAAGGTAAGGGCGCTGACGCATGACGCAGGCGGCCTCGGCCGGTATACTAGTGCTCTTGTATTCGAAAGAGCTCTGTCCGACATGCAAAAGTTAATCGCCTCCTTGCAGCTTCTTTTGTCGCTTCTCGTCTTCGTTGCTGCGGCTGCCACTGCCCATAATCTCTATTCTCTCGCCTCGCGCCCAGAAACTATTTCTGTGGTGAACACCCTTATCGGTCAGGGCGTTCTCATCATCGGGCTGTTGGTCATCTCGAGAGTATTGTTCACGCGAGGGTTGGCCCGCTGGCGTGCTGCCTAGCTTGCGATCGGGACAGCACTGCCTCCTCAAAACCCTCTGTCAGGGGAGGAAAAACACCGCGTAAGAGGGTATACTCCGGGGTTTCCAACGCGCAGCTTAAGTTATGATCGTCATCGACGACCCCAATACCTTTTCACAGCACCAGCTGGGCTGTGTCGCGACCATCGGCAAGTTTGATGGTGTGCATCTTGGGCATCAGCTGATCTTAGATCAGCTCAAGCAGAAAGCTGAGGCGCTCAATCTTCCGGCGCTCGCGATTGTTATCGAGCCGCACCCTGAAGAATTCTTCACCTCCGATCCTAGTGCCTGTCCGGCCCGACTTTCGCTCATCGACGAGAAGCTAGCACTTATCGAAAGCTTTGGCGTCGACTTTGCTCTAGTCCTGAGGTTCGATAAGCAGTTGAGCGAACTGAGTGCTGAGGCGTATATTCGCGACATCCTCGTTGACGGTTTAGGCATTGCTGCGTTTATCGTAGGAGATGATTTTAAATTTGGTAATAAAAGGAAAGGTGATTTCGCGCTCCTAAAGCGCGAAGGTGCTAAGCATGGCTTCGAAGTCTTGGAGTCCGCGGCCTATGAGCGCAATGGGCAGCGTATCTCGAGTACCTACGTGCGGGACTGCCTCGAGGCAGGCGATTTCGCTCTCGCAGAGCAGCTGCTCGGCCGCAAATACACAATAAAAGGTGAAGTAATAAAGGGGCAACAGCTTGGCGGGAAAATAGGTTTTCCAACCTGCAATATAGACCCTCGGCGCTTGAAAATGCCCCTGTTGGGCGTGTTTGCCTGCTATGCGCGCTTGGACGAAGTGCTTTTACCTGCTGCGGTAAACATAGGCTTCCGTCCTACCGTCCAAGCTGAGGGAGGTGCATTATTAGAAGCGCATCTGCTCGATTTTCGCGGAGATCTGTACGGCGAAACACTAGAAATTATCTTCGTCGCGAAGGTGCGTAACGAGATGAAGTTCGACTCGGTAGACGCGCTTAAGCGCCAGCTAGAGGAGGATATCGCGCGCGTGCGCGAACTAATTATTAGCGAAAGCCACGACTAGACGTGGCATCCAAAAACTCTTCCCTAGCAAATTAAAGAGCTGAGCGAGGTAGTAGCTTCGCTCTCCTACAACAAGAAGTGAAAACATGAGCAATAATCAAGACAGCCTCAACTTAAAAGAAACGCTTAACCTGCCATTCACCGAATTCCCTATGAAAGCCGGCCTCGCGCAGCGGGAACCAGAAATGCTCGCTCGTTGGCAGAAGCTCGATATCTATCAGCGCATCGCCGACAAGAATATAGGTAAAACAAAATTCATCCTTCACGACGGCCCGCCCTATGCGAATGGCGAACTCCATCTAGGCCACGCAATTAACAAATCGCTCAAAGACTTTGTTGTTAAAGCAAAGTCAATGAGCGGCTTCGACGCGCCTTACATTCCTGGCTGGGATTGTCATGGCCTGCCTATCGAGCACAATGTTGAAAAGAAGAAAGGCAAGGCGGGCGTTAAAATTTCGCATGCCGACTTCCGCACAGCCTGCCGTGAATACGCAGCGAAACAAGTAGAGATTCAGAAGCGTGATTTCATCCGCTTGGGCATCTTTGGCGATTGGGAAAACCCCTATCTCACTATGAACTTCGCGACTGAGGCTAATATCGTGCGTGCCCTCGGAAAGATCGCCGGCAATGGGCACTTAGTGAAAGGCTATAAGCCGGTCTACTGGAGCGTCGTCGGTGCGTCGGCGCTCGCTGAAGCTGAGGTCGAATACCAAGACAAACAGTCGTTTGCGATTGATGTGCGCTTCCGCGTAGTTGATCGTGCCGGTGTCCTAGCGGTTTTTGGCGCTGACGGCGCTGAGGAAGACTTGAGCGTTGTGATATGGACAACAACGCCTTGGACTTTGCCAGCAAATCAGGCGGTGAGCTTGAACGCTGAACTTGACTATGCGCTTGTACGCTGTGATTTGGGCGCGGGCGAGGAGCTTCTAGTGCTCGCCAACGACATGGTCGAAGGCATCATGGCGCGCTACGGCTGTAATGAATTCCAAACACTCGGCAGTGTGAAAGGCGAGGAATTAGATAAGCAGGCACTCAGACATCCTTTCGTCGAACGCGAAGTGCCGATCATTTTGGGTGATCACGTAACTACCGATGCCGGAACCGGTGCGGTACATACGGCGCCAGATCACGGCGTTGACGATTTCAATGTGGGTCGCGCCAACGGCATCGGTACGCTCAATCTCGTTGATGAAAACGGCATCTATACCACCGGCGCGGGCGAGTTTGCGGGTCAGCACGTTTACAAAGTCGATGAGGCAATAATCGCTAAATTAGACGAAGCGAATGCACTAGTGCGCCGCGAAACGATTACACACAGCTACGCGCACTGCTGGCGAACAAAAACGCCTTTGATCTACCGTGCTACGCCGCAGTGGTTTATTAGCATGAGTGAAAAAGGCTTGCTTGAAGACAGTCTCGCGGCGGCAGCCGGGGTGAAATGGATTCCCGAATGGGGCAAGGCGCGTATCGAGTTGATGCTCAAGGGTAGCCCAGACTGGTGCGTCTCGCGTCAGCGTACCTGGGGTGTTCCGATCACGCTTTTCGTCAATAAAGAAACACAGGAATTACATCCAGACACGCCGAGACTTATCGAAGAAGTGGCTCTCAAAATCGAGAAGAAAGGAATCGAGGCGTGGTTCGAACTCGACGCCGCTGATCTGCTTGGCGCCGAAGATGCGGCGCTTTACGAAAAGGTCACGGATACGCTCGACGTGTGGTTCGACTCTGGCGTGAGTCATTTCTCTGTCGTCGATCAACGCAGTGAGCTGCAATACCCTGCAGATCTCTATCTCGAAGGCTCGGACCAGCATCGCGGATGGTTCCAATCGTCGCTCAAGACGGCCGTCGCGATGAATGGGACGGCCCCTTACAAACAGGTGCTTACCCACGGCTTTTTTGTTGATGCAGATGGCCGCAAAATGTCGAAGTCACTTGGTAACACTGTGGCGCCACAGAAAATTTTCAAAGACCAAGGCGCCGATATTCTTCGCCTTTGGGTCGCCGCGACAGACTATCGTGGCGAAATGACTGTCTCTGACGAGATCTTTAAGCGGGTCGGAGACTCCTATCGCCGTATTCGTAACACCGCGCGATTTATGCTGTCGAATCTCAACGGCTTTGAACCTGCAACGGACAGTGTCGACCCCGCTGACATGATCGGTCTCGATTACTGGATAGTGCGGCAATGCCAATTACTCGAAGAGGAAGTTGTCGATCACTACGACAATTATAATTTCCACAATATCTATCAGCGCGTTCATAATTTCTGCGTGAACGAGCTCGGTGGTTTCTATTTGGATATCATCAAAGATCGCCAGTACACCTGCAAGTCAGATGGGCTCGCGCGACGCTCGACGCAGACCGCGATGCACCATGTCGTCGAGATGCTTAGCCGGATGATCGCGCCAATCTTAAGCTTCACAGCGGATGAAATCTGGTGCGCTATTCCCGGCGATCGTCCGCTATCGGTATTCCTCTCTGATTTTGGCGATGGTGTGGAGCGCCTCGCGGAATCGTCAACGCATAGCGATGCCTTCTGGCGTAAGCTGATCGATGTGAAGAATGCAGTGAATAAAGAGCTCGAAGTCCAGCGAGCGGCGAAAGTGGTCAATGCCAATTTGAGCGCCGAAGTCGATTTGTACTGCGAGCCAGACCTTGCCGCTACGCTTCAATCGCTAAGCTCAGAGCTTCGCTTTGTGTTGATCAATTCGCGTGCGACGGTTCACACGCTCGATGCCGCTCCTGCAGAAGCGGCGAGCACGGAGCTCGATGGGCTCAAGCTTAAAATTTCTGCGTCGGGTGAAGAAAAATGCGAGCGCTGCTGGCATCACACCGCTGACGTCGGCGTGGATCCTGCGCATCCAACTATCTGTAAGCGCTGCGTTGATAACATTTCTGGCGACGGCGAAGTCAGACATTTCGCCTAACGAACGCGGGCGCGGCTTGCAATGTGCCACGGCGACCTAAACGTTGTGTGCAGGCGTATTCTGTCCGGTGCGCCAACAGAGGTGCTTAGTCAACTGCAGGTGCGTTACAGCGCAGTGTATAACGTAAGAGGCTGGATGAAATGAGTGGAGACAATGCGATCGTAGAGGGCTCAAGGGTCACGCTGCATTTCTCGGTGTCGCTAACGACAGGGGATATAGTTGATTCTAATTTCGCCGGCAAACCGGCGACGTTTCATGTCGGCGATGGTAGTTTGCTGCCGGGGTTCGAAGAGCCTCTTTTGGGCCTGACTGTCGGCAGCGAGCTGGATGTAACGCTGCCGCCGGAACACGCATTCGGCGAATCTAATCCGCGCAATGTGCACAACTTCCCGGTGTCCAAATTTAAAAGTCTTATCGAAGACCCAATAAATCCTGCAGAGGTTGGCACTATCGTATCTTTTAAAGATCCCGGCGGTGGCGACTTACCCGGCGTCGTGACCAAATTGAACAAGGCAACAATCGAAATTGACTTTAATCACCCGCTTGCAGGCAAGTCGATTGTTTTCCGCGCGAAAGTGCTCTCAGTTATACCGCCCGGAGCAACCGCGGTGTCGCTCTCGTAAAGTTTTGTGTACAAGGATTTCTCTATGACCACCACAGTGTCGAATCCCACTATTCGGCTTGCTAATCCGCGAGGATTTTGCGCGGGTGTCGATCGCGCAATAGATATCGTGAATAGAGCTTTAGATATTTATGGTGCGCCGATTTACGTTCGTCATGAGGTCGTCCACAATAAATTTGTGGTTGAGACGCTGCGTGAGCGCGGTGCAATTTTTGTTGATGAGCTAGAAGATATTCCCACTGAGGATTCACTCGGCCGTCAGGCAATTGTTATTTTTAGCGCACACGGTGTCTCACAGGCGGTAAAGTCTGAAGCCGATGCAAAAGGGTTTCGCGTTTTTGATGCGACGTGTCCGCTCGTGACTAAGGTGCATTTAGAGGTCTCTAAATTCAGTCAAGAAGGTCGCGAGTGCATTCTAATAGGCCATCAGAATCACCCTGAAGTAGAAGGCACCATGGGGCAGTATGAAGGCTTAAATGGTGGTCGTATTTACTTGGTTGAATCAGTTGAGGACGTGGCAAAACTCGAGGTTAGAAGCCCTGAACACTTGTCCTATGTCACTCAAACGACTCTTTCGATGGACGATACGTCCGTTGTTATCGATGCGCTGCGCGAGCGGTTTCCAACAATCGAGGGGCCGCGTAAAAAAGATATTTGTTACGCCACTCAGAATCGCCAAGACGCAGTTAAGCAGCTTGCGCTCGAATGCGACCTGCTGCTCGTTGTAGGTTCGCCGAATAGCTCGAATTCGAATCGTTTGAAAGAACTTGCCGAGCGTCTGGGCTGCGACTCCTATCTAATCGACAATGTTGACGCGATAGATCCTGCATGGCTCGAGGGGAAGTCGCGTTTTGGTGTCACCGCTGGCGCTTCAGCCCCAGAGATTTTAGTGCGACAGGTTGTTGAATGGTTGGAGCAAGAGTCGGGTGCAAAACCGCTAGAGCTCGAGGGCGTTGAGGAAAATATCGTCTTTAGCATGCCGCGCGAATTGCGTTCGGAATAGGGGAGTTACACGACACGACGCTGGCTTATGCCAGCGCCGCTAGTTCTTCGCGTTTGGTGCGTAGGGCTGCCACTGCCGACTCCATATCTGCGAGTTTTTCTCGCTCTTTGGCGACGACAGCCTCGGGCGCATTATCGACAAATTTAGCATTGCCTAGTTTGCCGCCTACCGCTTTTATGCCGCCTTCGAGTTTAGTTATTTCTTTGTCGAGTCTCGCCTGCTCCGCTGCGACGTCGATCAGTCCCGCCATGGGTACGAGTATCTCCAATTGCCCATGTAGCTGAGTCGCCGCTGTTGGAGCGGAAGCGCCTGGTTCGAGCCAGTCGATGCTGTTGAGCTTGGCAAGTTTTTGCAAGAAGACTCGAGCCTCTTCAAGGCGCTGTTTATCGGTTTGGTTTTCGCTGCGCAGAAACACATTAATTGTCTTTGCTGGTGAAATATCCATCTCACCGCGAATGTTGCGCACGCCAACAATCACACCCTTTATCCATTCGATGCTCTCTTCAGCCTGCACATCGAGATTATCTGCATTGGGGATAGGAAAGGGCTGAAGCATAATGCTGTCGCCATTGATTCCGAGCAGGGGAGCGATGCGTTGCCAAACCTCTTCGGTAATATAGGGCATAAACGGATGCATCAAACGCAGAGATTTTTCGAGGATACTCAAGAGTACAAAGCGCGCAGCTGCAGCAGCTTCAGGATTAGCTTCATCGTCCCATAAAACGGGCTTTGATAGTTCGACATACCAGTCGCAGTATTCGTTCCAGACGAATTCCTGCAGTGTCTGCGCGGCAATATCGAAGCGGTAGTTTTCCATACACTCTTCGATTTGTTTCGCCGTGCTTTCGAACCGGCTAATAATCCAACGGTCAGCGGGCGAGAAATGAGGCGCATGATGTGCGGCATCGCTTACGCGTTTTCCTTCCATGTTCATCAACACATAGCGCGCCGCATTCCATATTTTATTGCAGAAATTACGATACCCTTCGGTGCGCCCGAGATCGAACTTTATGTCACGGCCGGTCGAGGCGAGCGAGTAAAAAGTAAAGCGCAGTGCATCGGTGCCGTAAGCAGCGATGCCGTCAGGGAAAGACGCTTTCGTCGCCTTTTCTATTTTTTGTTTCAGTTGCGGCTGCATCATGTCTGCAGTCCGCTTAGCGAGTAAGTCTTCGATACTAATGCCATCGATAAGGTCAATAGGATCGAGAATATTACCCTTCGACTTGGACATTTTCTGCCCATTTTCATCGCGGACAAGGCCAGTTATATAGACCTTCTTGAACGGAATCTGGCCTGTGAATTTCAGAGTCATCATAATCATCCGAGCGACCCAGAAGAAGATGATGTCGAAACCGGTGACCAGGACGTTAGTTGGATGGAATTTATCGAAGAACTCGGTTTCGTCAGGCCAGCCAAGGGTCGAGAAAGTCCAAAGAGCCGAAGAGAACCAAGTGTCGAGTACGTCTTCGTCTTGTCTAAGTTGGATGTTGTCGCCGAGCCCGTGCGCAGCGCGAACGCTGGCTTCGTCTGCGCCAACATAGACCTTATCGTTTTCGTCATACCACGCTGGAATGCGATGCCCCCACCAGAGCTGACGGCTGATGCACCAATCTTGGATATTACGCATCCAGGCGAAATAGGTGTTTTCCCAGTTTTTCGGAACAAACTCAATATCGCCGTTCTCGACGGCTTTAATGGCAGGGTCTGCGAGTGACTGCACAGCCACATACCACTGATGCGTGAGATAAGGTTCGATGACGACTCCGCTGCGATCGCCGCGGGGCACCTTGAGTTTGTGAGGCTCGATCTTTTCGAGCAGCCCGAGCGCTTTGATATCTTCAACTATTTTAGCGCGCGCCTCGAAGCGGTCGAGTCCGCGATACGCTTCAGGTGCCTCATCGTTGATGCTCGCCTGTTTAGTTAGGATGTTGATAATCTCGAGATCGTGGCGTTTACCTACCTCATAATCATTGAAATCATGCGCTGGCGTTATCTTTACACAGCCGGTACCAAACTCGGGATCTACATAGTCATCGGCAATAATAGGTATCCTGCGGCCGCAAAGGGGCAGGTCCACAAATTTTCCGACCAGATGCGCATAACGAGTATCTTCTGGGTGGACTGCAACAGCGCTGTCGCCCAAGAGTGTCTCGGGGCGCGTGGTGGCGATAACCAAATGCTCATCGCTGTCCGCGATGGGATAGCGGAAATGCCACATTGATCCGTCTTCTTCCTCCGACACAACTTCAAGGTCGGAGATCGCAGTCAGCAGCTTGGGGTCCCAGTTAACAAGGCGATTGCCACGATAGATTAGGTCTTCGTTATAGAGATCGATGAACACCTTCTCCACTACCTTCGAAAGCCCTTCATCCATGGTGAATCGCTCGCGCGACCAGTCCAATGAAGAACCGAGGCGTCGCAGCTGTTGGGTGATGATGTCACCAGACTCGTCTTTCCACTCCCATACCTTTTTAACGAAGTCTTCGCGGCCGATCTCTTGACGTGAAGTGCCCGCTGCATTCAGCTGTCGCTCTACAACCATTTGGGTTGCGATGCCCGCGTGGTCCGTGCCCACTTGCCAGAGTGTCTGGCAGCCCAGCATGCGGTGGTAGCGCGTTAGCGCATCCATTATTGCGTGTTGGAAACCATGCCCCATATGTAATCTGCCGGTGACATTCGGCGGCGGGATGACGATACAATAAGGGTCGCCGTTGCCCTGAGGCGCGAAATAGCCGCGTTCCTCCCATGTCTTATACCAGTTCGCTTCGAGTTGCTGGGGTTGGTAAGTCTTTTCCATGATTTGCTTCGTTTGTGTGTGTCTTTTGAGTGCAGCGTAATTGCCGAAAGGGCGCAAGTATACCGCAAGGCGGTCGTGCGCGCCGAGAGCCTGTGTCGATTAAAATGCGCGGAGAAAAAGCATTATTAGAGCTTGATCATTTCGGGTTTAATACCCGCCTGCTGATAGTGGCGGTAGCGCTCACGAGCCTGTTCGAGCGCCTCGGGCTCTTGGATGATTATTTCATTGACGCGAGCGATGCCCTCGACATTCCCGAGCGCATCGCTCGACAGGTTGATGACGACATCGTTGGCATCTCTGGGCAGAGAGTTAACAGCAATGCTGACGTTCTCTGCGCAAGTGCCATCCGCTGCGACAATCGCGTGTGGAATAAAACTCGTGCTCGAGAATGACCATAACAACGCGTCGATTTCACGGGCGACTGTTTCGCTGCCTGCAAATAAACAGACGCGATGTCCGAGCGATCGCGCCTTCTCTGTTAGCCGACAGGCAAAGAGCTTGCGCATCTGCTCTGTATCCTGCGATAGGTTGTAGAAATTTATCTGCGTCATCGCCTGGAGCTCGTTAAACCATTCAACTAGGCGGCTTTGCGGCGCAAATATTCGAGAAGGAGGGATACCGGACGCCCAGTTGCGCCTTTGGCCGCTCCACTGTTCCATGCGCTGCCCGCTATGTCGAGGTGCGCCCATTTAAATTTCTTCGTGAAGCGCGATAAGAAACAGGCGGCAGTAATCGTGCCTGCGCGTGGGCCACCGATGTTGGCGATGTCAGCGAAGTTGCTATCGAGTAGGTGCTGATACTCGTCGTGAAGAGGCAGCTGCCATACTTGATCCAGGCTTGCGTTGCCGCAGTCTATTAGCTCATCGGCCAATGCATCGTCGTTGCTCAGTAATGCGCTTACATGTGAGCCGAAGGTCGCTACCGCTGCGCCTGTAAGCGTTGCAACGTCGATGACACTTGCTGGCTTGTAGCGTTCGCCATAGGTCAGTGCGTCGCAGAGCACGAGTCGGCCCTCAGCGTCGGTATTGAGAATTTCGATAGTAAGGCCGGACATACTGGTTACAACGTCGCCCGGTTTGGTCGCTTTTCCGCTCGGCATATTTTCAGCCGCAGCGATAATGGCGACGACGTCGATTGGCAAGGCCATTTCGACAACCGCGGCCATTGTGCCGATAACGCTTGCTGCCCCACACATGTCAAATTTCATTTCGTCCATCGCAAGGCCGCCTTTTAAGCTGATGCCGCCGGTATCGAAAGTAATGCCTTTGCCGACGAGCATATGCGGAGCGGGGCGATTGGCTTTTGGTTTTACTTTAGCGCCTTTGTATTCCATAACGATCAATTGCGCTTCCTGAGACGATCCAGCCGATACTGACAATAGTGAGCCCATGCCTAGCCTTGCCATCTGCTTTTCTGAAAGCACTTTAACGCTTAGATTGCGCTTACTTTTCGCGAGGTCGACTGCTTGCTTTGCAAGGTATGTCGGTGTGCAGATATTGCCAGGCAGATTTCCCAATTCTCTCGCACGGTTGATTCCGCGACCCGTCGCGACGCCGCGTGCGAATGCTGCGTCGATTTTCGCTTTGGACGTGCCTTTTGGCGCTGCGAGGCTCACAGATTTGAGAGACATTTGCTTAGCCTTTGCGCTTTTAGTGGTGCTATAGCTGTAACTCGCCTCTACGAGCTCCTGTGCTACGCGCTCGGCTAGCCAGTAATGATCTGCGACTGCAAGTTCGAGGCTTGCGAGCGCCAGATGCGCATCTTTCGCTTGGCTGGCCAGTAAGGCTTTTGCAACGCCTGTGAGGAGCTTTTTAGCCTCCTTAAGAGAGAGTTTGGTGAGTTCGCCGCAGCCGACGAGTAAAACACGTTTTGCCTTGATGCCAGTAAGCCCGTGCAGGAAAAGCGTTGAGCCTAGGCCGCCATCGAAGTCGCCGTTCGACAGGATGCTTGAGAGCCGCTTACCACTGGATTTGTCGATTTCACCGGCCTCCTCGCTAAGTTTGCCCTTTGAGCCAACGGCAATAACGAGGCAATCAGTAGCAAGGCGAATGGGGTTACTAGTTTTGAGAGCAGTTTTCATTGGTAGTCCTATTGGGAATCTGGAGTGAGGCTCGTTCTAGGTCGATAATCCTAGGGAGTTTCAGGGGCTTATGCAAATTTTCAGGACTGCTTTTGAGCCAATGTTGTCGAATTTTATTGAGAATCTTATGCGGTGGTCTCACGGTCGACATTTTGCATACTGCGACGTTAGAAAAGAGCGTTTAATTGGGAACTCTATTGATGGTCACAGGTCTTAGCTAATAGAGGTAAATGAAGGAGCGTTTAGATGCCGAGAATTAAGGTTAGTACTCCAGAGTACCCGCGTTTTCGCATGAAGCGAAAAGTGGGGATTAGCGATTTAAACTACGCGAAACATTTAGACAGCACAGCGATGGTCGCAATCTTACATGAAGCGAGACTGCAAATGCTGGGTGATCTCGGCTTCACAGAAGGCAATATCTATGGTTTAGGCCTTGTGGTTACCGACTTCGCGATAGAGTACCGGGCCGAGTCGTTTGCGAACGATACCCTCGTCATCGATGTCTCTGTGGGTGAGTTTAACCGGTATGGCTGCGATATTGGCTTCATCGTTACCAACGCAGCGCTCGATCAAATTGTGTGCAAGGCGAAGGTGGGTGTTGTTTTCATGGACTTCGATAAGCACCAACTCGCCGATGTTCCCGCGGCGTTCAAGACACGAGTCGAAAAGCCACAGGTGAGGGTAGCTTAGTGAGACTAACGTCCCTGCGTTAAATGGATTAGACTTGCTCCTAAGCTTTTCAAACCCGCGGAGCAAGTCCGATTGATCGTATTTCGCTATCTTAGCCGGCAGCTTCTGCAAGCAATGGCAGCCGTCACGCTTGTGCTCTTAGTCGTAGCGCTAACTGGGCGGTTTATCCAGTACTTGGGTCAGGCGGTTGCTGGCGAACTCGCCACAGACGCACTGCTTTTACTGATAGTCTTCCGCCTACCCGACTTCCTCCTCGTCATCGTCCCTCTCGCTTTTTTCCTATCAATTTTGCTGGTTTATGGGCGGATGTACGCCGAGAACGAGATGGTAGTGCTTATC
Organism: Gammaproteobacteria bacterium; assembly: GCA_017853205.1. Lineage (GTDB taxonomy): Bacteria > Pseudomonadota > Gammaproteobacteria > Pseudomonadales > Pseudohongiellaceae > UBA9145. Next base: position 30,187 of record JAFMKB010000020.1, read on the forward strand.
GCGAGCGGTTTTAGCGAAAAAAAGCTTGTTCGAATGAGTCTTGGTTTTGCAGCGCTGATTGTACTTCTGGTCGGTTCGCTTTCCTTAGTGCTCGCACCTTGGGGCGTGCGTAAGACAGAGGAGGTTCTGCAGGCGCAAAAAAATCTAACTGAGGTCGATCTAATTGTTGAAGGGCAATTTCAGAGTTTCGGCGGCGGAGCGCGCGTCACTCACGCAGAGCGCGTTCTAACCACGACTGCTGGGCAGCGGCAGCTACAAGGTGTATTTGTCGCGACTGAGGCCGATGCTACCCCACGAATTCTGATCGCCGAAAGCGCAAGACCCGTGGTCGAGGCTGATGGTTCGCGATTTATGCTATTGAACAACGTCGCCCAGTACGAAGGGCTTGCCGGTGCCGCAGATTTTACTGTAAGTCGCTCGAAGACCCAATCAATCAGGCTCCCCGACGCGCGCGAACGCGAGCTAATCCTAGAAGAAGAAACGCTATCGACTATTGAATTACTCGGTAGCTCTGACCTCGCTCGAGTTGCCGAATTGCAGTGGCGCATTGCGACGCTTTTGCTAGTGCCAATACTTACGCTTATTGCGGTGCCGCTAAGCCGAGTTGGTCCTAGGCAGGGGCGCTATTCGCGCCTAGTACCAGCAGCGCTTTTGTATGCGACATATTTTGTACTGCTGCAGTACTGCCGCGACGCGATCTCTGTTGGGGAATTATCTCCGGTTCTCGGTATGTGGTGGGTTCATGGTGCGTTTTTAGTAATCGCACTTGCTGCGAATGGATTTCTGATAGTGCCCAAGCGCAGCCTCGCGAGGGCGGCCTAATGGCTAATAAACCAATGACGCTTATCGATACCTACATACGTAAACGCGTATTGCTCGCAATGCTCGTCGTCATCTCGCTTGTGCTTAGCATCGATGTGGTGTTCACGTTAGTAGAGGAGCTTGGCGATAGTGAAAATGCCTACACTTCTTCACAGGCGCTTTTGTACGTACTGAAGACACTTCCTTCTCGGATTTTTCAATTACTCCCTTTCACTGCCCTCGGTGGCAGTTTAATTGGCCTCGGGATAATGGCATCGCATAACGAGCTGATAGTGATTCAATCAGCTGGTGTGAGCACGTGGCGGTTGGTTTGGGCTGTGATAAAACCAGCGTTCATCGTGATGTTTGCAGGCCTCATCCTCGGCGAATACGTTGCTCCTTCGCTACAACAGTCTGCACAGAGTTCTAAGGCTGTGCTGCGGAGCGGTGTTCAGACTATCGACGCGGGGCAGGGGAGCTGGCGCCGGATAGGTAATGAATTTCTCCATGTTAATGCGATCGCCCCCGGCGGTGAAACACTCTATGGCGTCTCGCGTTATCGCCTGGCAACCGCTACAGCCGTCCCCGCGGATTCGAAACCGGCGGCAACGTTGGGCCTTTCGCATATCAGTTTTGCTCAAAGCGCCGCCTATATCGCTGAAGAAGAGGGAGGCTACTGGCAGCTGGAGAATGTGTCCGAGACGCGTTTTCTGTCAGATTCGGTAGAAACTGCGCAACGAGCAAGTGAGAATTGGTATGTTGACCTCTCTCCGGAGCTGCTCGCGGTTCTGCTCGTAGCGCCCGACAGACAGTCGATCAGCGGGCTTTACAATTTTGCGCGCTTCTTCGAGTCTCAGGGGCTAGATGCAGATCGTTACATGCTGAGTTTTTGGGGAAAACTGCTGCAGCCGCTTGCGACGCTTGCGCTCGTGCTTCTGGCTGTGTCCTTCGTTTTCGGTCCGCTGCGCGAAGCGACGATGGGCTTTCGGGTCTTTGTTGCAATCGGTGTTGGCTTGCTATTCACGATAGTGCAGCAGCTGCTCGAGCCAGCGAGTCTGTTGTTGGGCATTGATCCGCTGTTTGCCGTATTGCTGCCCATTGTGAGTTGCGCGGCGTTGGGCGTGGTGTCAATGTTACGCGTACGATAGTGGAAATTACGTAGTTTTTTTCTCGAAGGGTTTGTAGCCTTTTGGCATGAGAACGACTTTGGTTGCACTCAGTTTGTCGTGCAGCGCATCGTTGTCTTTGTCGATGTAGAGCCAGAGGTAGCCGATCCCACCAAGCCAGAACGCTGGCCATGCTGAGAAAAATCGGATAATGCCTTGGCGTACACTCATCGGTTTATCATCCAGTGAGAGCGCCTTAATGCGCCAAGAAATCATCCCCAGCGTCTGCCCGCCCCGAGTCCAGAACCAGAGATAGAATCCTGAGCTACTTGCAACCATCAAAAGGAATGTCAGAGTGCTAACCACAGGGTCAGTTTGCACCACGCCTTCGACGACTTGATTGCTGTCGGTTCCAAAAATACCCAGCATGGCGTAGCCAATGAACATCCACATCGCAAACACGAGAAAGCCATCGTAAAGCAGCGCCGCAAGGCGTCTGGGAAGACCTGCGCGAGGGTAGGTGGATTCGTCGGGGTGGGTCTTGATGCCGCCTTTGTTGTCGGGCTGCGTATTCTCAGCGTTCAATTGGGTTGCTCTCAGGCTAGGTTAGTGACTCAGATGGCCTTTATTCTACGTTATTACATGTGTTGATAGTTAAAAGTCTGTACAAAAAGCTAGTCAAGTCCCCTATATTTCGCGAATTCTGGCTAGGCTGAAAATAAGCAGAGCGATTAACACCGGCTATCGACTTTGCTAGACTCAGCGAGCCTTGATGAACAGGGCCGCCGCATATTAGAGATAGCGCTATGAATTCTAAACCCAACGCTCGCCGCATTCAGCTACTAGACACTACGCTTCGCGATGGTGAACAAACTCAGAGTGTGTCCTTTTCAGGCAGCGAGAAAGTGAGTATCGCGCGTGCGCTCCTGCAGTCGTTGAAAGTTGATCGCATTGAAGTCGCCTCGGCGTGTGTTTCCGACGGGGAAAAGCAGGCAGTAGCGCAGATTACCGAATGGGCGGCGGAACATGGCTTCGTTGATCGTGTTGAGGTGCTCGGTTTTGTCGACCGCAAGCGCAGCGTCGATTGGATAGTCAGTGCCGGTGGGAAGGTCATTAATTTGCTAGCTAAAGGCAGTGAAAAGCACTGCAGAGAACAGCTAAGCAAAACCCTCGAGCAGCACGTCGCCGATATTGAAGCAACTATAGCCTACGCGCATGAGAAAGGGCTGCGCGTGAATATGTATTTAGAAGATTGGTCGAATGGTTATGCCGACAGTCCAGACTATGTTTTCGGCCTCATCGAGGCGACGAAGTCACTGGGCATCGGTCATTATTTACTGCCAGATACGCTGGGCTTACTGTCGCCTGAAGAAGTCCGCGAGTCGCTCACCGATATGATGACGCGCTTTCCCGATCAGACCTTCGATTTTCATCCGCATAACGATTACGGCCTAGCAACCGCGAATGCACTGGCGGCGGTTGAGGTTGGCATTAATACGATTCACTGCACAATAAACTGCCTCGGTGAGAGGGCAGGGAATGCTTCGCTTGCAGAGGTCGCTGTGGCGCTGCGCGATAAAATGGGTATGGAGCTTGCCATCGACGAGACGCGCATCAGTTCTCTCAGCCGCATGGTAGAAAATTTTTCCGGTAAGTGGATCGCCGCTAATACGCCAATTGTGGGAGCAGATGTCTTTACTCAGACCGCCGGAATTCATGCAGACGGCGATTTAAAAGGCGATCTCTATGTCACTAATCTGAGTCCTGAGCGATTCGGACGTAAACGCGTTTATGCACTAGGGAAGATGAGCGGCAAGGCCTCGCTCATTAACAACCTCGATGAGTTGGGTATTAGCCTAAGCAAAGAGGATCAAGCAAAAGTGCTCGAGCGCGTGGTAAGACTTGGTGACTCAAAGCAGATTATCACCTCCGAGGATCTACCATTTATCATCGCAGATGTTATGCAGAGCGGAGATTTCGAACACATTACGCTTCTTAACTGCTACATAAACAGCGGTCTTGACGTTGAAAGCACTGCAAGCATCCGCGTAAAAATCGGAGATGAAGAGGCGCAGGGATCCGGTTCAGGCAATGGCGGATTCGCTGCGTTCTTCGACGCGATCGAGAAAATTCTTGAGCCGACGGGTTTTGATATGCCTGCTTTGATCGACTATGAGGTGCATATACCTCGTGGTGGAAAGATTAACGCGCTAACCGAATGTATTATCACATGGGAATGGCAGGAGCAGGACTTCAAAACGCGAGGAGTCGATTCCAATCAGGTGCTTGCCGCGGTTAAAGCGACGCTGCGAATGATCAACTTGAGAATGCACGCCGACGCCTTCGCTTCGTAGTTAGCAAAAAAAACGCCCTATTAAGGGCGTTTTTAGTTTTGGGCTAGCCGAGATACTCACGGCTCAAACAGGCGGTAGAGAGCGCTAAAAATTATTTCGCTCAAAAAATACTGCACTAAACCCTGGGGCATTTCGCAAGTTCAGCAGCGACGAGATCGCCGAAGGCGCTCGTGCTAATCATATTTACACCAGCGCCGGGTTTGGAAAGATCCGGGGTCGAGTTGCCCTGAGCAAACACTTCCTGCATTGCGTGCCAGACATTTTTGGCCTCAGCCTCCATCCCAAAACTCATTTCGAGCATCATCGCAACCGAGCCGATCATCGAGTACGGGTTGGCGATACCTTGACCAGCGATGTCAGGCGCGGAGCCATGTGAAGGTTCGTAATAGGCTTTTTCTGGGCCAATGCACGCCGAGGGCATGAGGCCGAGGGAGCCAAGTATGCCGCCTGCCTGATCGCTTAGGATATCGCCAAACATATTCTCCATCACCATTACGTCGAACTGGCCTGGGTTCAAACATAGGTAGGTCGCGGCGGCATCGACCAAGATATTGACGACCTTTACCTCGGGATAGTCTGCGCCGACCTCGTCTATTATTTCGTTCCATAGCACGCTGGATTTTAAGACGTTCGACTTATGGATGTTATGCAGCACTTTCTTACGCTTCTGTGCGGTGTCGAATGCAACGCGTGCAATGTTTGCGATTTGGTCTTCGTCGTATTCAAGGTTTTCGACAACGTAGCGTTTACCCTCTGCGTTTACTCCCATCTCTTTCTTGCCAAAGTACAGCCCGCCGACGAGTTCGCGGATGATGATCATGTCGATACCATTATCTCCAATGATTTCAGGCTTGAGCGGCGAGAAATGAGCAAGGCTCTGGGGCAGGTAAACTGGGCGAAAGTTCGCGAATGTGTTGAAGCGGCGACGCAGTGGAAGCAGGGCGCCGCGCTCTGGTTGCATATCGATGGGAATTTTTTTCGATTCCTCGTGATTGAGCCCGATCGGGCCTTTTAAGATTGCGGCCGCCTCATCGCAGAGCTTTTTGGTTTCCTCTGGAAACGAATCTCCGTGGCTAAAATAGGCGCTCGCGCCAAAAGCGCCATGGACTAGTTCGAACTCGATATCGTTGCGCTGTGCAACTAGGTCGAGAATTTTTACTGCTTCGGCCATGATCTCCGGGCCGATGCCATCGCCGTCGAGTAGCGCTATTTTGTGTGTGGCCATGGGTCTAATCCTTTGTTTCTGCTAAAACGGTTGGTTTCTTGTTTGGTAAATTCTGCATAGTGTTTTCCGGTGAGGTGGGGAAGCGAGGGCAGAATTATCGACGCGTAAAGGTAGCAACTCATTCGCTCTAAAGGAAGTGTCCACAAGAGACGAAGTCCCTGAACTTACGGGAGGGTAAAGTGTACTGAACGGGTATAAGAGTGCCGCGAGTTGAAGTGTCACCGTGCAACGAGCGCCTGCTCTTAAGAATTAATCAAATCAACCTTGGCGAGAGCTAATTTTTAGCGATCCACAACTCTGTTGGTACCAGTGGGCGGTAGTGTATTCTTAAGTAAATCAGTATTTTAAGATTATAATTAGTAAATACCCGCCTTAGTACCCGCCAAAAAACTAATTCTATCCTGCGATTTGCTCCTTTCAAAGTGAGATGAACGATCACGACCTCTTGCTGTGACGCCACGTTCCTGCTGTTACAGTTGCCTTTCCAAGATGTATAAAAATTCCTAGGTATTCTGGCTATTCAACGCCGTGGGCATTGCGCCCCGGAGAGTGAAGCTCACCGTCACCCATAGCCAACTCTTGTTTGTGTCATCGAAACTGGGAAGATTTTCTGACCGAAAATCAGCGAGCTTCGAAATAGGGGTATATACCTCGCATTGTTGCTGGTAGTTTGTCTTATTACTCGACAACAAGAAGGAAACTCCTTATGACTGATTATCTCAGCGGCAATTTACAACCGTACAGTCCTGGTACTACTTTATACGATAGGTCTTTGACGGTGTACGGAATAAAAATCGTCGCAGGCGCAGAAGTAAGTGGTAATAAGGCTGTACCCGATGATTGGGTATTCAAGACGGCAAGAGTAATACAGCTACTTCTCGACCCAGCAGGAGAAGGCATAAACAGCAGCGCGCAAGAGAGCGCCATCAAGATATTGAAGGGCGAAAGCGGCACCTTCCACGCTGGCCTGCCTACTGTTCAAAGAACGCTTTACGGCAGCTCAGACAGCTATGATCTTAGCCCATTGCGAAATCCAGAGGCATGGCCAGGCTTGGATGAGCACAACGATAGCCATGTGTCTAACGACATGGTTTGGTATCGCAATGTGAGCTCTCCCAACCCGCCTGAGGGTAAGAACGATATTGGCGAGATCTTGGAGCACGTGTTGCACACGATTCAGGTGCTTGGGATTCGGGGCGCGATTGACGGTTCTCTAGAAGCGCTCAATGGGGGAAATCAATCTAGCGAAATTTATAAGGCGATGAATGAGGCAGTTGAAAATGGCGTTTACGGGTTGGAGGGATATGGTGGGAGCTTAGATCGAGATTTAGAGTTTACGTCAACAGTTATAACCAAGGAGTACATGTACCTGCTCACCTTTGCTATGTGGGAATACAATGAATTTTGGGATGACGGAACGCTTGCGCCTGAGTGGTCAGACGACGCGCTGACTCCTGAATCAGTGCTAGCTAAAAACCCGTTGGGGCATGCGTTATTCACAAAATATATCGCGCCCATAGTTTCAAGGCCTGATAAAGCGATTTTGCTGGATATATTCCAAGATAATGACCAAGGCGCCCACGGTTACATCGCGGACACGTTAGAGACGAACACGATTTCTATTATTGTGGATGAGGGAGTTGTTTCTGATTCTGCCATTACCGTTTCTGACCTAGTCGAGGAAAGAATTATCAACGGAGAAAAGGTAATTAGCCATACAATTGAGTACGGGGGCCAAGATTATAACTATGATGATGTAAAAGACTTAGTGATGATTTTTCTAAGGAACGATGACTTCACGCCTGTTTTCCAGAATGAAATAGCAGAGAGCTTTCCTGACTACAGTGAAGTCACTTATTCAGAGGTTATCTCTCTAGTCGGATTAGGCGGAGTTAGCGATACCATATTACAGGTAGCCTCCACCGACGGTTATTTTGTAGTCTGACTAGCCGGCTTATCTAGTAATCATGCTAGAAGTGTTCCAGCTCTCTTGCCCTAAAGAAGACGAGGGAACTTATCGTGCCTTATATTGAAAATTTTAGGTGAAACCGTATGACATTTCGCAGAAACGGAAAGATGAATGCTGTCATAGTCTTTGGCTGCTGGGTATTAGCACTGTTTGCAACTGCTGGCATTAATGCAAAGCAGGCTGATTCAGACCACTTCACCATCGAAAGCAAGAATCTCAATGCCTTCGCTATAAACGTGTTTGGGCAAGGGTTTTACGATGTGAGTTTTTCACTTACAGGCGAATCTAATTTTCGATTGACAGCGGCCGAACTAAGTACCTCTACTATTTCTGTTGGAAGCACGTTCGATTCTCAGACGGGATTATTAACTCTTCCCAGTGTGAATATTAAGTCAGGTGGCTCCGTGGTGACTAACTACTATGTTGAGCTCAAACTCGAGGATCCAGAGAATTTAATTTTCGGAATAGTCCAGCTCGTTGAGGCTGAGGCACCACCTGGCGTCAGTCGAAAACAGGTGTGCACTGGTGACGGGTGTTTCGAACTTTTTACCAAGTTAGACGGATTAAACGACGGTAGCATCCGTGACGACGGATCCGCGAGCATCAGAGTTATATCGTGGGATCCTGAGGAAGTGGCTAAAATTGTCACTCCTAACGTCGAATTAGCCTCATCAGAGATTCAAAAAGCGGGCCATAACGCTGCGTTGAGTACTGTCGTTGTTTACGGTGATTGGTGTATGGATCAATCGAATGCCAGCCAGAATAGTGAGCCCATATTTCACCTAACAATGCCAGAGTCTGGATTTTTTGTAAGCGATTCACTCGTACTTACGTCGCTAAATGCACTTCGGGATATGGAATATCATGCTGAGGCAGGAACTTTTGATGTTAACGGCGGCATTAGCGTCCCACCAGAATTTTGGGGTCTGAATGCGTGTGCGAAATTTGGTGAACAGATTTTCGGGGGGGGTGGTCAGAACCCTTTAGAGAGCGGGGCTGGCCCGGTAGTGCAACTCTTCGATGGCCGCTGGGCTCTTGGTGAAGTAGTGTGGCGTGATGAAGCGAGTGGTCTAGGGGCTATTCGTCTTGTTTCTGTGACAAGCAATCGTAAGCAAGCTTTTAGTTCATGGACGCCCTGGAAAGCGGGCTTGAGTAATCAACGTTGGCTCTCTTTGGAACCGACGAGTTTTTCGAATTTAGGACAAACGGCGACTGTACACAGTCCCGAGTTAGCAAGGCACGAGGGTGGATGGTTTGTCTCACTGGGCAATGCGTCTAACTGTGCGATTAACGCGACCAGTTCTCGTCTCTATTTAAACCACTATAGCGATATTGGCAGTAATGGTGGCCCCATCGTGAATGAGGCAGGTTCTGTTGTCTCAATAGTCGAGTCGCGAACAAATGACCGCAATGGAGTATTTTGCGCAGAAAATAAAACAAGCACTACGAAAAATTCACTTGGCCCCCTCTCGCGGTACTATGCAGATAGCTCTGAGGTAACCGTGGGAATCCCGATTACATCGGCGATTATCGATGCACTAAGAGAAATCGAACCCGCGCTTCCAGAAAATCCATCGATGCCCAGCGTGGCACCTATTCAAAGACCTGCCGTGGCTCTTGGGGCCATCCAAAGGTTTGAGATACGTATCCCGAACGACAAATTTACTGTGTCGGGTTTTCCTGTCGACAAGCTCGATTCTTCTGCAATAGACATAGCTAAACAGGCGACCGTTGCTTTTACGCGCGTGACAGGGTGCGTTGCATGCAGCGAGAACAAACTAAGTTCAAACTTTGACATACCCTGTATCTGCACAGGATTCGCAGTCACCGAAACACTGATCGTAACCAATGATCACTGCGTGACAGAACTTATGGTAGGTGCGAAGACTACTTTCCGCACTTTCTACGGGCAAGACGTTGAAGCTGAATTAGTTGGCAAAACTTCTCTAGACGGTGAGACAGAGTTGAACGCGCTATATAAGGAGAAATTTGGAGACGCCGCGAATGGGGCAAGACAGGTCGATTTCCATCGGGGAGATGTCGCTCTGCTTCGAACAGCGCAGCCGATGTTAAGTGTTCAGCCGCTAAAGATCGCGGATTCTGCGTTACTAGAGCCGTGGCAGCCGCTGATAACGGTGGGGCACCCATCCGTGATGACAAGGACTGGTCCATGGGTCACAGGTGTTGGTTCTTTCGTTGGCGCCGACTATTTTGATCGCACCTCCCAAGCCTATAATCTTCCCGCTCAGAAAGGGGCGAGCGGAAGTGCTGTGGTCAATCTAGATGGTGAGCTAGTGGGCCAGATAGCTAATGGCGGGATCGCAAGTCAGACCGAAAAAACAACCTTGCTGCCAAAAAAGTATGACTTATTCGCGGTAGAGTTGCTTGTTGACTCAGTGAGCCTGAGACCCGCGCCATACTCTGATATTGAGGCTATACCCGTTAGCCTAGCGGTGTCTCGTGGCGCACCAAGCAATTATATTAAAGAAATGATAGAGAAATGGGCCCCCGGCGAACTGCCGGAATAAGAGCTCACTTGAAGCCGTTCAGTCTTAAGGAAGCGACAAGCCTTGGGGTGATTTTGTATTACTGCCATCGCTCAGCAGCACGCTTTTATTCAAAAGTTTGGAGAAAAAATGCATACCTTTCTCAGATTGCTCGTTTGTTTTTTATTCGCTGCGTCTGGCCTCGCCAATGCGCTAGAAAATCATGTCATTATGGTTAGGGGCGTTCAGATCAGCCCATCTGATGGCGCGAGTTTTTCGAGTTTTCTGTCCTGGGATTATGCGGTCAAAGAAAAAGAGTCGGAGTATGCGAAATATTTCGAGTTTGCGTTCTACGACGATATCTCTGCGATCCACTTCTACGAGTTTACCAACGACTACGATCCTGTTTGGGCTGTGAATAATCTGAGCGAGGCGGAACGAATAGACTACCGAGAGAGCTTCTTGATGTTTAAAGCATCGTTAGATCTCGACATCGAGGGTGAATTCGAATCGGAGATATGGCCGCAACGAGTGGCGCTTAGCCGCGCTGTTAGTAACGAGATAATCAAGTTTGTGGAGTTGATCTACTCGCGCTTTCCTGAATCGGACTACGCTTTCAGCTATCAAGGGCACGGGGGGCCGGGAGGAGATATATTTATTAGCGACGCGACAACGCAGGGATTAATATCTCCTAAAGACAGCGCGAAAATGCTTAGGACTTGGACCGATATTATCGGCAAGAAACTTATCTTTATCGACTTCGGCGGTCCGTGTAGCAAGGGTGGGTTCTCAGATTTAGCAACATTTTGCCCCTATGTTGACTATTACATCGCGTCAGATCATGCCAACGGCGGCTATGTACAAGATTCTGACGATTATGAAAGACAAGAGACCTTTAATATTGACAGTCAGTGGCACAATATTTTTTCTCAAAGCGATTCACTGATCGTCGCTTTAGAGAAACGAATCGAGCTTACACGCGAGCGTTACCTTGATGCGCGCATAGATCTCACCGCAAGAAATCATAAGCAGGCGAATTATCTTTACTCTTGCCCCGCGTTTAATACATTCGCTCCTGCCTATATTGGAGCCGTGAAGAGCCTCGGTCTAGACCTCTATCAGGCTGCTTCGCCAAGCCTGGTCCCGCAGAATAAATACATACCCTACATTTATGATTTAAAGGATTCGGTGATTGCGCTTGATGATCCAGCTTTGCTCTCCTCCTTCGAAGAGATCATCGTTGCTCGGGCTGATAATCGTGATTTTTTTAACTGGGAGCAGGGCTATAACGGTATCTTTGCCCCCAACTTCTACAATGCCTATGGCTCAGAGAATCTCGATTTTTCAGTGCAATTGCCCCTAACGCCCTCCGTCCTGCCACAGTTAGCAGTAGGCGACTTGGAGTCACAAACTGATGAGATCTCAATTTCTGGGGGCGTCTCGAGCGACGACAGAAAGAATTACAAGAATGAGTTTGAGGTCGGTGACCGAATCAACATAACAGCGCTAATAGAGCCTAACCCCGAGCATGTGGGCGAGCAGATCGATGTGATTGTTGCAATAGTCAACGTGAAGCAAGGCGTGACTTTGCTGCTTACGCCTTCTGGGCTAATCACCTATGGCGGAGAGGCTAAAATTCCCAGTTACTTCTCAAAATTGGCTGCACCGAGGGTGCTTGTCGAGATCCTTGATGAATTTTCATTGAGCCGAGCAGAAGCTGGCAGCTACGCAGTGCACGTTGGTTATCAGCTGCAAGGAGCCGCTAATCTCTATTTCAACGCTGAGCCTATTTGGTTAGATGTGGAGTAAGGATATTGACGCGGTAGGATTGGTGAGTGTGATGGTAGGTATCAAGTAAACGCTGCTAAATATAGTGTTAAGGCTATGATTTTGTAGCTGGAAGTCATGGTGCGTTACTCTGATATGAACAATCTCAGCCGCAAGCCGCAGGTTTCCTAAAAGAGCAAGAGCCCAAGGCGCGAAAGATAAAGCCTGTAAGGGGTATCGTTATGACAATCTTAACTCGTCTTAGTTCTCCATCACCAGAGCTACAAAATGACTGATCGGAGCACCTTTGAAAGCCGCATGAGACGGCGCTCCAAAATGTGCATAAATTAGCCGC
>JAFMKB010000021.1 GCA_017853205.1 Gammaproteobacteria bacterium
AGGCAATAAAAAAGGCAACGATCTTGAGGAACGCTGCCTTGATTATTCTTGTATGGCGCACCCGGCACGATTCGAACGTGCGACCCCCTAGTTCGTAGCCAGGTACTCTATCCAGCTGAGCTACGGGTGCTTAAGAGGGCGGTATTATAGCTAAATTTCGCGCTTTGCCTAGTGCCAATTGCGATCTTGATCGAGAATAGACGAATAGGGCGCTACTCTTCGGATTACAGTGCGTGCTTCTCAGAGCTAGCCTGTATAATTGAAAGTCTTGTTGCGTTTTATCGTCAAGAGGGTGATATGAGTCTTAATCTAATCAGTAATCTGGCATGTTTTCGTACAAGAGTATCGTTTGCACGATTCCTGCGCATGAGGTTAGTTGCGAGCATGACTCTGATTGCTGCCTTTTTAGGTAATGCAGCCAGCTACGCTGATTACGAGCAGGGCGTGAATGCCGCGTTCGACGGCGACTATGCCACTGCTTACCGTGAGTTTTCGATCGCCGCGAAAGAAGGCCTGGCACTCGCTCAATATAATCTGGGCATCCTCTACTTTACGGGACGTGGGGTCGAGCGCGACGCTGAAGAGGCCTACCGCTGGACGAGTGCTGCGGCAGAGCAGGGTCACGTGGCAGCGCAGTTTAACCTCGCTACTCTGCTAATGACCGGTGAGGGAGTGACGAAAGATGCTTCGATGGCAGTAGACTGGTATTCCCGAGCCGCGAAGGCAGGCCATCCCGAAGCAGCAAGCGAGCTAGCCACTCTTTTTTTCGACGGTAGGGAGGTCGAAAGGGACAGGGTGGTGGCACATGCTTGGGCTAGTTATGCAGTGGCGAATAAGGCAGAAGGCGCCGATGCGCTGTTAGCGCGGATAGAACGCAAACTCGATACCGCAGAGCTATCCGCAGCGCGACGGCTGTTCGCGCAATGGCAAATCGCGCCTTAGGTCTCTGAAATCATGCCGCTGCGCTCAGTGCCGGAGCGTTTAGCTTCCTCCTGTTGTCGGCGCCTAGCCTCGCCTCGCTGCCGTAATTCCTCTCTATTAGAGTCATCTACACGCGAATAGTCATCACGCCATGACTGATCATGGCTCCATTCGACAGGGCTGCGGGCAAGCCATTGCTTCTCGCTTGCAGTGACTACCCAGTCAAGCGCTTGGCTAAGAATTTCTTTCTGCATCGCTCGATCGTAGGGACGGCCGCAGGGATTGCCGAGGGGAAAATCTACATGAAGATAGCGCGGCACTCGCGCGTGCTCGACGATGTCGATAGCCGAGCCAATAATGAGTGTTGGGATACCGTTCGCTTCAAGGTGTCTCGCGACCAGACTCACGGTCTGGTGACATACGGGTCACAACGGAACGAGGAGAACAATGTCGACTGCATCCTCTCTGCACAGGTTAAGCAGATGAGGCGCGTCGACCTCTGACGTATTGCGTTTCGAATAATCTGTGGGCACCGTATAGAAGCGCTCACAAAGCTCGCCAATAATTCCTTCGCCGGCAGCCTCATCTAGGGCGCGTAGCGGAAGAAAAGAGCCTGTATCGTCGGTGTGCGTTGCGCTTTTGTGCCATGACAGCTCGGAGGTAAACATCGAATCAGGGTAGGGCCTACTTGGCCGCGGATAGATGCCCCGCCGAGTTCTACCCTGTTCGGTATCTGGCATCGCCGTCGTAATAACCGCGACTCTGCAATCTTTGAGTGGTTTGCGCAACGTTGTAAAGGGCGCATTTGAGTTTTTCGCCCACTGGTAGTGGTTGCTGTAGCCTTGTGCGCTGTAAAAGTCGCGGGTACGCTGCATGTATCCGACATCGTATTTTCGCAGGCTTGCGTCACTCGCCTTTCCATTTGTTTTATCGTCGTCTTTGTTCGGTGTCATGCGCGTCTCCTTAAATAGCTAGTCTGTCTCGCTGACTACCTCCTAGTTCCACCTGAAAAGAGGCGTTTGATAAGTACACCAGCGCTCCTTCGATTTAGTACACTGTGAGCCGAAGTGTTCGCTCAAATGGCTTCGTGGCGAGTTTAGCTGAACGGCTAGACAAGGACTAGGTACAGTGTACTCCATCATAACGGGTGAAGTATAAGTGGCATACGCGCATCGTTAGCTCATTTTAGTTGTTTCACAAAACGAAATTTCGGGATGTATTGAACTATGAGAACAAAACCAATTGTCGGAAAAATAGCGATGACGCGATTCGCGTTCGCGATGTTATTCCTTCTAGTGGGTGTGCAAGGTCAGGCAGCGATGCCAGCGAATGAGCAAAAAGTTGAAGAGGAAATCGACATGCGAATGACTTCACCAATCGCAGGCGTTAATTTTAGGATGATCGAAACCAATGGTATTTCAATGCGAATCGCCGAGGCTGGAAGCGATGGCCCTCTCGTGTTGCTAGTACATGGCTGGCCGGAATCGTGGTACAGCTGGCGGCATCAGATTGTCGCGCTTGCCGCTGCAGGTTACCGAGTTGTTGCTCCAGATATGCGTGGCTATGGGAGCACCACGGCTCCTGCTTCGGAAGAGGACTATGACATCGTGACTATTGCTGCAGACCTCATTGGCTTGCTTGATGCCCTTGGTGAGGAAAAGGCGGTCATGATTGGGCACGACTGGGGGGCAATAGTCGCGTGGCAAACTGTCTTGTTTCACCCTAGTCGCTTTTCTGCACTCGTTGCAATGAGTGTGCCTTACGGGGGAAGACCTGAACGCTCACCAATGGTCGAATGGCGCGAGGCATATGGCGACAACTTTTACTACATTCTCTACCACAACGAACCAGGAGGTGTTGCAGAGGCCGAATACGATGCTGATCCTCGGGGCTTGTTGAGTCGCCTTTATCTGTCGCCTGACAGTGAGCGCGAGCCAAGGGAAATTACCGATCCTAAAGCTGCAGCGGGTGGCTGGATCGGGCGTCTCGGTGCCGCAAAAGGTCTGCCCAATTGGTTGACAGAAGAGGATCTTGATTACGTCGTCGGTGAATTTAAACATGCCGGGTTTCGAGGCGGGATCAACTATTACCGAAACTTCCAGCGCAACTGGGAGCTCACCGAACGTATCGGACGCAACACTATTAAAATCCCGACACTATTTTTGGCAGGAAGCGAGGACATGGTTATTGGCCATGCAACTCGGGAGCGCCTGGAAGGTGCAATGTCGCGAATTGCCACAGACTTACGCGGCGTAGTGCTGCTGCCTGGCATAGGTCATTGGGTACAGCAAGAGGCCCCAGGGGCCACTAATGAGGCATTGTTGGAATTTTTGAAGGGGCTTTAAAGGAGGTGCGTGCCTCATTCTACGGTCTGGACAAGCCTCTCGCTTGCATCGATACTGTATTTGCTCGTTCTCTGTGAATGCAGGCAATAATAGTAGAAAAATAAGAAAGCCCTGCAGATAAGTGCGTTGCAAATAAAAGCGCAGCGAATAAGAGAATTAAAAATAAAGAATATAAAAATAGAATAACAAGCCGAGAGAACTATGAAAAAACCCCTCACCGCAGCCCTCTTAGCAGTAGTCACAGGTTTTAGTATCCCTTCAACAGTCTTCGCCGCCGAAGCGATGGCAAGCGGCACGTTTACCGAAGCCCAGTTCGAGCGAGGGCAGGTCCTCTACGAACGCGAGTGTGCAAGTTGCCACGGCGCTGACTTGGAAGGGGG
Organism: Gammaproteobacteria bacterium; assembly: GCA_017853205.1. Classification (GTDB taxonomy): domain Bacteria; phylum Pseudomonadota; class Gammaproteobacteria; order Pseudomonadales; family Pseudohongiellaceae; genus UBA9145. The sequence goes on from JAFMKB010000021.1 coordinate 3,647, forward strand.
AGTTGCGCCGGTACTTTCAAGCGTGGCGTTTCGAAAATCGTATTCACTGCAGGGCTCCAATGTCGGAGAGCTATATAATCGCATCCGCAACACCATGCCGCCGCGACAGCTCGAGGTGCTTAATGATGCCGAGTATATTGATGTAATGGCGTATGTGCTCGGGCGCAACAATGTTTTGCCCGGCACCGAATTGCTCACCGATGATTACGATGCGCTCGCGATGATTCCGTTGTCGCGCGGCGATGAGGGTCTCGATAGCGCGTCGACATTTATTGCAGGCGAGGCTGGAACTCGACCGAGCGGAGATGGTCCTAGTTTTGCCGATCTAAAAGCGGCACAGACTAATTATTCTGACTGGTTGTACCATAATCACAATTACAAAGGCACACGCTATAGTGCGCTTGATCAGATTGACGTAGCCAATGCGGCTGATCTGCAGCAGGTTTGCGCCTATCAGCTTGAAACATTTGCCACGATGCAGACCGGACCGATCGTGTACGAAGGCGTGATGTACATCACCAATTCGACACGCACCGCTGCGATAGATGCAGCAACGTGCGAGCGCAAATGGGAGCATACTTGGACACCAAAAGACCGCACCGTTTGGGGTAATAACCGCGGTGTCGCAATTAAAGATGGCTATGTGGTGCGCGGCACTAACGATGGTTACCTGCTCGCTCTCGATTCTGCTAACGGTGCTCTGCTCTGGGCGAGACAGGTTGCAGACCCATGGATCGGCGAGACATTTACCATGCCGCCGATGATTTTCGAAGATTTAATTTTGATTGGCCCTGCGGGAAGTGAGAACGCAATTTCAGGCTGGGTCGGTGCGTTCTCTCTTCTAGATGGAGAGGAGCAATGGCGCTTTCATACCGTGCCAGAGGCAGCAGCAGGCGGCGGTCCGACATGGGGTAACCCTGACAATATAGTTTTAGGTGGGGGTGCGGTCTGGACTCCGCTGAGCATGGATTTAGAGAAGGGCGAGCTTTACGCTGCAGTCACGAATCCCGCGCCCGATCTGCCTGCGTATCTGCGTCCGGGCGACAATCTCTATACAAATAATATCATCGCGCTAGATCCTCAGAGCGGTGAGCTCCTGTGGCATAAGTCTCTTGTTCCGAACGATGATCACGACTGGGATCTGACTCAGGTGAGCCCCGTGCTGAAAGCCGGAGAGGATAATGTGTCGCGTGATCTTGTTGCGACAGTGGGCAAGGATGGCATCTTACGTACACTCGATAAAAATACGCGCGAAGCGCTTTATGAGACTCCAATAACAACGATTCTGAACGCAGAGGTACCCGTTACCCAAGAGGGCGTCTTCGCCTGCCCGGGTGTTTTCGGCGGCGTTCTATGGAGTGGCCCGGCCTACCATCCGGATGAACGGATTGTGGTGACGCCCTCGATAGACTATTGCGCACGTTTTGTTGCGGCAGAGGAGGTTGAGGTAAAGCCGGGGCAGTTATATATGGGTGGTGGCGTCATACCAGATAATGAGCAGAGTGGTTGGCTTACCGCAGTAGATGTCGAAAGCGGAGATGTTCGTTGGCGTTACCACTCGCCAGCACCGATGGTTGCTGGCGTGACTACAACGGCAGGGGGGCTGGTATTAAGCGGCGAACTGACGGGTAACCTTTTGATGCTTAACGCCGCGAGCGGCGAGGTGCTTAACAGTATTTACACCGGCGCGCCTATTGGGGGCGGTGTAATCACCTATGAAGTCGATGGCACCCAATATATTGCGACCAATTCAGGAAACGCGATGATGACGTTTCAAACTGGACATGAAACAGCTCGTAGCGGAAGCGTAATCGTCTATGCTTTACCGAAGGCTGTGCGTGGGGATTAGTTGATTCGATAATCGAAGAAAGCCCTAGCGTGACGCTAGAGCCATCCTTACTTTCTAAATTATGCGGTTGGCGTGCAGATCAGCGATCTCGTTATCAGAGTAGCCAAGCTCGCGCATGAGTTCATCAGTATGCTCGCCGAGTGTCGGTGCGCGATGCCTGATCTCTCCGGGAGTCTCCGAAAGTTCAACTGGCGTTCGCATGAGTGGCGCCGCTTTGGCTAAACCTGGATAGTCAACTGCTTGGAAGAGTCCTTTGGCAGCGATGTGAGGATCTTCCAGCACCTGCTGAGGAGACAGTACAGGGCCCGCAGGTAGCCGTGCCTTCTCCATCGCCGCGAGGGCTTCAGCCGAAGTGCGCTCGGCACACCATCGAGCCATGCGCTCGCTGACTAGGATGCTATTGTCTCCGCGGCTGATGTCATCTTTGAAGCGCTCATCCTCAAGCCAGTGACTTTCACCCATCAAATCAGCCCAGCGTTTAAACAGTGGTCCGCCCACGGACTGAACTAATACCCAGCCATCTTTACATTTGAATGTATCCGATGGCGCGGCGCCTTGTCCTCGATTGAGGCTCGCAACCCGATTAACCCCTAGCGCGGACTGCTCGATGATAGTGCCATTCATTAACGTTAAGGCTGTGTTGAAAAGAGAGCCTTCCACTACCTGGCCTTGGCCGGTTTTCTGTCGTTCAAAAAGCGCCGCCATGGTGCCGAATGCGGCAAAACTCGCCGTGCCAAAATCCACGAAAGGTGGCCAGGCTTTTACGGGTTGATCGGGCGTACCGGACAAATACATGGCGCCAGACATTGCCTGTCCGAGCCCGTCGAAGCCAACGCGATTACTGTAGGGCCCGCCGCGGCCAAACGCCGAAATCATCGTGAGAATTATGTCTGGCTTCACCGCCTTAAGGCTGTCGTAATCCAATCCCATTGCGGCGAGTGTATCCGGAGGTAGATTTGCTATGACGACATCTGCAGTAGCAACCAATTTTTTGACAATCTCGCGACCCTCGGGTTTCATCGGATTGAGAGTTAACCCTTTTTTATTTCGAGCCAGCTGCATAAACGTCCCGCCGTCGTCCGTGTCGCTTATGGGCGCGAGATAGCGGTCCTCGCTGCCGTCTACCTTTTCGATTCTAATCACTTCAGCGCCCATGTCGGCGAGGAGTGTGCCGCAGAACGGCCCTGCAATGTAACGTCCAAAGTCGAGGACGCGAATGCCTTTTAGTACTTGTGTCATGATCTAGCGGCTCGTGAATAGTTAATTCAAAGGACTGAGTCTAGCATAGGAGGGTCGAGAGAAAAGGGTGTCTCGATAGCGACAAGGCATAGCCACCGATCGTTGCGCTGTAGTATTGTTGTTTCAGACTCTTTTGACGCTTCTTCGAGGAATGACCCATGAATCACTCACTGTCCTTTCGACTAAGAAAGGTGGCAATCGTTTTTGGTAGTGCTGCGTTAAGCTTGCTTATGGCTGCCCCGACCCAGGCTGCGGAAAATCCAGGCTATATCGAAGACCCGTCGCGCCGAACGACAGGTATCGGAAAATTTTATATGGGGCGAGAAATCTCATTTGTGATGGGGCATCAGGCTGCGGGATGGCTCAATCGTCCAGGGCGTATCCAAGAGGAGATGCCGGATGAGGTGGTCGCCAATATGGGGCTCGAGCCTGGCCATGTCGTCGCCGATATTGGCGCCGGCTCGGGTTACTTTTCGTTTCGCATAGCCAAACTCGTTCCAGAGGGAAAAGTGCTTGCCGTAGATATTCAGCAAGAAATGCTCGATATCATAGAGGCAACGAAGGCGAAAGAAGGCGTGACTAATATCGAAGGGGTAAAGGGTGAAATAGACAACCCCAACCTTCCAGCAAACTCAATAGATGCGGCGATCATGGTCGATGCCTATCACGAGTTCTCGCATCCCTTCGAGATGATTGACGGCATCTATAATGCGCTGCGACCGGGTGGCCGAATATTTCTGCTTGAGTATCGAGGCGAAGATGCCTCTGTGCCGATTCGCCCATTGCATAAGATGACGCAAGAACAAGTCATTAAGGAGATGAGCGTATTCGGGCTCGAATGGACCGAGACCCTCGATTTTCTCCCTTGGCAGCACATGATGATTTTTACGAAAACGGAGTGAGTATAAGAACCAGCAAGAGTTTAGAAAGTATTTCTAATCTTTAGTGAATATCTAACGCCAGGCTGTCTGCAGGAGTTCTCGATTTCTTCGACGATACCATCGACAGTTGCACCATCGAAGCGGGTACGTTCTCGACAGAAATTACGGTCGTTGACGTTCCTGATGTCGAATCGGAAGGTTACGCCGTCAAACGCGCGTTTTTCGAAGAACAGGTTGAGGTCATAGTCAGGAATCTCGCGTTCAATATCAAAAACGTCTATGCGATTATAGTTGCTGCCTTCCCTTGCCTGCGTTGAATAATTAAAACCGTAACTGAGATTGTATTTATTAACATCGTGGCGGAATTCGGTTCTTCCGTTCCATCGGCGACTCCAGCTAAATCTCCTCTGTATCCCTAGGAACGGATCGAGCAATTCGGATTCGTTGATGCCAAGCCTAAATGTCAAAAGCGCATTCGGTAGACCTAAATATGCCAGCTGTGTGCTTGCATCGAAATTAACGCCATAGCGTTTGCCGTCGCCAATATTTCCGCGTGCGGACTGTAAATTATCCGACGACGGCGAGACATCTACTCTGTCAATTACATCAGTTATACCTCGGTAGTAAAGCTGCGAATTGAGTACACCGATGTTATTCGGCAGACGGTACTCGAGATTCAGATCATAACGCCACGTCTGCTCCTGCTTAATATTTGGGTTGCCCGCAACGGTGTCTTGATCGTCGTCTGAGTTATCTGTCGAGGCGCTGAAATCAGAAAAACTTAACTGCGATACCGTTTTTTCGGCCGTTGCCCGAAATTGTAGGGACTCGGTAAGATTGTAGCGATAATCGATCCTCGGTTTAAAAAAGCCAAAACTCCGAGAGTTACCAACGTCACCAGTCTGTGTGATCTCCGAGGATTCGTAAACAAGCGCTGTTTCTAGCGACATCGCCTCGTTCAGCTGCCAATTGTGGATGGCGAAATATTCGCTGCGAATTTCTTCGACCGTCGAAAGGGCGTTGTCGACGTTGACCGGATATAAGCCGCCATGAAGCGCAGAAGTTTCACCGCTGCCGTTATCGTTCCCAAGTCGGAGTTCAGAGTCGCGAATAGTCTGAGCAATTTCTACGCCGGCCTCGATCGCCTGCTCCGAAAATAAATTAAACGTGTAGGAACTGCGCGCGATTCGCTCCCGATCTCGCGCACCTGAGAACAGGAAAAGGTCTTTGTTCTCTTTATCTTTGCCAACTTGAAAACGTTTACGAGTAAAACCAAAATCGCGATCATTCACAATAAAAAGAAACCGGAACTTAGAGCGATTTTGAAAGGAGTATTCATAGTCTCCGCCTATTTCCCAGTTATCTCTCTGCCCTTGATTGGCCTCACGCTCGAGATTGACGCTGGGGTTGTTGTCTGCAAGCCCGATTATGCCTCTGGTAATGTCAGTGGGAGGCGTAGCTTGGCCATATAAAGCATTTAACTGGATCAGCGAATTTTCGAATTGATATCCGAGGTTCATGCTGGTCTCATAGTTTGTCTGGTCGCGTGTGCTTTCCTCAAATCGTCTCTCTGTCGGGACGCCCTGAGGATCGTAGCTCGACTCTCGAGTGACCTGATTGACGTAGCTTGGGTCGGCTTGGATATGAAATAGGTAATTTAAATTGCCGTTTTGTCCCGAGTAGGAGAGTCTCGCGCCTGGCGCGAATTTACCATCCTGCATGCGATCGGTGCTTATTTCTGCTGCTATGCTTGATCGTGACTCTGAAGCGAGAAGGACAATATTCACGACTTGTCCACCACCGCGGACATCGATTTCTTCTGAAGTGCCGCGAATAATCTCGATATAGTCAACATCATCGGCACTGATTCGGCTCAGCTGACTCCGACCTTCGTTGCTTTTGCCTGTGATGCGTTGGCCATTAATCAAGATCTCTCCCGCGCCACCACCGAGCCCGCGACCTCCGCCACCGCCGCCGCCGAGTGCTAGCCCAATCCCGGGAATCCTGCTCACCATGTCATTTACGGAAACGGGCTGAAATTGCTCGAAATAAGATGCCTCGTATATCACGCTCAGGTCATCTACCGCGAAGGGCTCAGACGACTTGTCGGAAGCAAGCTCTTGCGACAAGCCCAATGAGGGAAGCAGTGCTAGAACTGGGTAAAAAGAGGCGAGGCGCCGCTGCATTGAATCTCTCCGAGAAACTTTCACTACCTCGGTAACGCTTAGATGCGATGGGCAGATCGTATTAGTTACGTTTCGTGACTTTTAAGCGCCGGGAATCGACTCGTCAAAGAGCTTAGCGATGCGCGGGCCGATAACTTTAGAAATTATCCTCAAGGCTGCATGTTCCTTCGAATTCTTGCGCTTGCGGGCTGATGATTTTTGCGCTGCAGCGTGTAATTGGCGATAATAAAGGGTCTATCGCAAGGCCCTAGTCCGTATAAGCCTAGCTAGGTAAGAGGTCTACTCACCGTGCGACATAATCGAATCGAAAGGGGAAGAGCATGCAACGCGAATCTATGGAAGTCGATGTAGTAATAGTCGGCGCAGGACCTGCTGGTCTGTCGACTGCTTGTCGGCTGCTACAAATGGCGCAAGCAGAGGGTAAAGAGATCTCGGTGTGTGTTCTCGAAAAGGGTTCTGAAGTAGGCGCGCACATTCTCTCAGGTGCGGTTTTCGAGCCTTCGGCTCTTAACGAGCTTTTTCCCGACTGGAAAGAGAAGGGTGCGCCGCTGAACACGCCGGTGACAGGCGACAATGTCTACTACCTCCCAAGTGCAAAATCGGCAATTAAGTTCCCTGACTTGTTAGTTCCCAAGCCGATGCATAACGAGGGTAACTATATTATCTCGCTGGGTAATCTCTGCGCATGGCTCGGCGAGCAGGCGATGGAACTTGGTGCTGAAGTTTTTCCCGGCTTCGCTGCAGCTGAAATTCTGTATAACGACGATGGTAGCGTGAAGGGGGTAGCGACCGGCGACATGGGAGTCGCGGCGAATGGTGAACACAAGCCTTCGTTCGAGCCCGGGTTTGAGTTCCATGCGAAATATACCATTCTCGCAGAGGGTTGCCGTGGTCATCTGGGCAAAGAGATTATTGCGAAATACGCGCTAGACAAAGACAGCGATCCTCAGCATTACGGTATCGGCCTAAAAGAGGTTTGGGAAATTCCCGCCGAGAATCATCAGCAGGGACTCGTTGTTCATACTGCGGGCTATCCGATGATCGGCGCGAGTTACGCAGGCACTAGCGGCGGTTTCCTGTACCATGTTGAAGACAATAAAGTCTCCCTGGGGCTCATCGTTGACCTAGGTTACAAAAACCCCCACATCAGTCCATTCGACGAATTTCAAAAGTTTAAGCATCATCCAGTTATCGAGAAGACGCTCCAAGGCGGCAAGCGCATTAGCTACGGGGCGAGGGCGCTCATTAAAGGTGGTTTGAACTCTCTACCTAAAATGACTTTCCCTGGCGGTTTGCTCATCGGCTGTGATGCGGGAACGCTAAACGCCGCCAAAATCAAGGGCAGTCATACGGCGATGAAGTCGGGCATGCTTGCCGCAGAATCGCTCTATGCGGCGCTAACGCAGGCTGGTGAGGGCGAAGCGCCTGCGCTCGAACTAGTTGATTACACTGAGCGCTTCAAACAATCCGACCTGTATGAAGAATTGCACAAAACCCGTAACTTTAGTTCGGGTTTCCACAAATTCGGTTTCTGGATAGGAAGCGCGCTGACCTTCATTGAGCAGAATATCTTGTTTGGTAAGTCGCCAGTTACGATACATGACCGAACACATGATCATGCTCAGCTCGTACCGGCCGAATCGGCTCCTAAAATCGACTACCCAAAGCCCGACGGCAAAATATCCTTCGATAAACTGTCGTCAGTGTTCCTGTCGAATACTAATCATGCCGAAGACCAGCCCTGCCATTTAAAGCTCAAAGATGCGTCGATTCCAATAAGCGTAAACCTGCCTAAATTCGACGAGCCCGCTCAACGCTATTGTCCAGCAGGCGTCTATGAGGTGGTAGATGAGGCTGATGGGTCGAAGCGTTTTCAGATCAATTCGCAGAACTGCGTGCACTGTAAAACCTGTGATATCAAAGACCCTTCCCAGAATATTCAATGGGTTGTCCCGGAGGGTGCCGGAGGTCCAAATTACCCTGGGATGTAATTTATAATTACAACAGTTTACATAGTTCATTAAAAGTAGATTAAAGTAATTTTAAAGGGGCGAAAGCCCCTTTTTTACGTCCTCTGATTTCACTGCATGGAAAACTACCCGCGAAAGGTCTACTCTGGCGTTAGGTTGAATTCACACCTAGTCCTAGGAGGTTGCATTATGACAACGTTACGCTTGTCTGCTGTAGTAGTCCTCATACTCACTCGCTGCACCGCTATTGATCTAGAGAGTGAATTTGTCCTCGATAAGGAGTTACAAGCGCTGATACTCGATCAGACGAGTGACGCATTTCCTGATATTGATCCGTTGTTTTTGAGCGATGACCTAAAACGCTATTTAAATGAACATATAGGCTCTGCTCGTGACGACCGTGCGCGCGTTGAGCGTCTTCAAGACTTCCTCTATGACGAAGCGTATTTAGGTATCAGTTACTCGGCAGAGAAAACGCATACCGCAATGGAGCTCTACGAGGCACGCACTGGTAACTGTCTGTCGGCTATGAATCTTTATATCGCGATGGCAAGGCATTTAGGGGTCGAAGCCCGATTCCAGCGTGTTGATGTGCAGCCGAGTTGGGATAAGCGAGGCGGCCTCTTAGTGCTCAGTCAGCATATCAATGCAACGGGTCGGTTTGATCAGTCTAGTCGTTATGTAGCCGATTTCACGCCAGAGATCGCGTTGCAACAGCTCACGTCTCAAGTCATCACTGATACGCAGGCGCGTTCGCTCTATTTTAATAATTTAGGCGTCGAGGAGCTGATTGCGCATGACTACGAAGGCGCAATTGCCTATTTTAAGAATGCGCTCTTCTTGGATCCTGAAAACGCGATCGCCTGGAATAATGTCGGCGCAGCGTTTAATCGTGTCGGAGAGCGGACACTTGCCGAATACAGCTATCGAAAAGCTTTCGAGCTTGATGCGACAAGCGCCACGGCGATCGCAAATCTCGCCAAGTTTTATCGCGCGGCCGGCGACACTCGCCGAGCGCGAGCCTATGAGCTCGCGATTGAGCGCTTTAACGAGATGAACCCTTACTATCACTATGCACAGGGACAGTTTGCCTACTCAGAGGGCGATTTAGATCATGCGCGAAAAGCGTTCGAGCGCGCGCTTGCTCTTAAGCAAGAGGAGCCCGACTTCTATGAGGCACTGGGGCGTGTTTATTTCGAGCTTGGAGATCTAGGTGCAGCCAGAAAACTCAACCGAGAGGCTGAGGAATTGGTTTTGCTGAACGATGAGATTTACAGACCAAGCAGCTCTCGTCTCCGAGTATTAGAGCGCAAAAGTGGAAATATCGACGGAGCAAGCCTTCGTATGATCTATGCTCAGTAGCCTCTAGCTCTAGCTAACATCGGTTGCGAATGTATAGCTTTTTACGAGATCCTTAATCGTCTCAATCTGTGACTTGTCTTGTGCGACAGCTTTTATCACCAATCCGCGTTTCTTTTCGTTTTCGCTACTGATCTCGGCGACGATATTCGCTTTTTCTAGCAGTCCGTTGACCACCTCTTCCGCAATTTTTTGTCTGAGCGCTGGCCTAAATATTTTGCCTACTGCCGTTAGAGGCATCTCTTGCAAAAAATCTATGCGCTTTGGAATCGCAGCGCGCTCCGAGATAAGGTTAGCAGCGTAGTCGATAAGCGCCTTCTCGGAGAGCGAGCTGCCCTGAGCAAGAACGACATACGCCATGGGAAGTTCACCGGTGTAAGCGTCGGGCAGGCCTATCGCTACAGAGGTGACGACCTCGGGGTGAGAATTGAGCGGTTCTTCGATGAGCTCGGGGTCGATGTTGTGGCCGCTGCGAATGATAAGGTCTTTGGCGCGGCCGGATAAGTACAGGCAATCGTTTTCATCCAAATAGCCGAGGTCGCCCGTGTTAAACCAGCCATCTTCGATCCAAGCATTGTTGTTGTCTGCTTCGACCTTATAGCCAGCAAAAACCTGGGGACCTTTGACTAGAATTGAACCGCTTTCTCCGACTTCACAGTTTTTGGTCACCGTTGTTCCCTCTAACTGCACGATGCGTATGCCTCCGTAGGGTATTCGCATGCCCACGCTCCCGGGCGGCTGATCGATTGGGGCGCGACTGATAACAGAGGTTGTTTCGGTCATGCCGTAGCCGTTGCCAATTTCGACGTTAAATCTTTCTTCGAAACTCAGTTCGAAAGGGCGCGACAGAGGTGCTGCACCCGAGTTCAAATTGGTGAGGCTTGAGATATCAGCATCACCCACTGGAATTTCAGAGAGTGCCATGAGTACTGTAGGCACCGCAGAAATCTGCTTTACCTTGAAGCGCTCAATTAGTTTCCAAATATTCGGCATCGCCGTTTGCGAGCGGAACCCTGAGGGCGTCATTAAGAAGACGCGGTAACCCACCGCAAACGAGGCTACTCCCTGAATGATGCAGCCGTAGATATGGAAGAGTGGTAGTCCACAGAGCACAGTATGGTGCTCCATATGAGCCGTATAGACCTGCATCAATTGACCCACGAAGGCCATGTTCCCATGCGTAAGCTGAGCGAGTTTAGGGCGGCCTGTTGTGCCGCCGGTGTGGAAATAGGCAGCAATTTCACTCGCCTCAAACCTACGCGCTGTATCCAGCGCGTCGGCGTTCATTCCTGCAATCGCTTTGTCGAAATCGTAAAGCGATAAAGAAGTTCCTTCGGGAAGCGTCGCTGATGGGTCGCACATACCCGCGGCGTTAACAGCGACTATTGTTGTGACCGAATCAGTCATTGACGCCGCCGCGAGGCATTTCTCCCAGATATCGGTTGCAGCTGACTTACCGAGGCAAATTATCACTGTCGAATTCGCCGCCGAAATGATTTCGGCCATGTGCTCTGCTTCGAGCATCGGATTGATGGGATTCGATATACCTGCTGCTTGCGCGCCCCATATCGCGAAATGGGTCTGAGGCAGTACGGGCAAAATTATCGACACAGAGTCGCCGGGTTTGATGCCGAGAGAAGTGAGAAAGTTTGCCGTGCGAGTAACCTGGGCGCCGAGTTCACGGTAGCTTGTGGAGACTTCTTTTTCGTCTGGCAGGCCCTGTAGCAAAAACTCCATGGCGTGTTCATCGCCAAACTGTTTTGCTGAGTTCATCAATAGTTCATAGCTGTTGGTAAATGGGAACTGCTCAAAAAGAGGCGTTTTCTCAAATTCGCGAACGTTCTCGATGGTCTCCATTATCGGTTCGGGAAGCGGACGGTTAGCTAAATCAATCAAAGCAGAGTACTCCATGTGCTGAATCTGACAGGGCGGTTTTACTGATGGATCTTTACCTGTTTTTCTGGTTATAGCACGTTCAAAGGGCATGAACTAGGTTGCGAGCCAAATCCGAAATCTAGCCCGAGCTAAGAATGCAATGAGGTTTTTCAGGTGGGTCAGGCGTTAGATTTCAGGGGCTAAGTGTTACGTGCGACAGAGAACTCTGCGAGGGTGTGCAGGGCATCGCGGTAGATCGAAGAGGGGAGGCCGTTGAGATTGCTCTGTGCGAGATTGGCCTGTTCCTGTGCTTTAGCGCGCGTGTATTCAAGAGAGCCTGTCTTGCGGATAATTTCAATGACCTGCGAGAGTGTCTCAGGCTGGAGGGGAGATTTATTGCTTAAGCACTGCCGGATGAGCTGGTTTTCTGTTTCGCTGCACTGAGTCATCGCGTGGATGAGTGGAAGCGTTGGCTTGCCCTCTGCGAGGTCATCACCGACATTCTTGCCAAGATTAGCGGCGTCACCGTCATAGTCTAGCGCGTCGTCGATGAGCTGGAATGCGGTGCCGATGTGCATGCCAAAAAGTCTCAGCGCATCCTGAGTCTCGGCGTCGGCATCTGCCAGAATAGCACCGCAGTGCGCGGCTGCTTCAAAGAGAATCGCTGTTTTGTTATGGATGACCTGAAGATAGCTTTCTTCAGTCGACGCTGGATTATTCTTATTGATTAGCTGAAGAACTTCGCCCTCGGCGATTTTGTTAGTCGTGTCTGCCATAATTTCCATAATGCGCATATCGCCGATACCGACGAGTAGCTGAAAAGCGCGGGAATAGATGAAGTCGCCAACTAACACGCTCGATGGGTTATTCCACTCGGCGTTTACCGTAGGGCGGCCACGACGCAGCGACGACATATCGACCACGTCGTCGTGCAGTAGGGTAGCGGTGTGTATGAATTCAATGACAGAGGCCAGTGCGATTGGGGCAGGTGTCTCAGAGCCACAGCAACGCGCTGCGAGCAACACCAAGATGGGCCGAAGCCGCTTACCGCCGGCATCAACGATGTAATGGCCGATATTCTCCACCAAAGGCACTTGCGAATGGAGCTGTTCGACTATATAGCGGTCGACCGCGTCCATATCGTCGTTTACTGCATTGCGTATTGCTTGATACATGCGATTTCTCTGGTTCTTGCGCCTCAATTCGAGCGCTGCATGCTAGGGAGAGGGTAGGTTCCTGTCAAGTTTCAGCGGTCGTTCTGAGCAGCTTCCACCGCTGCGAAGGCCCCGTCGTTGCTAGTTTTAAGGTTTTTTTTCGCAGTATGCGTTTTTAGCATGCATAACCCTTGCCTACACTACTAATTTTCCGTAAAATCCCCGCCCCTATATGGAATGGGTCCAATGTCCATTCGTAGCGGTTTCGGAGAGAAATATGTACGCGGTAATAGTAAGTGGCGGAAAGCAGCACAGGGTCACGGAAGGCGAGACGCTGAAGCTTGAAAAACTGGAAGTCGCCACAGGCGAAGTGGTCCAGTTCGACAAAGTCCTCATGGTAGGCGAAGGCGAGTCTGTAAAGATTGGCGCCCCCTATGTCGAAGGTGGTCAGGTCACAGCCGAGGTGCTCTCGCAAGGCCGCGCGAAAAAAGTGCAAATCATCAAATTTAATCGCCGCAAGCATTTCCGCAAGCAGCAGGGTCACAGGCAGTGGTTCACTGAAGTCAAAATCACTGGTATTAAAGGCTAAGTAGGAGTTAAGTCATGGCGCATAAGAAAGCAGGCGGTAGTACTAATAACGGCCGCGATTCCATATCCAAACGCCTAGGCGTGAAGCTCTTCGGCGGCCAAGCAGCTCGCGCTGGTAACATTATCGTGCGTCAGCGCGGTACGCGTTTCCACCCGGGAGAAAATGTAGGCTGTGGTAAAGACCACACTCTCTTCGCGAAGGCCGACGGCGTCGTTAAGTTTGTAGTGAAAGGCCCACATAACCGTAAATTCGTTACTATCGAAGCGGTTTAATATTTCGCGGTCCTAGTGGGCTAAGCGAGATAAACTAAGAAGCCTCGTCACTAGACGGGGCTTTTTTGTATCGGACGAAAAAATGAAATTCGTAGATGAAGCAGAAATCGTAGCGGAGGCGGGGCGCGGCGGAAGCGGCGCGCTCAGCTTTAGGCGCGAAAAATACATCGAGCGTGGCGGACCTGACGGAGGCGACGGGGGGCACGGCGGCAGTGTTTACCTGCAGGCTGACCCAGGCCTTAATACGCTAGTCGATTTTCGCTTTCAGCCGCGCTATCGCGCACAGGCCGGGCAGGCCGGACAAAGCCGCAATTGCACTGGTCGTGGCGGCGATGATCTCATCGTTAAGGTGCCCGTCGGCACGACGGTTATTGATGTCGACACCGAGGAACTTATCGCTGACCTCAAAGACCCTGACCAACCGGTAATGGTCGCGAAAGGTGGGTTCCATGGATTGGGTAACACACGCTTCAAATCAAGTACGAACCGGGCGCCGCGCAAGACGACTAAGGGGACGCCAGGAGAAATACGTAAGCTGCAGCTGCAGCTGCGTCTCGTAGCCGATGTAGGGCTTCTGGGGCTGCCTAATGCGGGTAAGTCGACGCTGATTCGCGCTGTGTCGGCCGCGACGCCGAAGGTTGCTAACTATCCGTTCACGACGCTTGTACCTAATCTTGGTGTGGTGAGTTTAGGCATGGAGCGTAGCTTCGTGATGGCTGATATACCGGGTTTGATCGAGGGGGCATCAGAAGGTGCAGGACTGGGTTTTAGATTTCTCAAGCATCTTTCTCGCACACGCTTGCTCTTGCATCTCGTCGACGTGCTGCCTATGGATCAGGAAGACCCCGTCGAAACGGCAGTGAAAATCGCTGCCGAGCTCGCTAAGTTTAGTCCTACTCTCGCAGCTAAAGATCGCTGGCTGGTGCTGAACAAAATTGACATTATCGAGCCCGAGGCGCTTGCAGAAATCAAGGCTAGGATGCGCGAAGCCCTTAACTGGGAAGGAAAGATCTATGAGATCTCAGGCATTAACGGCCAAGGTTGTGATGAACTCTGTAATGCGCTGATGGATGAGATCATCGTACATCGAGAACGGCTGCTTAATGACGAGGAGTATGCCGAGACTCAACAGGCGCTCGAAGCCGAAATGGCGTTTGAGATTCGCCGCACAATCGAGAGTAGCAAAGCAGCGCGGCGAGCTTTGCGCGAGCAAGCTGAAGCTGATTTCGATGACGATTGGGACGATTGGGATGACGAAGACTAGCGAGCGGCTCGCTGGTCTGTGTGAGCCGCCAGTTCTGGCCCTGAGAGTAGGTTAGAGAGCACGTTTATGAGAGACAAGATAAGCCAAGCAAAACGCTGGGTGGTGAAAGTCGGCAGTTCTTTAGTGACTAACGACGGGAAAGGACTCGATCTTGCCGCAATCGAAACGTGGGCAGAGCAGCTCGTTGCGATGCGGGCGCAGGGCATTCAGGTAGTGCTTGTTTCCTCCGGCGCAGTCGCAGAGGGTGTTTCTCGCCTCGGACTTAGTCGTCGGCCTAGTCAGGTCAATTTGCAGCAGGCGGCGGCCGCTGTGGGTCAGATGGGTCTAATTCAGGCCTACGAGAGTTGTTTCAACCGTCATGACGTGCGCGCTGCACAAATTCTGCTTACGCATGAAGATTTATCGGACCGCACTCGGTATCTCAATGCGCGCTCGACGCTGACCACGCTGCTCGATATGGGTGTGGTGCCGGTGGTTAACGAGAACGATACGGTAGCCACTGCTGAAATATGCCTGGGTGACAATGACACTCTCGCCGGTTTGGTGGCAAATCTCATCAACGCCGACGCCATGGTCCTGCTCACAGATCAAGAGGGTCTCTACAGCGCCGATCCTCGCACGGATAAGAGTGCCCAACTCATCTCCGTAGGCTCGGCACTCGATCCTAGCTTTACGGCTATGGCTGGCGGAGGCGGAAGTCTGGGGCGCGGCGGCATGCGCACCAAACTCTCTGCCGCGAGGCTTGCGGCACGCTCTGGCACTAATACGATCATTGCCAATGGCCGCAAAACTCAGGTACTCGGCCGATTAAGTCGTGGCGAAGAGATTGGGACTCTGCTTGAGGCTGACAGTGAGCCGGTAGGCGCGCGAAAGCAGTGGCTGGCAAGTCAACTCACTACGCAGGGAGAGGTGGTTCTCGACGCCGGTGCAGTGAGGGTTCTGCGAGAGGCGGGTAAGAGTCTTCTCGCTGTGGGGATTGTTGGCGTCTCGGGCGCCTTTCACCGCGGTGACGTTGTGGTCTGCAGAGATATCGCCGGTAAAGAAGTGGCACGCGGCTTGAGCAATTATAGCGCCACTGAGGTCAAACGGCTCAAGGGGCAGAGTAGCGATAAGATCATTGAACTGCTCGGTTATGCAGGTGATGACGAAATTATTCATCGCGACAATCTTATTCTCATCGAAAGCTAAGCTCTTCTAGAGCGCAGCACTGCGTGTTGCGACAGTGCTTTATGGGGCCCACAAAAAAGCCGGCGTTGCCGGCTTTTTCATTTTTTATTTTGCGGTGCTCGCGAGGCCAGTAAAGGCCGCGAAGGTCTCTAGGCTTGAAGCGCCTTTATCGCAGAATTCAGGCGGCTCTTGTGGCGAGCGGCCTTGTTTTTGTGAATGATGCCACGGTCGGCCATACGATCGATAACAGGCACTGCCGTGTTGTAAGCGGTTGTTGCTGTAGCGTGGTCGCCTCCGATGATGGCTGCGTCGACTTTCTTAATGTAAGTACGCACCATCGAACGGAATGACGCGTTATGACGGCGACGAACTTCGCTTTGCTTAGCGCGCTTACGGGCTTGTGCTGAATTAGCCAATTGTGACTCCTTGGTTTTTCAAGTATTTGTTTTAACTTCAGAAAATAGTTTTTCTAGCGAATTTATTGTGTCTGATATCTAGCCGGCTATTTTTCGCGCAGCGCAATAAAGGCGCGTGCGACAAGAGCCTGACTTTAGGGGCGATCTGGCCGAACGCCACCCTAATTTAAGAGCGCGACACTATGCCGCTTAGGTCGGGCATTGTCAAGCGTTGCTGGCGGCAGACTAGTCGCGTCGAATCAACCTGGGCGCGTAGTTATCCTACTTAGGTTATTGAATAGCCAAGAAATCGCTGTAGTTATCACAAACTCGATCCGATAAGCTTACGATGCGCAGCCCAAAGTCCCTTCAGCGGACTGCAGAGGGCGCCGTCCGAGAGAAGCTAACGACCCATGACACGAGATAAAGAGCAGGCCATCCAAGAACATGACAGTGTTGACAGGCCGTCTGGAAAGTCAGAACTGTCACCCGAACGGGGGCCGAGTCTTCTAGGGGCAAGCGGGATAACGGGGTCGATGACCCTTGTGTCGCGTTTTTTAGGGTTGGCTCGCGACATTGTCATTGCTCGACTGTTTGGTGCGAGCGACGCATCTGACGTCTTCTTTCTCGCCAACAAAATCCCCAATTTCCTGCGCCGACTTTTTGCAGAGGGCGCGTTCAATCAGGCCTTTGTGCCAGTGCTTTCCGAATACCGGAGTCTGAGGAGCCACGATGATGTCCGCGAGTTGATCGCGGCGGTCGCGGCAAGTCTTGGTGGGCTTCTCACTGTCATCAGCGTGGTGGTGATGGTCGCGGCGCCTCTTATCGCGGTGCCTATAGCCTATGGCTTCACCGACAACCCGGCAAAGTTCGCCCTGTTCGTCGAGATGCTTCGTATCACCTTTCCGTATCTTTTACTGATCTCGCTTACAGCGCTTTGCGGCGCCGTGCTCAATAGCTATGGCCGCTTCGCAGCGCCCGCGGTTACGCCCGCACTTCTCAACCTTTGTTTGATCGGCAGCGCCTTTCTGCTTGCGCCATACCTCCAAACACCAGAGTTGGCGCTCGCTTGGGGAGTGCTTATAGCAGGCGTTGCACAGCTGCTATTCCAACTGCCGTTTTTGCTGCAAATGCGCCTTTTGCCGATTCCAAAGCGTAGTCCGGGTCATGAGGGCGTTGCACGAATTAAGGCACTAATGCTACCGGCACTATTCGGCGTGTCGGTCAATCAGATCAATCTGTTGCTCGATTCCTTCATCGCGTCGCTACTTGTGACCGGCAGCGTCTCGTGGCTCTATTTTTCAGATCGGCTGATGGAATTACCGCTGGGGATATTTGGTGTCGCGCTCGCGATTGTCGTGTTGCCAAGTCTTTCACGCTCCCACGCGGACAAATCGCCAGAGGAGTTTAGCGGTACTATAGATTGGGCGCTGCGGCTTGTGTGCCTCATTGCCTTTCCCGCCGCGCTTGCATTAATACTGCTCGCGAAGCCACTGCTGATCACCCTGTTTTTTAACGATAACTTTACAGCAACCGATGTACAGCAAGCCTCTGCGAGTCTGCAAGCCTATGCGTTTGGTTTGCTCGGGTTTATGTCAGTGAAGATTTTTGCGCCAGGATTTTACGCGCGACAAGACACGCGCACACCTGTTCGCATTGGTGTAATCGCAATGGTCGTCAACATGGTGCTCAACGTCGTCTTTTATTGGCAGGGCTATGGTCACGTGGGATTGGCTGCGGCAACGAGTCTTGCCGCTTGTGTTAACGCGGGGCTGCTCCTACGCGGATTAGTCCGAGAGGGTGCATTTGGCTTCGCCTCGGGCTGGGGCGTTTTGGGGCTGCGGCTGTTGCTCGCAAATGTTTGCATGGGGCTGTTTTTGTACTTTCAAGCGGGTGACTGGAGTCAGTGGTTTACCTGGGGCGCAGGCAAGCAGGTTTTACAAATGGCCATTCTGGTCTGCGGTGGCGTGACGCTGTATGTGGGCGTTCTATTTGCAGCGGGCCTGCGGTGGCGAGAGGTGTATCGCTAAATGACGGCACGCTTTACTCGGCGGGTTTATATTGGGGATACCCCTGCAGAGGCGTGGCATATTCGCAACGTCTTAGATCAGCACGGGATTGCCTCGGAGTTGCGTAATGAGACTTTATTCGGGGCCACCGGTGAAATCCCCGTTCTAGAATCACTACCCGAGGTGTGGGTTAGTGACATCAATTCAAAGGCAGCAGAGGCGCTGATTAAAGAGATTCGCCGTAGGCCTGTCGAGTCCTCAGTGTGGAAGTGCGATGGCTGTAGCGAAGTCGTAGACGGCGTCTTCGCAATTTGCTGGCGCTGCGGCGCGTCAGCGAGTAGCAGCGGCTAGGCGCGCGACATAAATTTGCCGGTGACCGTGTTGATCTTGATGGTCTCGCCCACCGAGAGATATTCCGGCACCTGTACTTCGAGTCCCGTCGACAGACGCGCGGTCTTGCTGCGGTTTGTGGCTGATGAGCCAGTGACCGCCGGAGGAGTGTCCTCGATGACTAGGTTTACCGATTGCGGCAGTTCGATACCGAGCAGCACCCCATCCATTAGTAGTGCAACAATATCTTCTTGCTGCTCGATTAAGTACTCGCTCTGTCCTTCGAGCGAGTCTGCGTCGACTGTGTACTGACTATAGTCCTCGAGATTCATAAAAACGAAACTCTCTCCGTCTTTGTACGAATACTGCACGCGGACTCGCTGGCAGTCAGCGTCTTTTAACAAGTCATCGCCCTTTAAGGAGAGATCTAGTTTTTGTCGCGTTTTGAGATTGTTAAAACGCACTTTGTAGAGGGTCGCCGCGCCTCGCGAGGAAGGGCTCTTGCTTTCAAATTGCCTCACGACATGCGGAATACCTTCGATGTCGACAATCATTCCGCGCTTTAATTCGCTCGCTTTAGGCATATTCAATAATCCTCATAGAGTGGCAATGCTTACCCTTGGTTTCCGCCCAAGATCGCGGTTCATTAGGGTGGCCGAATTTGCCGCGAGTGCGGTCTGTTCGGGCAGCGCAAAGGTACAGAAAGCGCCTGCAGCTGTAAATACTTTCGAACCGATAGCACTTTATTGCCTCGTATCTAGAAAAGCAGGCTTGCCGACTCTTTGAGTTCGTTGTGCAGTTCGCGCATAATTGCGCCTCGCCGAAATATTGAGAATGCCATCATGGTTGAACGCGTTAAGGAAATAGACGATTTGCACATAATTCGACACGAGGAGCTGATGACACCTCAACAGCTTAAGTCTGAGCTTGTGCTCGAGGGTTTCGCACTCGACACAGTGCTTACAGGACATCGTGCAGTGAAAGCGGTACTGGATCGTCAAGATCCGCGTCTCATCGTAGTGGTCGGGCCGTGCTCGATACATAATCCTGAGGAAGCGCTCGCTTATGCGCGTAAGCTGAAACCGGTTGCTGATGAGTTGGCAGAGAGCTTGCTGATTGTTATGCGCGTCTACTTCGAGAAGCCGCGCACCTCAGTGGGCTGGGAAGGCCTTATCTATGACCCCCATCTCGACGGCAGCCACCGGATCGATCACGGTTTGAAAATCGGCCGAAAGCTCATGCTTGATATTGCTGAGATTGGTTTGCCAATCGGCATCGAGGCGCTAGATTTGATCACTCCGCAGTATCTTCAAGACCTTGTCACTTGGACAGCAGTCGGCGCTAGAACAACGGAATCGCCCACACACAGAAAACTTGCAAGCGGCATATCTTCGGCGGTGGGATTTAAGAACAACATCGACGGTAGCCTTACGGTTGCTGTCAATGCGATTCGTTCGGCGGCCGCGAATAACAGTTTTATAAGCGTTACGGACGAGGGTAAGGTGGCGCATTTCCGCACAGATGGAAACCCTCATTGCCACGTGATTTTGCGCGGAGGCAAAGAGCCAAACTACGATCGCGAGAGTGTCGCGGCGTGCGAGGCAGAGCTACAAAAAGCCGGACTGATTGATAATCTCATGATCGACTGCAGCCACGGCAATTCGCGCAAGGATCCGAAGAACCAAATACCCGTGCTGCGCGATATCGCCGAGCAGATCGCTGAAGGCAATAAATCGATCATAGGAGTGATGCTTGAGAGCAATCTCGAGGCGGGCAATCAACCGATACCTGATGACTTAACGGATTTGAAGCCCGGCGTGTCGATTACCGACGCCTGCATCGATTGGGAGACAACCGAGTCACTGCTTCGAGAGTTTGCTATGCGCGTCTCACCTGCGCTGAAGACGCGGCAATAGCTTCAAAGGCTCTGCATTGTTGCACCGCCGCCTCGCGACGGCCGGTGCAAAATCAGCCTTAAGCCTTAAGGACGGCGGCGAGACTTTCTGCAAGGTACTCGACATTAGCGTCGTTTATGCCGGCGACGTTAATGCGGCTCGAATCAACGAGGTAAATACTGTAGTCGCGCACGAGCGTTTGTACTTGCTCGACATTGACGCCCAAGAAAGAAAACATGCCTTTCTCGTTCTGAATAAAGCCAAAATCGCGGTCTATGCCGACTTTACGGGTCTGTTCGACCAGCTTCGCACGCAATCCATTGATGCGGTCGCGCATCCCTGTCAGCTCAGCATCCCATTCGCTGCGAAGGGCGGGATTGTTGAGAATTAGTTGTACTACCTCTGCGCCATGATCTGGTGGCATTGAGTACATGGCGCGCGCCGAGGCGGCGATCAATGTAGTGGCAGTCGTCGTTTCAGATTCTGTTTCGCAGATTAACGTCATCGCACCTGTGCGCTCTCGGTAAAGACCGAAATTTTTAGAGCAAGAGCTTACCAAAACAAGCTCTGGCAAAGACTCAGCCATGAGGCGGGTGCCGATCATGTCCTCTTCAAGTCCGTCTCCGAGGCCTTGATAGGCGAGGTCGATAAAGACAGTAAAGCCCTGATCGAGGGCAACATCACGTACTGCTTGCCATTGAGCGAAAGTTAGATCGGCACCGCAGGGGTTATGGCAGCAACCGTGGAGCAGGACAACGTCACCCTTGGGTACGTTCTTCAAACAAGCCAGCATTTCTTCGAAACGCACGCTGTGAGTTGCGTAATCGTAATAGGGGTATTTGCTAATTTTAAGGCCGGCTGTGGTCATCAGCGGTACGTGATTAGCCCACGTCGGGTCGCTGACCCAGACGGTCGCATCGGCATTTGCCTGCTTTAAAAATTCCGCAGCGAGTCTCAGTCCACCGCAACCCCCGGGTGCTTGCACGGTGACTCGACGCTTACCTAGACTTGAATATAATTCTTTTCCGAAAAGCAGCTCGGCAACCGCTTCGTTGTATTCAGGAGAGCCAGTTGGACCGACATACTTTTTGCTCGTCTGTGTCGCAAGGATTTGCTGCTCCGCTTTTTTAACGGCGGTCATCACTGGCGTGTCGCCATTCTCGTCTTTATAAATACCGATACCCAAATCTATTTTGTTCGGGTTTGTGTCTGCCCGATATTCGGCGACAAGACGGAGAATTGGATCTGCGGGTAGGGCGCTGAGAGACTGGAACATGATTATTTCTCTGAAAGTGAGTTATCGGTTGGCTATCTAAATCTAGGCTAGCGAGCTTGATGCGCCTTGAGCGTGTTCTGCAATAGCGACGCGCGAGTCATAGGACCGACGCCGCCTGTCACATAAGTGATATAGGAGCACTTCTCTTTTACATTATCGAAATCGACATCGCCAACGTTTCTAAAGCCGTTTTTCTTTGTGGCATCGGGAACGCGTGTTTGGCCAACATCTATAACGACAGCGCCTTGCTTCACCATGTCAGCGGTGACAAATTCGGTTTTTCCTATCGCAACGATCAGGATGTCAGCGCTCAGGCAGAGTTCTTTTAGATTTTTCGTTCGGCTGTGGGCAATAGTCACAGTCGCATTTCCAGGGTTCGTATTACGCGACATGAGCACAGCCATTGGCGTACCTACAATATTGCTGCGACCCAAGACCACGCAGTGTTTGCCTTCGGTCTCGATTTTGTAGCGTGCTAACAGTTCCATAATGCCGTTTGGCGTCGCTGAAATAAAAGTAGGCAGGCCGAGGTTAAGCTTGCCGACGCTAACAGGGCTGAAGCCATCGACATCCTTCTTCGCGTCGATTGCTAGAATGATTTTATTTTCGTCGATATGCTTCGGTAAGGGCAATTGAACGATGAAACCGTCTATGCCGTCGTCAGCATTAAGCTCAGCGACCTTCGCAAGGAGCTCTTCTTCGGTCACCGTGTCGGGTAATCGGATAGTCGTTGATTCGAAGCCTACCTGCGCGCAGTCCTTCACCTTGAAGGCGACATAATTCTCAGAAGCGCCGTCGTTTCCAACAAGCACTGCGGCGAGATGCGGTGGACGCTGACCAGCCGCCTTTATCGCATCGACCTTCTGCGTGATTTCTTGGCGAATTTGTTCGGAGCAAAGATTGCCGTCAAGTAACTGCATGAGGGGTTCCGTATGATCAGTGTTTTATTGGACGAGCGTAGACGCCGTGTGGCCCTTGGCTGGTTGGCTAATGATAAACGAGGCTGGTATTTGTCTCAATAAGCGATGTCGATTTAGAGCGCGTAGCGTTGTTGCTAGCGAGTAGGCGTATCACTGAGTATTATGCTGTTTTGACTCGATAGACCGAACGCGTGATTCAGGCTTGCCAAGCCGCTTCGCAAGTTTAAATGAAAAGAGGCAAGCACGGATGGAACTCGCACTCGCTGCAGTCGTAATCTTAATAGGCTCGTATGTTCAGAGTAGCATCGGTTTCGGCCTGGCGATTATCTCCGCACCCCTGTTGTTCATAATCGATCCACTGTATGTGCCAGGACCGGTGACTGTGTGTGCTCTCACGCTTTCGCTCGCCAATACCTATCACCACCGTAAAGCGGTGTCTCTCAAAGGACTCCAATACGCGATTCTAGGGCGTATTCCCGGCACTATTGCAGGCGGATTTTTGTTGCTGTGGATCTCGCATGATGCGCTGGCGCTGTGGCTCGGCGTGTCAGTGTTGGCAGCTGTGGGGTTGAGTTTGAGTAGCATTGTGATTCGCCCGAGTAATCCGGCGATGGTTACTGCCGGTTTTCTCTCTGGATTCATGGGCACGAGTTCAGCGATTGGTGGACCACCCATGGCGCTTGTTATGCAGCACGAGGGGAATGACTTTATTCGAGCGAATCTCGCGGCGTTCTTCATCGTGAGCTGTGTTATGTCTCTATTCATGCTTGCCTCTATCGATCGCTTTGGCAGCGCCGAGGCGCTAGTTTCATTGCCATTGCTACCGGCCACGCTAGTGGGCTACTGGCTAGCTAAAAAAACAATGCATAGGATTTCGCATCGAAAGCTCAGGTTATTCAGCCTTATCCTTTGTGCTGTCGCAGGCGCAGGCTCGATTTTGTCGGTCTGGATCTGAGCGGGGTTCGAAGAGCGGCGAGTTTTTACGGGCAAGTGTTTCGCAGCAGGCGGCGATCAGTTAGACTCAAAAACTCTAGAAAGGATACTAGATTTCGCTCACGGGCAGGGATTTGCTCGTTGCCAATAAAATGTTTGCAACGTCTAACTATTCAGAGGAAATCTCAATGTCATACTCAGTTCTAAAGAAAATTCCCCGCGCGATCGCGAGTCTTTCACTGATTGCTTTTCTCGCATCTGTCTCGCAGGTCGCACTCGCAGATGATTCTGCGGCGGTCAAAACCATTGCCGGCGTACTTGTCGGTCTTAATCACTTTCCCTCAGCTGAGGATAAAGCGGCCCTCGCAGCAATTGCTGCCGACGAATCTAATGGGATGGCTGTTCGGGCGCTCGCAAATGCGGTAGCCAATATTCAGCATGCGGCGACCGCCGAGGACAAGGCGGCTATGGAGCAGATAGTGGCGAGCGATATGGCTGATAGCCAGTCGAAGTCATTAGCTCAGATCGTGCTAAGCATAAATCATGTGCCGAGCGCGGAGGCCAAAGCGTCATTGCAGGCAATGCTGTAAGTGAACGGTCGTTTGTGAGCAGTAACTCGACACAAGCCGAAACGCAGTCCATCGAGAAAACCGGCTGGCCCCAGGTTCTTACGATGGAGGCGTTTCGCGCTGCTTGGCCTTTCGAAGGAGAGGCTTTCTGGCAAACGGTTTTTGAAATGCATAAGAATAAGATGCAGATTAAAAACCCCCGCGTCGCCATCGTTAATTTAGAGAAAATTTTCACCGCTACCTTCAGTCTTACAACCGAGAAGGGTTTTCAGGCTATGAGTCTTCGTGACCTCAGTAGCGAGGCGCAAATAAGCATGGGTGGCCTGTATTCGTATATTGGTAGTAAAGAAGATTTGGCCTCTGTTATCGAAGGTGTGCTTCGCGCATGTATCGATAAAGTTGTTGCCGGACTCAATAGGGCCAATCTTGAACCGGTCGACTTTTTGCGGACGTTAATTTTCAGCGAAATTTACATGGTCGAGGTGTTAAGGCCATGGTATCAATTCTGCTTCATGGAAGTGAAAGGTCTTCCGCGGTCACAGCAGCAGCAAACCTTAGAGCTCGAGCTGCGGTTCGAGGAGTCGCTTATTGAAGTGTTCGAAAAAGGCGCAGCAAGCGGCGTTTTTAGTTGTACAAATCCTCAACTGCTCGCTTCTCAGGTGACCGCTCAACTTGAGCAATGGCATTTAAAGCAGTGGAAATTTAAGCTGCGGGGCGTCACGAATGATGACTACGCGCAGTTCATTTTTGATAATCTGATGCGTTGTCTGCGCTGTAAGAGTGTGTAGTTGGGCGTTAGCTATTCGCTGGGATAAGTCCTTTTTTGTCGGCATAAAATTCGCGAATTTTGATTAAATCAGCTTCCATGTCGCCGCTGGGATAAAAGAAATCGGCGAGACCTGCCTCTTTGTTATCGCCATCGACATAGCCCATCAGTATCGGTACGCCCGCATTGCGCGCGATGTGATAGAAACCGGTTTTCCAAGCTTTCACCTTACTGCGCGTGCCTTCGGGAGGTACTAGCACTATCACCTCGGGATTCTCTCGGTAAAGCCGAACGGTTTCATTAACCACATTGTGAGATTTGCTGCGATTAATGGGAATACCTCCGAGGTATTTCATAAGCCAACCAGCACCGAAAGGGAAAAGGGTGTGCTTGCCCATCCAGAAGACGCGAAGGCGTAGCTTAAGGACGACCATGAGCATCAGCGGGAAATCCCAGTTGCTCGTGTGGGGCGCGCCGATCAAGACAAAGCGGCCGTTCTTTTGCTCCTCTCCAACCGCTTTCCAGCCTATTAATTTCAGACCAACAATCGAGAGAAGCCTGAGTACCGGCGTGAGTAGCGGTGTTGAAAATACTGTCATACGCATAGAGAAAATATTCCTAAATAAAGTGCTCGGTAAGTGCGATAGAGAGCTCGTGCCGCGTCTAATCAAATTCCCAAGGGCTGAGATAGTCATTTATATCGTGTTCTACCAAACCCTTCAGCGGGCCACAGGGGGTTCCGAGGTATAGGAAGCCGATAATTTTTTCATTTAATTGAACGCCGAGGCCAGAGCGAACTACTTCGTGATAGGCCTTCGAGCCGGTCCGCCACATCGAGCCCAGCCCCTGCGCATAGGCGGCAAGAGACATACATTGAACGGCTGCTGCTGCAGAATATTCCTGCTCGATGGTTGGCACCTTGGGGTGTTCTTGGAGTGCGGCTATGGCAACAATGATTGTGGGCGCGCGCAGCGGTTTGTTGAGTATTTTCTCTCGCTGGGCCGGGGTTAGCTCGACACCGTCGGCAATCTCGGCGTCGAGAAAGAGTTCGCCTAATCTAGTTAATGCTCGGTCCTGCAGCAGCAGAAATCTCGAAGGGCGCAGAAGCGCATGATCGGCGGCGCGCAGGGCTGCCTGGACGATAATGTCGATCTGTTCATGAGTTGGAGCCGGGGCGCTGAGTCGAGGACTCGAGCGCCGTGTGGTGAGGGCTTCAAGTGCGTCCATTAAATTGTCCCTAAAGTGTGTAGGCTAGCCGTGAGACGCTGTGTAGCAGGCGGCTGTAACCGGTGAATCGCAGCTTACTGGATTTGATCGACTTCGCGTACCCCTCGGCAGCAATCAATTGCTTTGAGCAAGCGAATAGCCACAGAATTCGAAGGGAATAACATCTGATAAAACAATGTATTGTCCTCATAAAAAGGGTTATTAGCCGTGATACTGTCATATTCTTAATGGTATACTTTTCCGCTAAGTTGACGATAACCCCTGGCAAGCAGCTGTGACTCCACTCACTCAGTACAAGCGCGGATTAGGGGATTATACGCAGAGCTTTAAAGGCAATGGTCTCACTCGCCATTCACAGCGTAAGACAAGAATAGAAAGTGGGTATTTGACGTGCAGCTTGCGTGACAAAACTGTGAAATTTTCTCAAAAAAGATAGGATTGCTCTAGTTATGAATTCGAAGGCAGATGTCATCGCGATAAGCACCGAACGCGCACCGTACCCGCAGGCCAAATCGCGGTGGTTTGGTAGCGTGAAGCGAGAGCGACTGCGCCTTGTCTTTGCCTTCTACTCGCCTGATGGTAATGAAATCGCCATGCCAATCGCGAGTATGTCTGCCTATCTTAAACGAGATTTCCCGTGGGTCGATGTCATCAATGAGCCAATCCTGATCCTGCGTGACGAAGAAAAGTATTCACCCACCAACTACGCAAAGATGATTGAGGCTCACGATGCTGACGTAATTGCATTCTCGGTGATGAGCCCGCACTGGTATCCCATGGAGCCTTATTTCGAAGAGCTCAAAAAGTTGATGCCCAAGTTACCAATTGTCATCGGCGGCTACCAGGCTATGCTGTCGCAGCAGCAAACGATTGAGAATCCGAATGTTGACTATATCTGCACCGGCGACGGCGAATATGCAATCGGCAATCTAGTTCAGCATTTGAAGGGCACAAAAGACGGTCACGCCGACGGTATGTGGGAAAAACTGATCGACGGAGAGATTTACGAATCAGAACCGCATCAGATAGGCGACCTCGCTTCTCTCCCGTTTCCAGATTATGAAGTGTTTGCCAAGGAAGACGGCTTCAAAGATGTGAACTCCTCCATTTTTGGCCCGAAGGGCAAACTCGTGCTGCCGGTGATGACCGGTCGCGGTTGTCCTTATCGCTGCACGTATTGCTGCAATACGCCAATTTTAGAGGGATGGAAAACCAAGAAGACGTTTCTGCGAAAATACGATCCGCAGGATATGGTCGACGAGCTAGTCCGACTGCGCGATAAGTTTAATGTGGGCTATTTTGAGTTCTGGGACGAGTTGTTTTTGTCGAATTTGAAATTCGTGCGAGCGTTTTTTGCGCTCTACAAAGAGCAGCTCGGATTGCCATTCTCCATAAACTCTCGTGTAGAAGTGATGAACGAAGAGTTTTGCAAAACAGCAGCTGAAGCGGGATGCCATACTATTTGGTTCGGTATTGAAAGTGGCGACGAAGAGTATCGCGCAAAAATGTTAGGCCGCAAGATGACGAATGAGCAGGTCGTTGCGGCAGCGGAGAATTGTAAAAAAGCGGGGATCAATCGCCTGACGTTCAATATCGTTGGTGCGCCATTGGAAACCGCGGAAAATATGCGGCAGACCCTTGAGTTGAATAAAAAGATTGCACCAGAGCATTTCTTTTTCTTCCCTTATATTCCACTGAGAGGAACGCCACTTTATAACATTGCGAAAGAAGAAGGCCTGCTACTTGAGACTAAACGCAATCTTCACTATCTTTCGGCCGCGAATGACAGGCAGTTCACGCTTAATATGAAGGAGCGTCCAGAGCTTTTGACAGCTGAGGAATACGATGAGATCTGCAAAGAGATGTTAGCCTTCCAAGAGGCTAATAATCGTCTCAGCTACTCCGATGAGGAAACGGGCGAGACTTCGCCAATGACAGTCGAAGACAAAAGTTTCTCGCTTGTGGAGGATCCAGCGCCTCAGGCTGAAGTTGAAGTCCAACTTACGCCAGCCCTAGACGACTCCGTGCAGCAGTTCACGCCGCCACCTCAAATCGCGACCAAAGGCAAAACGTCACTGCTTGACAGCGTGAGAGATTTTTTCCGCAGCTAGCGCGCGTCTTACCGTGACCCAGCTGATCATTGCCACGAGAGTGTTGGCGAAGACAGCTCCGCCGAAAAAGCCTGTCACGCCATAGAGGCGGCTTCCCAGGTACGCGCAGGGCACATAGAAAACAAAGAACCGTGCAATGCTAAGATAGAGCGCCGTCATGGGGCGATGCATGGCGTTAAGCGATGAGTTGCTTAAGATGATGATGCCCTGCATTCCGTATCCCATTGGTAAAATCCAAATAAAGAGACGTATTGTCTCGAGCACTTCAGGGTCCGAGGTGAACAAGCCTGCTATCCAGGGTGCTGCAAGAATTAGCAAAAGATAAACAGCAAATTGCCAGATCACAATAAAGCGAAGGCTCATGCTGTAGGCCTCCTTTATCCGGTCTAATCGTCCCGCCCCGTAATTTTGGCTTATTAACGGCGGCAACGTGGATGACATCGCTAGCACCAGAAGAGTAGCGATAGGCTCGAGCCTTGCACCGACGCCAAAAGCTGCGACGACGCTGGTTCCGAAGCCTGCCGCTATCGCAGTCATTGTCCCCATCGCTAGGGGTGTCATCATGTTGGCGCCAGCCGCTGGCAAACCAATTCTTAACATCTCCCGTGATGAACTTATAAGTATTTGCTGACTAGGTAGGCTAGTGCTTATCAGCTGATGTTTTATAGCAAGATGATAAAACAGGTAGCCATAGCCAACCGTCCACGCGGCAAGCGTAGCGATAGCGGCGCCTTTAACGCCCATGGCTGGGACAGGTCCCCAGCCGAAGATTAGCAGTGGGTCTAAGAGTGCGTTAATCAGGCCGGATCCAGCCATGATTATGCTCGGCGTTTTCGAGTCGCCATGCGCGCGCAGAATGCTGTTGGCCGTCATTAAACCAACAAGGAGGACGCTACCAGGGAACCAAATGCTCATATAGTCATGAATTAGTGCGATGAGCGTTGCGTCGGCTCCCATCACAGTGAACAGCGGCTCCATAAAAAACCAGCAACCCGCGATGAGCACCGCAGCGAAGGCGAGCGCGACGTAATTGATGACTGTTGAGCTTTCTTTCGCTCGCACAAGATCTTCACGGCCAATGTATTTAGCGACAACAGCGGAGGCACCGATACCGAGGCCGATCGCGAGGCTCATGATGGTGAATGTGACAGGGAAGGTGAAGCTGATCGCGGTGAGTTCGGCGGTGCCTAGAAGGCTTACGAAGAATGTGTCTACGAGACTGAACGTAAACATCATGAACATGCCGACGATCATCGGCAGGGTCATTCGGATTAGTGACGCTTTTATTGAGCCTTCGACAAGGCTATGTTTTTGTTGCTGGCTAGGCGGCTCATTGCGCTTGCTAGTATTCGATGACTCGTTTGCCATAGCGCGCCTACCCTGTGTGATTGCTGTTAAGCACCTTTCTTCGCTTGGCGCAGTTTTACCATCTGCTTGAGAATTTTGGGGTTGGCGAACAGAAGTTCTTGCGCGCTCGAATAGTCGGGGTTTGCCAATTCCGAACCAATTAAGCCTCCTGCCTCTTTCAAAATCAATGCCGCGGCGTCGATTGAGTGACTTGCTCCGGCGACGTTTGGCGCCCAGCCACCTTGGAGTCGATCCGCGGCTGTGTTGACTATGTCCAGTGCCGCGCAGCCTGAGATGCGAACGCGTGCGCCAGTATCGACAACAGCACGCTGCAAATCTAGGAGCGTCCCAATGTCCTCCGACTCATCATTGAGACCAATAAGCGCGCCGACACTCAGTTCTGTTTCTTTGCCGACGCGAAGTCGTCGAGAATTTAGCTGAGCGCCACCACCGCGTGAGGCCACGAACTCTTCATTTGTCATGGGGCAGACTACGGCAGCATGTTGAATAACACCCTCTATTTTGCAGGCGAGCGATACTGCGAATTGCGTGTAGCCCCGAGCGAAATTGTGGTTGCCTATCAACGGGTCGATCAGCCAAACGATATCCTTGCGTATGCCAGCACGCAGGCCGGTTGCGCGTGAATCGATGCTGTGCTCGGGGTAAGCTTTGAGTAGGTGATACTGTAGCGTTTTGTCCGAATCGAGGTCCATTGATGTGAGGAACGAGTCAGGGTCATCGTTAATCACTTTGATTCGGTCGAGTCTATCGCTGCTATGGGCTATCGCCTCGGCGGCATCACGCGCTGCTTTGAGCGCAATATTTATCATTGGGTGCATCAAACCGATCCTATCAAAGTGGTCTCTGCGCGCGTAAATTGTAGCGCCGAGTAACGAGCAATAACTCGATGCGCGGCGCGCGAGGCGAAAGCAGAAAAAGTAAAGAGCGAGAGACTTTCCTATCGCACCATCGCCTAGCGATGATAATCAAGAGCCTCAGAAGTCGTAATGATAACAGAAGAGAGGCGATGCGATGAATTTCTTTATCGACCTCACGAGGGTTTTTGGCTAGTCGATCCTTGTGTCCATGCTGCTATAATGAGTTTTTGACAGACTCCTTCTAAGGAAATCCTACTTGAATATCGAGAAGAAGCCCACTGCGGCCGAATGGATGCCACTATTGGATCCAAGCCAAATAGCCGTTGTATTAGTTAACACCTCGCATCCCGGTAATATTGGCGCTACGGCACGGGCAATGAAAAACATGGGTCTCACGCAATTAATTCTCGTGGATCCCGAGGATTTCCCAAGCGGTGCGGCAACGGCGCGAGCGGTTTCTGCCGTCGATATTCTCGAAAACGCGCGAGTCGTCGATACGTTGGAAGAAGCGGTGGCAGACTGTGGCCTGATTATCGGCACTAGTGCGCGCTCACGAAAACTTCCATGGCCCATGCTGGATGGCGAAAGCTGTGCAGATAAGGTGTTTAGAGAGCACAAAACTAACAAAGTGGCTTTAGTCTTCGGTCGCGAAGACTCGGGTTTAAATAACGAGGAGCTTCAACTCTGTCAGTACCATGTGCAGATACCTACTTCGCCTGAATGCAGTTCGCTAAATTTATCGGCGGCAGTGATGGTGGTAACCTATGAAATTGCCAAGCGTGCGCGTCATCAAGAAAACGCAGTGAAACTACCCGAAGATGATTTTTGGGACCAAGAGCGCGCTACCGCAGATGAGAATGAACGCTTTTTCGAACATCTTGAAAAAGTGATGATCGCTATCAGATTCCACGATCCAGAGAATCCTCGGCAACTTATGCAGAGGATGCGCCGGCTCTTCGGGCGTATTCGAATCGATGTCATGGAGATGAATATTCTGCGCGGAATATTAAGTAATATCGAATGGCATATAAAAACACGAGAGGAACGTAAGGTACCCCCTCGCGGTGCAACTATCGAGCAACTCGAAGAGCAAATGTCCCAAGAAAAAACTTAGCGCCTCGCGCGGGCCGCTTGACCTGCGTTTTTGCCGCGGCTGCCTCTCGCGGTCTTCCCCCGAGTCACAGGCCGGCCCTTAGGTTTTTCATGCGGGACCAAATGCTTTTCTTCATTGCCAATCAGGTCCGTGCGGCCAAGCTTAGTTAATGCTGTGCGTAGCATTGGCCAATTTTTTTCATCGTGATAGCGCAGAAACGCCTTCTGAAGGCGGCGCTGCTCTAAATTCTTCGACACTTTAACTTTCTCGCTCTTGTAACGTACTTTTTCGAGTGGGTTGCGCTCGGAGTAGTACATGGCCGTTGCGAGCGCCATTGGCGAAGGATAAAAGGTCTGAACTTGATCAGGTTTAAATTTTCTTTCCTTTAGCCATAGGCTCAGATTCAACATGTCCTCGTCGTCGCTGCCCGGGTGTGCTGCGATAAAATAAGGAATCAGGTATTGCTCTTTGCCTGCTTTTTTAGAGAATTTGTCAAACAGTCGCTTAAACTCGTCATACGCCGAAATGCTTGGCTTCATCATTTTCGCTAGCGTTTTGTCTTCGCTGTGCTCTGGCGCTATTTTCAAGTAGCCGCCAACATGATGCGAAACCAGTTCTTCAATATATTCGGGGTCTTTTAAGGCGAGGTCATAGCGCAGTCCGCTCGCGATAGCGACACGCTTTACGCCAGGAATTGCGCGCGCTTTGCGATAAAGCTCGGTTGTTGGTTTGTGATCAGTTTCTAGGTGTTTGCAAATGCTTGGATAAACACAGGACAGCCGCTTGCAAGTTTTCTGAATCGCAGGCGATTTGCAATTGAGTTTATACATGTTGGCGGTGGGTCCGCCCAGATCTGAAATGGTGCCGGTGAACCCCGGTACCATATCACGTATTTTTTCGATTTCGCTGAGGATTGATTCTTCCGAACGACTCTGAATAATGCGGCCTTCGTGTTCGGTAATAGAACAAAAGGTGCAGCCACCAAAACAGCCCCGCATGATGTTAACTGAGGTTTTAATCATGTCGTAAGCTGGGATTCGAGCGTCGCCATAGGCTGGGTGCGGGCGACGCTTGTAGTCGAAGCTAAATACCCAGTCCATTTCGTCTGTTTCGAGCGGAATGGGTGGCGGGTTAACCCATACCTCTTGCGTGCCGTGACGCTGGACTAACGTCTTGGCATTGTAGGGGTTCGCTTCTTGGTGCAGAACGCGTGAGGCGTGCGCATAAAGCGCAGGATCGTTTACTACCTTGCTGTACGAGGGTAGACGAATATATGTTGTCTTAGCATCATATTTTTCTTTTCGCTGAAGAGGCATCGGTATGATTTTGATCGCCTGGGTCGAGTCGGATGCAGCATTTACCGCGTTCTCAGCCTTGGCGGCGGCTTCTGCATCGGGCTCGCGATCATGGAAGTCGTAGGGATTAGGTATCGCATCTATTCTCGATGGCCAGTCGATGCGTGTCGAATCGATTTCAGTCCATCCTTCGGGGAGTTCCTTTAGTACAACTGCTGCGCCGCGCGTCTGCCAGAGCTCTTTGACTTCCTTGCCGTTGGCTATTGCATGTGCAACCTCAACGAGAGCTCGCTCTGAATTGCCGTAAAGAAGAATATCCGCATTAGAATCAATCAATACAGAACGCCGAACGGCATCTGTCCAGTAATCGTATTGCGCAATGCGTCGGAGGCTAGCCTCAATGCCGCCGATGACAATAGGGGTGTCGTAATACGCTTCTCGGCAGCGCTGGCTGTACACGATCACCGAGCGGTCAGGGCGTTTGCCAGCCTCTGCATGAGGTGTATAGGCATCGTCGTTACGCAGCCTGAGATCTGCTGTATAGCGATTGATCAGGGAGTCCATGTTGCCGCCGGTTACGCCGAAGAATAGATTCGGCTTGCCAAGCTGCTTAAAGGGTTCGGCGCTGTCCCATTCTGGCTGCGCGATGATACCGACGCGAAAACCCTGTGCTTCGAGCAGGCGCCCAACCACCGCCATGCCAAAGCTAGGATGATCTACATACGCGTCGGCAGTGACGATTATGATGTCGCAGCTATCCCAGCCGAGCGCATCCATTTCGGCGCGCGACATTGGCAGATAGGGCGCCGTGTCGAAGCACTCTGCCCAATATTTGGGATAGGAGAACAGCTTGCGCGGCTTGAATTCGTCAACCGCGTCGTTCGAGTGTTTCTGCGCCATGATGTACTCGTTTCCCAATCTTGCTGCGCTGCCGGCTCGTTTTCTAGAGTCCTTTTTTACCGCGTGTTCGATTGGGTTAATTAAACATTAATCAAGCGCAGAGCTTTGTTAGCGCTGCGCGTAAGTAGACGCGATAGTATACCGCGTCTACACGCTGTTTTCGTGATTAGTTTTAGCTGCAACTACGCATCGATGGGTTGGATTCGGTAGGCGCAGCGTCTTGCGCCTTCTAGCAAGTAGTCGCTACGTTCGACAGTTGCGTAACCTTCGAGAAGTTGTTTGAACAGAGACAACTCTGCTACACAAAAAGCGGAACAACTACTCGCCGCAGCAAAAATAGGGCAGTGATTCTCGATTAATAGCCAGCCACTGGGCGTTAGCCTGAGTTCGGCCATAAATCCGTCACGGCTGCGCTTAGCACAAAGAGCTTCGAGTGTGTCGCTGAGGCTTAGCTGTGGATCGGGCAATTCGTTTTGGTATCGGGAGAGCAGTGCGTTTTCGTTCACTTCGATGAGCTTGTTGAGGCCGGCATCGCCGAATGTCTGCGCGGCTGCAGTGATTAGCTCCACGGCAATACGCGCGTGCCCGTCGGTAAACAAGGCATGGCCCTGGGTGGTAAGTTTCCATAGGGTTACCGGCCGTCCTCGCGTCTGATGGCTCAGCTGTGCATGCTTAACGTAGCCTTTATCCTGCAGCTGCGCCAAATGCTGGCGTACTCCCATCGTGGTTAACCCAAGCTGGCCTGCGAGTATTTTAATCGACTGAGGCCCGCGACTTTTCAAACGTTCAACGAGTTGCTCTTGAGTGGTCGGCAGGAGGGATAGATCGGTCATGGCAGAATCCAATACGCGGTTGTCTAAACTTTCGGCGGAGTTATCAAATAGTTTACTTTATTAATTACCACCGGTAGTTTGTGCAGTTGACCTATCGCTCTTGGTTGGCTAATTAATATTCCTTCGCCGCCGCGTGTTAGGCTCTTAAGTCTCGGCGTGGGGTCTGAACCAAAATCGCTCGCGCTTTCTCCTAGACGGTAGGCCATCACTCGGCAATAACTTACAATTCAGAGGTATCAGTTATCGATTCGTTGTCTTCAATATCGCAAGGGCCGGCTAGCTCATGGCCGCTGCTTGTGACGTTCGTCGTTTATTTGCTCGGCATATTACTACTCGGTATCCGCGCTTATCAGCAGACCCATGATTTAGGGGACTATTTACTTGGTGGGCGTAAATTGGGCTCTGCAGTGACCGCGCTTTCGGTTGGCGCCTCCGATATGAGCGGATGGTTACTCCTAGGATTGCCCGGCGCGGTGTATCTTGCCGGCCTGCAGGAAAGTTGGATCGGCATTGGTCTTATTGTCGGTGCATATCTCAATTGGTTGCTCGTTGCTCGCAGATTACGCGTATTCAGTTTTCACGCCGATAACGCCCTCACGCTCCCCGATTATCTTGAATGTCGTTTTAGAGACGAAAGCAGACTGCTGAGAATACTCTCGGCAGCGGTGATCCTGTTGTTCTTTACCTTCTATGCCGCCTCGGGGCTCGTGAGTGGGGCGATACTATTCGAGAGTAGTTTCGGCCTCGATTACGGAGTTGCGTTACTCATTGGTGCGGTGGTCATCGTGTCTTATACCTTTGTAGGCGGCTTTTTGGCGGTGGCTTGGACTGACGCGATACAAGCGTGCCTGATGGCTGCTGCGTTGGTGATGACCCCTATCGCGGTTTTCTCAGCGGTGGGTGGTGCGCAAGAAGTGATGGAGCAAGTCGCTGTGGTTAACCCTAATGGCCTCGATCTATTTGGGGATATTGGTGTGCTGGGCTTGATAAGCCTCCTTGCTTGGGGGCTTGGTTACGCAGGTCAGCCGCACATTCTCACGAGGTTCATGGCGATAGAAAACCCTTCAAAACTCGCCCCCGCGCGGCGGTTAGCGATGAGCTGGATGGTGATCATGCTGGCAGGTTCTGTTGCGACTGGCTTCGCAGGTATGGCTTATTTTGCCGCTGCGCCGCTCGCAAACCCCGAGACGGTCTTTATCAGTTTAAGTCAGGCATTGTTTAATCCGTGGATGGCTGGCGTTATCACTGCGGCAATCCTCTCGGCGATCATGTCTACGATCGATTCACAGCTGCTCGTTTGCTCCTCGGTTATCAGTGAGGACTTTTACCGAACTTTCTGCCGTCCACAGGCGAGCGGCAGTGAACTGGTTTTGGTGAGCCGCCTTGCTGTTGTCGGTGTAGCACTTATTTCGCTTTTGATCGCGATGGATCGCGAAAGCAAGGTGCTAGATCTGGTCAGCTATGCGTGGGCAGGTTTTGGTGCTGCGTTTGGGCCGGTTATCCTGCTGTCGCTATTCATGCGAAGCATGACCGCATCGGGCGCGATCGCAGGGATGCTTGCCGGTGCGATTACAGTGGTTGTTTGGTCGAATCTCTCTGGCGGCATTTTTGATCTGTATGAAATCGTCCCTGGCTTTGCCGTGTCGCTAACTTGCATTCTCGCTGTGAGCTTGTGCTGGCCCGAGTGCCGCGAAAAAGTATTAGGCCAATTCGATGAGGCAAGGGCGCTCTCTCGAAATTTAACGATGCCAGAAGAGCATTAACCGTGCGCGGCTCGAGTCATCTGGATATGGGGGATACCGTCTTCTAGATAGGGGGGCGAAGTCGTCTCGAAATCGAACGCGGCATAAAAGGCTTCTAGGTGCTGTTGTGCCGAAATTGTGATTGCGGCTTCCGGATAGAGTATGCAGCAGGCATCGATTGCCTCTCGTACTAATGCTTTACCCCTGCCTGTTCCACGAAGAGAAGGGCTGGTCACGATGCGCCCAATTGAAGCGCCTGCATATTTTACGCCCGGAGCGACGATGCGAGCGCAGCATAGCACCTTGTTCTCTGCATTAAGCGCGATAAGGTGATGCGCATTTTGGTCGTAGTTATCGAGGTCGAGATAAACACAGTCTTGCTCAACGACAAAAACCTCACTGCGCAGTCTCAACATCGAGTAGAGTTCCGAATTACTGAGCGTGTCGAAGGATTTTGTATGCCAAGTGAGCGTCATGGGGGCCTGCTTAGGGGTGGGTCAAACGCGTGGTCTCTGCGAATTTAATGCCCCTGAGTCTATCATCGCAGTTTGGAGTGGCAAACCTCTCGCGTAAGAGGTGACTTGTGCTTCGAATAACAATCCCCGCGAAAACCCTCTAAAGACTATGATAAACTTCTTCCAGTCATTAACTTGCTAGCCTAGTTATCTAGTTTTCCATTATCGATCCACAGATCACTCTAATCTAGATGACCCATAGACGAAAGGAGGCAGCTACTTCGTAAGAATTCACCGATTAAGCCCCGGTGGCACAGCTGGATAGCGCGGCCCCCTCCTAAGGGGCAGGTCAGAGGTTCGAATCCTCTCCGGGGCACCATCTCCTACACTCAAGCGCTTGTTATATAAGAATTAATGCAATATAACAGACCCAAGGTTACGTAAAAAGTTACGGATTTGAGTGAAAAGCAATGTCAAAAAAGTATCCTCGCTACGTATGACCACTCAAGAATAGCCTCTTCTACGAGCGTACTTGGCCCTCTCGTCTAAAGCCATCTTGGCAGGCCTAGGTTTACTTATCCGCTTCGGCTCAAACTGGGTCAGTACACAGACGCAGAGCTTCATCGCGCCTATGCTGCAGCCAATGACGAGTTTGATTCGCAGCTGAAACTCATGGAAAACAGCGGCTCTAACGTCTTTACAGAAACAGAAATAGAGAAGGCTGCACCAGCTCTGCTGCGCAAGCAGCGACTTAACGCCGGTGACTTTGAGCATGATGATGACTTCCACCTTTCAGAAGCGATACATTTAGCAATAGCCAGTAGTGATTAGAAATCCCTGCTAATGGTCAATATATCAAACGCTCACGCTTCGCTTGATGCATCAAAAAATTGAAACTTATACTTACTGACATACACGGACGGCACATGAGGAATAGATTGCTACCTTCATCGTTTGATAACAACTTTGATGGACACCCCGTCTCACTGTGGTTATTCGGCTTGATAACTACCGTTACATTAGGCCGAAGCCTTACTCACATATTTTTGCCTGATGGAGGCGCTCAATCTATAGCAACCGTGCCACTGAGCCAATACTCCAGTGGCGCAGAAAGCTCAGT
>JAFMKB010000106.1 GCA_017853205.1 Gammaproteobacteria bacterium
TGCTTCGCCTGGTTGGCTTGGGCAAGCATCGCCGTCGCCGCCTGCGAAATAATCTGCGTGCGAGCCAGTTCCGATGTTTCGACCGCGTAGTCGGCATCTTCGATGCGGCTACGTGATTGATCGGTGTTCTGTGCAACGTTTAGCAGGTTGTCGGAGCTGTGCTCAAGGCGGCTCATGTAGGCGCCGTATTTGGCGCGCTCCGTCGCCATGCCTAGAATTGCCTTATCCAGCTGATCGATGGCGAATTCGGAATTGCCTACGGTCGCGATATTGATCGCCTTAGGTGTCCCGTTGTCGTTCCAATAAAGGACCGCGTCGCCGAAGGCCGATTCGTTCTTTTGTTCTGTGACTGCCGCAGCGGCTCCTTGAATAACCACTTTAGAGACCTTCCCAGAAATCGCTATGTCCGTAACGTTGGAACTTGCGGTTGCACTGGTAAATACAACGGTGTTACCTGTAGCCGCAGCCGAGGTAAATGCTGTATGGGAAAGTGCACCAGACATAGTGTAGACTTTTCCTGCAGCTGCCCCGTTCGCAGGCACCGTCGCTGTTGTCAAACTATCGAAAACATCAGCAACTTCTGCTCCCGTGAGAGAAGATCCCTGTGCAACAGTCAGCGTTAGCCCATTAACTGTAACCGCGTCACCGCCGTTCAAATCACCGAATGTTAAAGTTGCGCTTTCAGTGACAGCGCCTGCAGCACCAGCAACCCTCGCATCAATTCCGTCAGCCTTCTGGCTAAAGGCAGACTTACCATCGACGTGGTTGTAGCCATCAGCATTCAAAGCCTGCATATCAACAGCAACCGACGGAACCCAGGCCTTGAACTCAAGCGCCATCGTTTGCGACGCGTTAGGACCGAGCTGAATATTTAACTCAGTTTTCGTAGTGGTCGCATTGTTAACCGTATTGTTTGCGTCGTTACCGCCATTTAGAATCGACATGGTGTTCCAGGTCGTGTTCTTAGCGATGCGATCAATTTCGCTCATTAGTGCGCCAAACTCTAAATCAAGCGCGGCGCGATCGGTATCTGAGTAAGTGCCTGACGCCGACTGCACAGAAAGCTCACGCATACGTATTAGCATATTACTAATCTCGAGCGTTGCACCTTCAGCTACCTCCAGCATCGAGATAGCGTCGTTTGCATTTTTAGATGCCATCTCTAGCCCGCTCACCATCGCACCCATTCGAGAAGCGATAGCTAAACCTGCAGCGTCGTCTTTGGCCGAGTTAATTCTCATGCCAGTCGACAGCCGCTCCATGGCGGTACTCATTGATCGTTCGTTTCTTATTAATGCATTGGTCGCGATAGTCGCGGAAATATTTGTATTAATAACACTCATAGGAAAGACCTCTTTATTTAGTAAAAATTGTGAATGGGTAGACGCACCTATTATTTCGTCGCCCCGCTCATCCCTCCTGTCCTGTCCTTTACCCAATTTTTTGCCTACTTATCGCATGACGATCAGTAAGTATTTGGCCCGAGACTTAAGGGTAAGGAGGTCAGGGGTCTTGCCCCTGTGCCTCGGGCCAAATTCGGTTGCTGAGCGGATCAATCCACCTAGCGAAATTCTTGGTCGGCAGCCTGTGTGCTCAACTCGCATTAGTCGTTTAATTTATGTGGCAACTTCCGTTACTCACCCTTCCCCAACCTCTTTTTTCAGGCTTCGTAGTACTCAGCCTCTTTAAAAAACACCCCGGTAAATATTTGGCCCGAGGCTACCGGGGTAAGGAGGTCAGGGGTCTTGCCCCTTCTGCCTCGGGCCAAATTCTTTCACTGTCAGGCGTCTTCACTGCCAGTGGTCTCACTAAATAGTTTCGCTACAACTTTGGCTTTTGGTATCTTGCCGCTTCTATTTTCAAGCGATTAAATGACACCCTGTCTCACCTGATTGGCAGTTGCCAACGTAGCGCTCCTTGTTAGTGAAATTATTCCTACGCGCGCAAGCTCAAATGTCTTATTGACATACTCATGTAGTTTGAAGTTAGCGCGCGTCCGCTCTCCTTTCGTCTTGGTTAGCTCTGAGTCAGAGCTGGACTTACGAGAGCACTCAGTCGCCACGACTGTGTCAGCCTTGTTATCGCGACCGAAGAGTAGGATGGATTTGTGCAGCCGATTCTTTAATACGGATAGTCGGGCTGCAGAATTGCTCGTTGAGTTGTTTGAAGTCGCAAAGGAAACTCTTATCATTAATTGCATTCCCTGGCGCAAATTGAGTGCTATCGCGCTCGCGCAAGTGATGACAGAGTTGTTAGAGTTATTGCTGCTCACTTTAACGTTCCTTTTGCGATTACAGTGCTTCGATTGGTTTCCGGTTATCATTATTTCAACCAGCTACCTGTTGCTTTTCTCTAAAATCCGGGCCCAAGGGGGCCTGAATCAGACGGCCGGGTATTTAAGCCGCCTGATTTTTCGTTCTAGCTTTTATTAGCCTTGGAGCAGTGTGAGAACCGACTGCTTAGACTGGTTCGCCTGTGCAAGCATTGCAGTACTCGCCTGCGAGATAATCTGCGTGCGTGCGAGCTCAGACGTTTCTACTGCGTAGTCAGCGTCTTCGATGCGACTACGTGACTGGTCGGTGTTCTGCGCAACATTCAACAAGTTGTCAGAGCTGTGCTCGAGACGACTCATAAATGCACCGTACTTGGCGCGCTCAGTTGCCACACCTAGAATAGCCTTATCGAGCTGGTCGATGGCGAACTCTGAGTTAGCTACCGTGTCGATGTTGATCGCTTTCGCTGTACCATTGTCGTTCCAGTAGAGGACTGCGTCACCGTAGGCGGATTCGTTCTTTTGTTCTGTGACTGCCGCAGCGGCTCCTTGAATAACCACTTTAG
>JAFMKB010000056.1 GCA_017853205.1 Gammaproteobacteria bacterium
TCATCTAGTTAGTCATCTAGCCAAACACCTACTCAACTTCCTTGTGCCGAGGCAAGCCTTGTTAGGTGGCCTTCTTATCGTTAGCCAGATTGTCCTGCCTGCCCTAGTGCCGACTCATGTGTTTGCGGCAACAGGATTGCCCAATTTCGCCGATCTTGTTGAAGCTAACGCGAGCGCTATCGTCGAGATATCTGCGCGCCGAACGGTGGCCGCTCGGCCACAGTTAAGCGACGAAAACCTGGAGGAGCTGCTTCGCGGATTGCGTCCAGACCAGCGCCCAGACATCCAACGACAAGATAGAGCACCCATGCAGAGGGGCGCCGTAGGATCAGGATTTCTAATTTCAGCAGATGGCTATGTAATTACTAATAACCACGTCGTCGAAGGAGCCGATCAGATTCAAGTAACGCTCAACGATCGCAGGGTTTTCGATGCCGAGGTCGTGGGCCTCGATGAACCTTCGGATATCGCGCTCTTAAAACTCAATGCAGAGGATTTACCCTACGTTGAGTTTGGTGATTCCGAGGCGGTGAGGGTCGGCGATTGGGTGTTAGCAATTGGTTCGCCCTTTGGTCTCGAATTTTCAGCAGCGGCAGGAATCGTGAGCGCGAAAGGGCGCTCCGTGCCCGGAAATTCCGCGTATAACTACATGGCGTTCATCCAGTCCGATGTGGCGATTAACCAGGGTAATTCCGGCGGTCCGCTGTTCAATCTCGAGGGTGATGTCATCGGTATTAACTCGCAGATACTTAGCAGTACCGGCGGTTCGAACGGAATCTCGTTTTCTATTCCAAGCAATGTAGCGATGAATGTGGTCGCGCAGCTTAAGGAATCTGGGGCGGTTGAACGCGGCCTGTTAGGCGTTCGCATGCGCGAAGTCGACTACGCGTTGGCCGAAATTTTCGAGATGGATCGTCCGCGCGGTGCTTTTGTTGATGGCGTGATGGATGAAAGTCCTGCGGCGAGCGCCGGCATTGAGGATGAGGATATCATCATCGAGTTCAACGGCCATGAGATCGAATATTTCACCGATCTGCCGTTCTATGTGGGTCAATACCAACCGGGTACCGAAGCCGCTGTGCGACTCATTCGCAATGGTGAAGTAAAGCGGGTGATAGTTGAACTAGGTAGCTCCCCCACAAACGAATCGTCGGTGGCGGTTGTTGATACCCCTCCCGAGAGGGTTAATCCGTTAGGATTCAAAGTGGCCGAACTAAGCGATGAGACCAGGCAAGTTGTTGGAATCGATGGCGTGCGTGTTGCTCAGGTCGAAGACGGGCCGGGCAGAGAGGCGGGTCTTCGAGAAGGCGACGTGGTGACTTCATTGAATCGAGAGACAGTCACCTCTGTCAGTGAGTTCGCCGCTATTGCGGAAGCTCTACCTGAAAGCGGCTTCGTTCAGATTCGCATCATGCGACAAGGCCAAGGCACAACGCTGTCGATTGAACTCAAGCCTTAATCGAAGCCTCCCTAGCTCCTCGAGCAACCGGCAACAGCATGCGTTTTATGGTGCTGTTGCCTGCCTCTGGCACAGATTCTCGCGGCGTATAGAAGCAATGCCCGCGTTCAAACTTCCTGACAGAATTCGCCAGATACTGTAGACTTGCCGCCTTATGGATAGCCTCGCTATCTCTCACCGAACCTTACTCTGCGACGCTAACTCTGTGACCGACCTAAGCCATATTCGTAACTTTTCAATCATTGCCCACATCGATCACGGTAAGTCGACGCTTGCTGACCGGTTTATTCAGATCTGCGGTGGCCTCACTCAGCGTGAAATGGCAGAGCAAATTCTCGATAGCCTCGATATTGAACGCGAACGCGGTATTACGATTAAAGCCCAAAGCGTGACGCTCTACTA
Source organism: Gammaproteobacteria bacterium (assembly GCA_017853205.1). Taxonomy (GTDB): domain Bacteria; phylum Pseudomonadota; class Gammaproteobacteria; order Pseudomonadales; family Pseudohongiellaceae; genus UBA9145. Next base: position 1,862 of record JAFMKB010000056.1, read on the forward strand.
CAAGGCACGTGACGGCATTCGCTATCAGCTAAACTTCATCGATACACCGGGGCATGTTGACTTTACCTACGAGGTCTCGCGATCACTCGCGGCATGCGAAGGCGCACTGTTGGTCGTCGATGCGGGGCAGGGTGTGGAGGCGCAGTCAGTAGCGACCTGCTACACGGCGATAGAGCAGGGTCTGGAAGTACTCCCGGTGCTGAACAAAATGGATCTTCCTCAGGCTGAGCCTGAACGCGTGAAAGTCGAAATCGAGGAAATCATCGGTATAGACGCGCAGGATGCTGTGTGTGCCAGCGCCAAATCAGGCATGGGCATAGAGGACATTCTCGAAGAAATAGTTGCAAAGATTCCAGCGCCGGTTGGCGATCGCGAGGCGAAAACGCAGGCGCTAATAATCGACTCATGGTTCGATAATTATCTTGGTGTCGTGTCGTTGGTCCGGGTAATGGCAGGAACACTTAAGAAGGGCGACAAAATAATTTCCAAGTCCCTTGGCAAAACGCATATTGTCGATAGCGTCGGCGTCTTCACGCCCAAACGTACAGAATTGCCCTCTCTTGGTGCCGGTGAAGTTGGATTTGTGGTCGCTGGTATAAAGGAGATTCTCGGCGCACCAGTTGGTGACACCATAACGCTTGCGAGCACGCCAGAGGTTGATGCGCTCGCCGGGTTTAAACGCATCAAGCCACAGGTTTATGCGGGTTTATTTCCTGTGTCATCAGATGATTTTGAAGCGTTTAGAGACGCATTGTCAAAACTTACGCTTAATGATTCATCTTTGCAGTACGAACCGGAAAATTCAGATGCTCTAGGGTTCGGATTCCGCTGTGGTTTCCTTGGCATGCTGCACATGGAAATCATTCAAGAGCGACTCGAACGAGAATATGATCTCGACCTGATCACCACTGCGCCGACCGTTGTTTATGAAGTACTGATGAATAACGGCGATGTGGTTATGGTCGACAGCCCATCCCGCTTGCCGCCTGTTGCCTCTATTCAGGAGATGCGGGAACCAATAGTGCTTGCGAACATCCTCGTTCCGCATGAGCATCTCGGGAGTGTTATCACGCTATGTGTGCTCAAACGCGGCGTTCAGCGAGATATGCAATTCATCGGCAAGCAAGTTTCTCTGAGTTACGAATTGCCAATGAACGAGGTCGTGCTCGACTTTTTCGACCGGCTCAAATCAGTAAGCCGTGGCTATGCGTCGCTCGACTATCAGTTCTTGCGCTTTGATCGAGCGTCGCTTGTGCGTCTAGATGTGCTCATTAACGGTGACAGGGTCGATGCGTTAGCACTGATCGTGCATAGGGATCATGCGCTTGGTAAGGGCAGGGCCCTTGTTGAAAAAATGAAAGAGCTGATCCCTCGCCAGCTTTATGATGTAGCCATACAGGCGGCGATCGGTGGACAAATCATTTCACGCCAAACGGTGAAAGCTCTTCGCAAAAATGTGACCGCGAAATGTTATGGTGGAGACATTACCCGTAAGAAGAAGCTCTTAGAGAAGCAGAAAGCTGGTAAAAAGCGGATGAAGCAAGTGGGGAATGTCGAAGTTCCTCAAGAGGCCTTCCTCGCCGTGCTTAAAGTCGACAGCTAAGAGAAGGAAGTTTCAAATGGATATCGATTTTTCGTTCGTACTCGTCTGTCTCGTTGCAGGCTGTGGTGTTATCTGGCTGCTCGATAGCCTGCTTGTCAAGGGTGGACGGGTAAAAGCAGCAGAAGCCTTTTCAGCGCGCGCCAGCAATGACCCAAAGCTAAGCGATGAACAAGTTGAACAAGAGACGCGCAGACTCCTTCAAGAGCCTTTGCTTACCGAGTATGCGAAATCCTTTTTTCCGGTCTTGCTGTTTGTGTTGATGCTCCGCTCGTTCCTATTCGAGCCCTACCAAGTCCCAACCGGCTCAATGATCCCTACGATAAAAGTTGGAGATTTTATTCTCGTTAACAAGTTCGCCTATGGGCTTAGACTTCCCGTGCTGGGAACGAAAATACTCGATGTAGCAGAACCTCAGCGCGGCGAGATCATGGTTTTTATCCCACCACACGTTGATCAATACTACATTAAACGGATCATTGGTCTGCCGGGTGATACCATTCGCTATGAGAACCAGCGTCTTTTCGTTAACGGAGAGATCATTCCTGAAGAATTTGTTGCCAATATTAAAGTAGATACTGGTATCGGGCCTCTCGACGGCGTACTCAACTCTGCGACCTATAACGGTGTTACACATGCGACGCAGCATATTCCTAGCGTTAATTCTTCCAGAGGGCGCACAAGCTGGATAGTGCCGCCAAAACATTACTTTATGATCGGCGACAACAGAGAAAATAGTGCCGATAGTCGAGTATGGGGGCCGGTTTCCGAGGACAATATTGTCGGCAAGGCAATAGCGGTTTGGTTACATAAAGACCCGGGGCTGAATTTCCCTACGTTTGAGAATAACGCCTTCTTTGCGCAGCCAGAATAGGCTGCGTTTCTTGGCGGTGAAGACCAAGGAGCAGAAGTGAGCATGCGTTCAACGAGTGAGACGGGTCTTGGCCGTTTAACTAAGCAGCTAGGCTACGAATTCACAGATGAGTCCCTCTTGCGCTTGGCGCTCACTCATCGCAGTGCAAGTGCGACCCATAACGAGCGCCTCGAATTTCTTGGTGACTCAGTGCTCGGATTCGTCATCGCAGAAATGCTTTACAAGCAGCGCCGCAAATCGACAGAGGGGGATCTTAGCCGACTCAGGGCAAGTATGGTGAGCAAGCCCGCACTTGCGGCTCATGCTCGAGCGATCGGTTTGGGCGAGCATCTAAATCTTGGAAGCGGGGAGTCGAAGAGCGGGGGACGCGAGCGTGATTCGATTCTAGCCGACGCTGTTGAGGCAGTCATAGCAGCAGTCTATCTTGATGGTGGTCTGTCGGCAGCGACAGCACTTATAAAGAAGCTCGTGGCTATCGAAGAGAATAGTGGTCATAAAGCGTCTGCAGAAAAGGACAACAAAACTGCGCTTCAGGAACTTCTGCAGGCGAGGAAAGTAGCACTGCCTGTTTATGACGTTGTTTCTATCGAAGGAGCAGCACATGAACAAGTGTTCAGAGTCGAATGCCGCGTAGAGGGAATTGCTGAGACCTTTGGTGGAAGCGGAGAGAGCAAAAAAGAAGCGGAACAAGCCGCTGCCGAACGAGCTCTGCTCGTCTTAGGAGAGAGTGGGTGATTGAAAAGGACGTAGAGGCGCGCAAAGAGGACCTCGAAACTCGCTGTGGTTTCGTTGCTATAGTAGGGCGACCGAATGTGGGCAAATCAACCTTGCTCAATCACATGCTTAAACAAAAAATAAGTATCACCTCACGCAAGCCTCAAACCACACGCCACCGCATTCTGGGTATAAGCACCGAAAATAACGCTCAATGTCTTTTCGTTGATACGCCCGGCTTGCATGCGCCTACTGGCAAGGCACTGAATCGAGTGATGAACGAAACCGTGCACAATGTCATCAAAGATGTTGATGTAGTGCTGTTCGTTGTTGAGAGATTTGTCTGGAACGAGGCTGATGAGCGCGTTCTCGAAGCACTAAAATACAGCGAAGTGCCGGTGTTATTGATTATCAACAAGATTGATCTAGTAAAAGATAAGGCGCAGCTGCTGCCTCATATTGCGCAGCTGTCGAGTAAGCGTCAATTTGCCGAAATAGTGCCTGTGTCTGCACTCGGGGGACACAATTTAGAGTCGCTCGAAGGTCTTATTCGCAGCTATCTGCCTGAGAGTCAATTCTTGTTTCCAGATGACCAGGTTACGGATCGAAGTTCAAGATTTCTCGCCTCTGAGCTCATTCGTGAAAAAGTGACGCGGCAGCTAGGTGACGAATTACCTTATGATGTCACAGTCGAGATAGAGAAGTTTGAACAGATCGGAGCCACGCTGCATATTCATGGTCTCATTCTGGTCGACAGAAAGGGACAGAAGCGAATCATTGTCGGCGCCGAGGGCGATCGGTTAAAGCAAATAGGCACCGCCGCGAGAGAAGATATGGAAATTAGCTTTGATTGCAAAGTGATGCTCCATCTATGGGTGAAGGTGAAATCAGGTTGGGCGGACGACGAGAGGGCGCTTCAAAGTTTGGGTTATAGCGATCGTTAGCGTTCTTGATACAGGGTTTATAGGCAGCCTAGAGCCCTTGGTTTAGCAGGAGAAAAAATTGAGTGGATGCCAGAATTGCCCTGCAGCCTGCCTACGTGCTCCATCGCACACCTTTCCAAAACAGCAGTTTTCTAATCGACTTTTTTACCGTCGACTACGGCAGAGTGCGCGCCGTAGCCCGTGGCGCACGAGGAGAAAAATCGAGAACTCGTTCTATACTGCAGCCCTTTCAGCCACTGCTCATAAGTCTCAGCGGGCGCACTGATCTAAAAACACTCACTGGTGTTGAACCTATGCACGAAGCGCTCAGACTCGAAGCGACAAGACTTTTTAGTGGCCTTTACATCAATGAACTTTTAACTAGGCTGCTGCAGGATCACGAAGAGCATCGTGCGCTCTATGGTTTTTACCAAGACACGCTCGTTTCCCTACAAGGCGATTCGCGTATCGACTCCGTACTCAGGCATTTCGAGCTAAGTCTTCTATCCGAGCTTGGGTATGGCTTAGATCTTGAATCGGAATGTGACTTGAATCGTGAGATTGAAGAAACTCACTATTACAGGTTTGATGCTAAGCGAGGATTTACACTTGCGAGAGAAAATCTAAATTACCAGCAGGAAGGCCCAAGGGTAATAAACGATTCGGACCACGCTGAAACCCTTATCCCTGGCAGCGCTATCATCGCCTTGAGAGAGGCAGATTTTGATTCCCCCGAAAACGCAAAATTTGCGAAGCTTATTCTAAGGCGTGCACTTGCTGAGCATCTAGGTAACAGGCCGCTCAATAGTCGAAGTCTTTTTATGCAGAGGCCGAGGCGCTGAAGTTCGGAGAGATCTTTCAAGTGGTTTGGGCGTGAGTCACTTTCCGTGTAACAATCCGTCGCAGAGGACGCGGCTGCGTGCTTCGCGCCACCACTGTTATGCGACCAAGCTTTGAGGATTATCTTACATGCGCCTACAGTCGATAGAATCTTTGATTGGCAACACGCCATTGGTAGCGCTAAAGAAGTTACCCGGCGCTACAACGAACCGTATTTTGGTCAAGCTAGAGGGCAATAATCCTGGTGGGTCGGTAAAAGACAGGCCTGCGCTTAATATGCTCGTTCAGGCTGAGCTTCGAGGATCGATCAAACCCGGTGATGCACTAATAGAGGCAACAAGCGGCAACACTGGTATCGCCCTGGCGATGGTGGCAGCCGCCAAGGGCTATAAGATGATTCTCATTATGCCCGACAATATGAGCGAAGAACGCAAGGCTGCGATGGCGGCCTATGGCGCAGAGCTGATTTTGGTATCGCCGGATGAGGGTATGGAGGGCGCAAGAGACTTAGCGCAGAAGCTCGAAGCGGAGGGTCGAGGTTTAGTGCTCGATCAATTTGCAAATCAGGATAATCCAGATGCGCACTATAGGAGCACCGGCCCAGAGATTTGGCGCGACACAGAAGGTGAAGTTACCCATTTCGTCTGCTCAATGGGCACAACAGGTACGATAATGGGTGTTTCAAGATTTTTGAAAGAACAGAACAAAGCCGTGCAAATTGTCGGTTTACAGCCGCAAGAGGGCTCTAAAATCCCCGGTATCAGGCGTTGGCCTGAAGCCTACCTACCTAAAATATTTGATCGCACACGCGTTGATCTCGTTGTTGATGTAAGACAAAGCGACGCGGAACAGACGATGCGCGCGTTGGCACGCGAAGAAGGGATATTCTGCGGCGTTTCATCGGGCGGGTCAGTTTTTGCAGCACTGGCACTCAGCCAGCAGGTTCAGAATGCAACGATCGTAGCCATCGTGTGCGACAGAGGTGATCGTTATCTTTCTACCGGTGTGTTTGTGTAAGCGACAATTGCTCTGAGCCTCAATCCCAAAGCGCCCACTAGGCCCTGTAACGTACCTTCCTGGCCGTCAGGCAGGATTAGCATTCATTTATTGAGACAACCCCTTTATGAGTAAACGAAGATTTCGCAAACAAAAACTCCCTGCCGAACCGGTTGAGCTCGAGATTACCTCGCTGAGCCACGAAGGCAGGGGAATTTCGCATATTGATGGCAAAGTGGCGTTTGTCGACGGCGCACTCGAGGGGGAGCGCGTCACAGCTAGCTATATACGGCGACGCAATAGTTACGATGAGCTGCGCACTGAGTCAGTGCAACAGGCGTCACCACTTCGTGTGAAACCGCCCTGTGCGTTTGCGGGGACCTGCGGCGGCTGTTCGTTACAACATATGGACCCTGCTGCACAGATCGAGTTCAAGCAATCTGTTCTATTAGAACAAATGGCTCAAGCACTCGGTCATGAATTGATAGACGTTGAGATATTGCCGACTTTAAGAGACACAGATTTTCACTATAGACGCAAGGCACGTCTGGCGGCTCGATTTGTTTCAAAGAAGGGTGGAGCACTCGTAGGCTTCCGAGAGAAATACAGTAGCTTCGTTGCAGAAATGGATAACTGTGAAGTGTTAGTGGCCAATGTAGCTAAACTTATAGCGCCGCTACGGACATTGTTTAGTGAACTCGACGGGAAAATGGAGATACCTCAAATCGAAGTCGCTGTCGGTGAAAGTGCGCCCGATCTGAGTGCGCCGCTTGTCGTTGCGCTAGTGGTGAGGCATCTATCCGAGTTGAGCACCCCCGACACCGACGCGCTTACTGCCTTCGCAAAGGAGCACCAGGTAGAGATTTATTTGCAATCAGGGGGCGTCGATACCGTGACTAGGCTTTGGCCTCTTCGCGAAACCGATAGGTTGAGCTATTTCTTGCCGGATTTTGGACTTGAGCTAGGATTCCACCCTATGGATTTCACGCAGGTCAACGCGGGAATCAATCGCAAGATAGTAAAGAAGGCATTGGACCTTTTAGAGCTAAGTAGAGAGGATGATGTTTTAGATCTGTTTTGTGGTCTAGGGAACTTCACTCTTGCAGCGGCAACGCTATGTGGCAGTGTTGTTGGCGTTGAAGGCAGCGAAGAGATGGTTCATCGTGGAGGCGAAAATGCGGCCAAAAATGGCTTAACTAATACCGCGTTTTACGCCGCTAATCTTGCCAAGTCGTTTAAAGACGAGGTCTGGGCTTCAAGAAAATACACAAAGGTCATATTAGATCCACCACGTTCTGGTGCTCTTGAGATCATACATGAAGTTGCTCAGTTGGGCGCCGCGAGGATTGTTTATATTTCCTGTAACCCGGCCACGCTTGCGCGCGATACTGCTGAACTCGTGAAAGCAGGCTATCACCTAAAATCGACCGGAGTTATGGACATGTTTCCTAATACAACGCACGTTGAGTCAATGGCGGTCTTTGAGCTGGCTTAAGTAGCAGCTGCAACTTCGAATGGAGGATCAAAATGATGAGCAATATAGATTCGCTAATCGAGTTAATGAGTAAATTGCGTGATCCGGTGCAGGGCTGCCCTTGGGATCTCAAGCAATCGATCACATCCCTTCTTCCACATACTCTAGAAGAAGTTTATGAGGTCGCCGATGCCATCGAAAGTGGCAGTATGGTTGAGCTCGAGGACGAGCTGGGAGATTTGCTCTTTCAAATCGTATTTTATGCTCAATTAGCACGCGAAGAGGGAAGTTTTGATTTCGATGATATTGCTGCAGGCGTGACTAATAAATTACTTCGTCGGCATCCGCATGTTTTTCCCGATGGAACACTTGCGAGTTTCGGCGAGACTAAAGAGCTTAGCGCCGAACAGGTTGTGGCAAATTGGGACGCGATCAAGGAAATAGAGCGCGAAGAGAAGCGCCAAAAACTAAAGTTGACCGGCCAGGAGCAGATCGATTCGCCTGCGAGTCTCCTAGATGATGTTCCCAAGGCGCTCCCAGCAATGGAGCGTGCGCGAAAGCTTCAGAAAAGGGCTGCGAACGTAGGCTTTGATTGGAAGGAAATAAAGCCGGTTCTTGTGAAGCTAAAGGAGGAAATCGCTGAGCTGGAAGAGGCTATCGTGCAAGGTCAGACGAAGGAGATTGAACACGAGCTAGGTGATGTATTGTTCGCCTCCGTTAATCTCGCACGACATGCGAAAGTTGAGCCGGAAATCGCGCTGCGCGGCTGCAATTCGCGATTCGAAGCAAGGTTTCGCTTTATCGAAAAACAATTGCAAATCGAAGAAACCGAATTTAAGAATAAGAGTCTCGAAGATCTCGATCATCTGTGGGATTTAGCCAAGCAATCTGGGTTATAGTTGGAAGCTTGGATTGCTGGAATTACAAATTGAAGGAGCGAAATATGAGATTAATACTTTTGGGCGCACCGGGAGCCGGCAAAGGGACACAAGCGCAATTCATTACTGAAAAGCTTGGTATCCCTCAGATATCTACAGGCGATATGTTGCGCGCAGCCGTTGCTGCAGAGTCCGAATTGGGCTTGAAAGTCGGTGAAGTTATGGCATCCGGCGGCTTGGTAACGGATGAGATCATAATCGCTTTGGTAAAAGAGCGGATTGCACAGGCAGATTGCGCCAATGGTTTTCTTTTTGATGGATTCCCGCGGACTATTCCTCAAGCTGAAGCGATGGTTGATGCGGGCGTCGAAATTGACTGCGTGCTGGAAATTGATGTGGCCGACGATGAAATCGTTAAGCGCTTGAGTGGTCGTCGTGTTCATCCAGGTTCGGGGCGCGTCTATCATGTTGAGTTTAATCCGCCCGCAAAGGAAGGTATTGACGACGAATCGGGCGAGGAATTGGTTCAGCGCGAAGATGATCAAGAAGAGACGATCCGTAAGAGGTTGCAGGTTTATCATGAGCAAACCGAACCTTTAGTAGGTTTCTACAGTGAAGCAGCGTCTAAAGGCGTTAACGTAAGTGTCGTTAAGGTAAATGGATTGGCTCCTGTTGACGATATTCGGCAGCAGATAGATTCAATTCTCTCCAGCTAGCCGGTAGCCAACACCTAAGGGTGTGGGTCATAGTCGGTACTAAAAAAGCTCAGCTTGTCTGAGCTTTTTTATTCTCTGCTTTTAATATTCTTTCCCATACTCTTTTATGTACAACGCATCTCGCAACGCATCGCGTAGCTCGTTTAAGACTCCTCAATCAATTGCAGCAAAAAAAATCTCTGAACGATGTCGTTGAATTATTCAATTTTGTCTGTAATAAAGTTGTAATCGATTAAAATTTATTCACTTTTTCTTAAAGTTTTTTGAACTACAAGCGAAACATAGCGTATCACCGTAGTTACTCGGTGAATGTATGTGGGTTGACTAAAGAGTTTCTTTTATTCAGCATCTCTATACGATCACTGTTTGCAAAGTCGTTAAAATGTTAGTTTGGATGTTCCGAACACGTTCGGGAAGAACTAAGAACGAATATGTAACAGGCTAAAGCGAAAAAACTGCGGCTGTGAACACAAGCTTGAAGAGCTCCTAAGTCAATGTAAGTAACTTCGGAGTGCATGAATACAGCAGCGGGTAAGAATCATAACCTAGGAGAAATCGAGCATGGCTAAAGTTAAAGCGAAAGCGAAAGCAAAACGTAGTCCAGCAGCGAAAAAGCCCGCTGCAAAGGTGAAAAGCCCAGCGTTAGAAAAAGCGCAAGGCGTATTGTCGAAACTAACCAAAGAGTCAGTGGCCGCTGCGAAAATCGCCTCTGCATCAAGCAAGAAGGCTGCTGCGGCAACAAAGGCAGCTGCTAAAGCTAAAACTGCTGTAAGCAAGAAAGCGGCGACTGCTGCAAAAGCTGCGGCTAAGAAGGCGGCTGCAAAGGCTGCGGCGGTCAATGCCAAAACACGCGCTGCTAAGGCTCGAGTTAAGGCTGCCGAGGCGGTAGCTAAGGCTGCAGCTAAGAAAGTGGCAGACGCAGAGAAAGCCCAGGCTGCGTTAGATAAGGCAGTAAAAGCGTTTACGGCTAACTTCAAGAAGAAGCAAGCGAAAGCAGCTGCTGCTAAAGCTGCTAAAGCTGCTAAAAAGGCTGCGGCTAAAGCGACAGCTGATGCTAAGAAGGCCGCTGCAAAAGAAAAAGCCGCTGCCAAGAAAGCTGCGCTGAAAGCTAAGGCTGCTGCTAAGAAGGCAGCTGCAAAGAAAGCCAAGAAGCCCAAGAAGAAGGTGACTAAGCGTGCTGCAGCCAAGAAAGCTGCTCCTAAGAAAGTTGCTAAAGCCAAGCCAGCTGCAAAGAAAAAAGCACCGGCCAAGAAGAAAGCAGTAGCAAAGAAAGCACCTGCCAAGAAGAAAGCAGCAGCTAAGAAAGCACCTGCTAAGAAGA
>JAFMKB010000057.1 GCA_017853205.1 Gammaproteobacteria bacterium
ATCGATTGGATTTGCTCGGAGCATTCGTCGTCGTGTGCTTTTTGTAACGAGACCAACAGAGCCACGCACAGTGCTAACCCCAGGTGCGGTATCGGACATTTGAGCCGAGTTTACTTGGCCTGTTCTACCGCTGTTAGGGTCGCGTAGGTATGGGAGCGGCGGTTGTTTTTCACGCTCGGCAACCTTGCCCCTGTTGCGCCCAATACTCGCGCCATCGCTGCCATAGATCGTAGTCATTCAACAATCACCTTGCCTGTTACTAAGCTAATCGCTTAGCCAATCGACACTTGGCGCAAGAGGTTTAATTTTGGCGCTTAACTCTGCGCCTTAATTGGAGAGAGTGAGCAATGGGGCCCGCAAGGCCGGGCCGAAAGCGAAACGAGGAGAGAAAGTCGGACGGGTTACGACAGTCCCAGCGAATAGGCTAGCCCGGTGCTGCTTATACCGACGAGATCTAGGTTCATCGAGTTAAGGTCGGTTTCGGCCGCTAGTAGGGCTAACTCGACTGCAGTCATTTCACCACTGTCGATTCGCCTACCGTAATCTTCTAGTAAAACTGGGCTTGCTTCGACTCCAGTAAGTGCACGATGTAGCAGATTAACCACGGCGGCTCCGGACGGTGATGCGCCGAGTAAGTGATCGAGTCCGATAGCAAGCATGGTCTCAAGACTGAATCCAGAATCGGCATAATCTAACACTACACCGACTAGTGCTCTGTCTGACAGAGAGTCCGCACCAAGCAGAACACCGATCAATTTTGCAGTTTTACCCGCATTGCCATCGAGATCAAGCGCGATGCCGTAGTCGCTAAACTCAACTCGTTCAATCCCCGTTAAACGATCTATTTCGGTGCCGCGCTTTAGCTGCCACTGCGCGTCGGTCACATTGCCTCCGAGCCGTGATAGCGTTGTCGTTGCGCGCTTAGCTAGAATAAGCGCAGTGTCGATGCCCGCGCCGCCAATCAAATTATCGCTGCCTGCGCCGCCGACTAGCCAGTTATTGAATTCGTCACCGACTAAGGTATCGCCCATAACGCTTCCAATCACTTTCTCGATACGAGTGCCAAAATTAATCGTTTGCTGTCCCGCATCGAGAATCGAAGCGCCGGCCGCGTCGCCGACAAACCCCCAGTACCCCGGGCTCAGATAAAGTGTGACCGGCAGCAAACTTCCAGAGGCATCTAACGTATCAAACCCTCCTCCGTCCCAAATAAAATTGGCTCGCGTGGTGTTTAGCGTGTAAATGTCATCACCTGCGCGCGCGGCGGGATTGGGGCCATACAGATAATGAAGCGCTGCAATATCGAGCACACCGAGTTCGAGGCTATGTTCAAAGGCTTCGTTGCCATTGGCGCCATCGATCATGCGTGACAAAACAAACGTTTCTTGTTCACCCGCGGCAGGCGAATACAAAGCGAGCTGCTGACGAAACGCTTGTTCAATATCTTTTTCGACCGAGATAAACGGCGCAACAGGCGTCTCCGAGGCAAAAGTCGAGGCCTCACTCGTAGGCGTTTTAAGCCCTAGTGCACCGCCTATGGCGCGAAGCCAAAGAGAGGCCTCAAACGACTGCGTTTGTGGCGCGGCAACCGCCGGCTCCAATGAGACGTCGGAACCTAGTCTGAAGCGGTTTATCAGCACATCACTCGCAGCGAAGGAGGCTGTAGGTGCAGTAAATTGAGCCCTAGTAGACCATTGGCTGTTAGTCGCAAACACTAGCGTGTTGAGCTGATCGAATGTATTCGTTGCTACAAAAACGACATCCACAACAGCACTAACTACGGCGAGTGCTTGTTCAGTGAACGTCTTTTGCTGTGCGTTAAATTCCTGCCAGCCGGCAGCCTTACCTAAATCTCGTTCAATGGAATAGAGGTCGGTGTAATACTTCGGCGCGGAAGACGGAAAGCCATAACTGTAGATGTTGTTCTCGCCGACAAGGTGGCTTATCCACGCAGCACCATCAGCGAGCATGGCATCGAGCCAATAGGGCAATGGCTTTGCTGTCGCGGCGTATTCTTTTGTTTCGATACTGCTCGGGATCTTTACCCAACTTGTCTGGACAACAACGATGTCATCGCCTGCGCTATCTTCAAGCCAGACCGAAGCGTTGCTAACCGTATACTTGTCGTTGCCTTCTCCTCCGTGCAGGACGTCGCTTCCACCACCCGAGAGAAGTATGTCATTTCCGGCACCACCGAAGAGCCAGTCGTTACCCAAGCCTCCGTCAAGAAAATCATTACCTTGACTCCCGTAGAGCAGGTCTGCCCCTGCTTCTCCGTAGGCAGTCACGGCGTCAGAGCTAGTAGTAATTAAAGAAAGAGGGTCAATGATCAGCACCAAGCGAGGGTCAGTTGCGTCGGCAAACACTGCATTGACCGTGTCATCCCCCTCGCCTGCATAGACGAGGTCTGCCCCGGAGCCAGTAGTGATTGTGTCATTGCCCGCGCCGGCAAAAAGCACGTCATCGCCTGACTGGCCTGCGAGGGAGTCATTACCCGAACCGGCAGTTAGGCGGTCGTTTCCAGTCCCGCCTTCCAGTTGATCATCGCCTGAACCGCCGGTGATAATGTCGTTGCCCGCTTCACCGAACAGTAGATTGTTGCCCACCTCATCTGCGACCCAGAGATAGTCGCTGCCTTCGCCACCATAGAGAGTGTTATTGCCAGCGCCACCGTATAGGCTGTCATTACCGGCATTGCCGCGCAGAATGTCATCGCCCGCATAGCCATAGATTAGATCACCGGTTGGGGTGCCATTCAGGTCATCATCGCCTGGGGTGCCTAGTAACGTTGCCATGTGCTCTTCGCGTCTTTGTCAAAAATAATTTATTGCGCAGCTCATCCGGTCGCCAATCGACACTTGGCAGCAGTTTATTACGTCGCAGGCGACAGGCGCTTAAACGTAAGCAGGCCGACAAACTGAACCAACAGCAGCGCAGGTAATACGATAACACTGCCGCTCAGCCCCGCGACAATAAATCCCAAGACACAGAGGACACCGTTAACTAGCGCATAGGGAAGCTGGGTTTGAAAGTGATCGAAGACTTCCGATCCCGCTCCTGCAGATGAGAGGATCGTTGTCTCGGAGATCGGCGAACAATGGTCGCCGAATAACCCGCCCGAGAGCACAGCGCCTACGCACACCGCAAGTGGCGCATCGATTGCAAAGGCCGCGGGCATGGCAAGCGGTAACATGATCGCAAAAGTACCCCATGACGAACCGGTCGCGAACGAGATGGCGCATGAAACGAGGAAAATCAGCAACGGGAGACTCCAGGCAGCAACGTTGTCACGCACGAGTGTAGCGACGAACTCATCTGCGCCTAGTGTCGTCATCATGTCGCCCATCGCCCACGCGAGCAGGAGCATAATGGCAATTTGCATCATGCGGCTCATTCCTTCCAAATAGACCTGCAGACTGCGCAGCGGTGACTGCGCTCTGTTAAATGCCATCAATGCAACAAGTGTCAGCGCAGCCAGAAGATAGGCCGTTGCCAGCCCTGCCCGAAAATCTGATCCACTCACTCGTCCAAAGGGAAAACCGAGCGGGCCAAGCACCCAAAAGAGCGTAGCGCCTAACACCACCAACGGCAGCCAGACAAATGAAGGCTTGGCGTTAGCTAAGGTCATTTGTTCGAGCGCAGAATCATTTACCTGTTGCTCGCTACCGCCGGCACGCGCGGCGTCTTCAGCGCGGCGCATCGGACCAAACTCGACGCCAACAATCGCGAGCAGCGGCACTGCGACTAACGCGAGCCACGCATAAAGCTGAAAAGGCAGTGCCGAGATGAGCAGCGCGTAGTCGTTTACAGCAAGGCCAAGCGATTCGATTTGCTGATTTAACAGCCCCATGATGTAAACGCCCCAACCAATGAAAGGGACGAGAATCGCGACCGGTGACGCAGTCGAATCGATTATGTAGGCGAGCTTTGCGCGCGAGATCCGCAGGCTGTCGGCGAGTGGGCGGAAGGTTGGACCAACAATGAGCGGCGTGCCGAGATCCGAAAAGAAAATGAGTATGCCGCCGAGCCAAGCCGATACCTGCAATCGCACTCGCGTGGTAACGAGACGCATCACACGTGCCGCAAATGCAGCCCCGCCACCGGATTTTTCCATTAACGCGACAAAACCGCCGATGAAGGCGAGCAGAACCAAAACACCGGCGTTGTAGCTGTCGGTAACCTGCGGCACCAAATAATCGCGCACCATGAGTGTTAGCCCAGCGATCGGTGAAAATCCTTCGACAAGAAGAACGCCAGTAAACAGCCCAATAAACAGACCAAGAATGACATTCCGCGAGGCAATTGATAGCACGAGGGCTAGGGCCACCGGGAACAAACTAATGATACCAGGGTCGCTCAGGGTCTCGGGGGGCATGGGCAGAATTCACTCTCCTAACGGCAAGCCAACACTTTAGCACAGCGCGCTGCCTATGAATTAGCCGCAAATCGGCTCTTGGTGTATACTTTTCTACCCACACAGAAAACTTAATGACAATCAATAACGGAAGTACGATGGCAACTAAATCTAAAAAAGAAGCAGCAACAAGCAACCGTGAAGACCTGACGTCTCATATCGACGCGTTCCTAAAAGGCGGCGGCAAGGTTCAGCAGATCCCCTCGGGCGTCAGCGGCCAAACTACAACGAGCGGCCCACGCCAAATCGTATTGAGCCACAAAACTAGCTAAAGCAGCACAGCATCTTACCGGCGATACTCGCTTACCCCGCTGCTCGTTCAACCCTCTGCTCGTAGGTGCCGCACACGCGGGCCCGACAGACTGGTGCATGCCAATGTCTAAGCTCCTCTTTAAGCTGCGCAACGTGCCCGACGATGAGGCTATTGAGGTACGAGAACTCCTCGATGCCAATGAAATTGACTACTTTGAGACGACTCCTGGCAATTGGGGTATCTCGATGCCCGGTCTTTGGCTTTCCAACGCCGAGGACTTTCCCCGTGCACGCGCCCTGCTCGACGACTACCAAACAGCGCGGGCGCAGCGTGAACGCGCTCGCTTCGATACACTGCGCGCGAAGGGGAATGCCCCGACTCTCTGGCAGCTGCTACGCGCCAAGCCGCTAGTCGTTAGCATCCAGCTTGTCGCCATCGCGTTACTCGCCTACCTTTCTCTCCGCCTTTTTCCGGGTCTTTAGCTTTACAGCTTGGCTGAGCTGCGTTATAAATTATTCAGGTTCTTAGTCAGTGACTCTTTCGGGGGGAGCTTACTGGCTTTCGTTTCTACCCTGGAACGAGAAAAAAGGAGGTGATCCCATCAATAGTCAATCACAGAAGGGAGCCTTTAATCAGGCTTGCTAGTTTAGCTTTACGAGCATCGGCAAGTTACTCCGTAGCGTGTTGATGTGCGTTTGGCGAAGGCCAGACAGCCGGTTGAAGAGAGTCTTCCCTGAGAAAGAAGGGTCTTTGCTCCCGCAATAAAACGAATCTCGCTATCGCCTCGTGCGGTAGCGAGATTTTTTATGCGCGACTCTTATTCATTTTGTTATTCGTTTTTTAGCTACGCGTTTTTAATACGCGCTTTTCTAGTCCGGCGAGCAACGGTGGCCGTTGTAGTGGAAGAAAGACTGCCCAAGCAACCAGAGAATAGCATCCTATGGAATACCCTTTCGGCTCCAACCACGTTAACACTCGCGATAACCTCGGCCCTCTTGCTCCTCTCGCTCGTCAGCGTGCGCAAGCCGGTCTGCGAAACCTCTTCGTCGCCGATGCGCTCGCGATGCCCGTGCATTGGTATTACAACCCGATGGATATCGAGCGACAGTTTCCCGGTGGCATCCGCAAATTCGAGGCGGCACCTGAATTTCATCCTTCGTCGATTATGTCGCTGCACTCGACTAGCCAGGGCGGTCGCAGCGCTGTGGCACGCGGCAATCGTCACGGAAAACCGCGCAAAATCGTGGGCGAGGTCATTCTCAAAGGCCGGGAGAAATTCTGGGGCGTAGCGAATACTCACTACCATCATGGCATGCAGGCAGGTTCGAACACGCTTAATGCACACTGTGTCAGGGCACTTCTCAGGACTCTCGCAGTGAGCCGTGGAGTCTATGATCGCGACGCTTTCCTAGATGCCTACATTAAACTCATGACAGCCGATCCTGCGCAGCATCCGGACACTTATGCCGAGTCCTACCACAGAGGTTTTTTCGCTAATCTCGACGCGGGGAACGCGCCACATCGTTGCGCGGCAGTGACCCATGACACCCCATCTATCGGCGGTCTTGTTTCGACTGCCGCAATTTATCTTGCTGGACGCCTTGCGGGGCAACCTATTGATTCGCTTCAGCAGCAGTGTGTCGACCACCTTTACCTTACCCATCCAGACGAGGTTCTGGCAGGTGTGTGTGTCCACTACACCGCGCTGCTTGAGGCGCTGCTCATTCGAGACGACTCGACCTCAGTTCGCGAACTCCTAGTAACCACAAGCAGGCTTAGCGCGAACTTCCGCGTAGCCGAACTTGCTGCAAAATCAAGAGACGACCGCGAAGTAATCGGCGGCCTTTTTTCATCGGCATGCTATATCGATGGCGCTTGGCCAGGACTGCTTTACTTGGCCTACAAATATGTCGATCAGCCTGAAACCGCACTCATCGCAAACACCAATCTTGGCGGGGATAATTGCCACCGCGGCGCAGTTCTCGGCGTTTTGTTGGGTGTTGCTAACGCAGTGAGTGTCGATAACCTTTATAATGCGCTCCTCGACAAGGAACAGATCGACTCAGAGATCACTGCAGCGCTTTACGCGAATTGAGAAAAGGAATTTAAGTAAGAATGAAGATCCCTGCCCGCTTGCTCCCCCTTCTTGAGGAAGGGCTCATCGATGAGGTGCTAAGCCGCCTGATGAGCGGCAAGGAGGCCGATGTTTTCGTTGTGCGCTGCGGCGGCGAAGTACGGTGCGCAAAGGTCTATAAAGAAGCAGCCAAACGCAGCTTTAAGCAAGCAGTCCTCTATCAAGAGGGGCGTAAATCTCGCAGCAGCCGCCGTGCACGCGCGATGGAGAAAGGGTCTAAGTTTGGACGCGCCCAGCAGGAAGAAACGTGGCATAACGCCGAAGTCGACGCGCTGAGGAAACTCGCCGCCGCCGGCGTTCGTGTGCCGACTCCCTACGCCTGCGTCGATGGGGTTCTGCTAATGGAACTCGTCACCGATGGCGAGGGCGATGTCGCGCCACGCCTCAGTGAAGTCATTCTTACAGCGGAACAAGCTATCGAAGACCACAACACGTTAATCGGCTATGTTGCAAAAATGCTCTGCGCTGGCATCGTGCACGGCGATCTTTCCGAGTTTAATATTTTGGTCGACGAATACGGCCCGGTTATTATCGATTTACCGCAGGCAGTCGATGCTGCCGCAAACAACAATGCCGAATCGATGCTGCTTCGCGATGTCAACAAACTTCGCGACTACTACGCCGAATTTGCACCCTCGCTAGCCGACACTGAGTACGGAAAAGAGATGTGGGCGCTTTACGAAGCTGGTGATCTTATGCCTGACACAAGACTAACCGGTCTGTTTGAAGAGGATGGTGAGGCTGCCGACGTCGATGGAGTGATGCGCGAGATCGCCGAGGCAATCAAAGAAGAGCAAGAGCGACTTGCGCGAATCGCAGCCGCCGAATCAGACCCTACTTAAGCGTTGCTTTACCCGCACCAAGATAACTGCGCAACCTCGGCGGGAAGTTTTTCTGCACCAGCGCCTGTTGCAACGCCCATTGCCTTTCTGGCGCGACTTCGCGCAGGAATTTGACTTCGCCACTTTCAACCACAGCGATGGGGATTCCGTCTTCAAACAACACCCTGTTGTTGAGCAGCTTTGCCAGCTTACGCCTAGGCAGTATCAGGTTAAGCAAATTAAGCGGGTCGCTCGCAGCGAGACTGTGGTAGCGCGGTTTAGCGGTTTGCGCCGACTCTCGGTTTTCGACTGCCGCGACGTCCTTCGCCATCCGCCGCAGGCCATCAACCGCTTCTTGGAAGGCAAATTGCTCGCCACCGACGCCGGCAATAAATCGCCCGCCTCGCACCGTGCCTCTTAACTCCATGCGTCTTAGCGTTCGCAGCAATACCCGCCACGGTGGCGCAAGCAGTTCACGTTCGATAATCGAGCGAAATAACACGCCCCAACGATTTAGATAGATCGAGATAAGTCGCTCGAGTTGTTCGTCGTCGAGTACGTCCCAGCCGCTGCGAACAGAGTTAAGTCGACTCGCTCGTGGTTGACGGAGACTTGCCGGCGACGCGTTCGGCGTATCGACTTTACTTTGCTCTGTGTCTAGCTCATCCGACTCTGGCGTGGCGACTGCGCGGGACGCGAAAGTGTCGAGGAGACTCCAGCGACCCGCCTCTTCGACGCCAAACATTGGCGAACGCCCTCGCCGACGATGTGCACTCTGCTTCTTTGACGCCGGCGTGAGCAGTGCCCGTAATCCGGTGAAGCTATCGCTGTTCAGTCGCCCCGCCCCAACCAATTCGGCGAGCCCTTCTTCAAGCTGCGCTTTCAACAGTCCGGTACGAGACTGAATCTGATCGAAAAAACTCGCCCCGTTGGCCAGTAGATCGGCTTCGATGCGCTGCGCGAGGCTTGAGAAAGTTTTTGCGGTCACGCCATCCTTATTCGCACCTGTTTTGCGCAAATCTTCGTTCGTCTCTTTTACCTGCGCCCTTGCCAGAGCCTGCCAGATATCGACATTCGCACGACTCATAATTGCGATCGGCGTTGTTTTTACAGGGCCCGAACTGCCCTTGTGAAGCGCGCGCTGCGACGCGCTTGGCTGCACAAAACGCCCCCAGGTCACTCGGCCACTAATGCACAGGACGTCCAGCCAGTTGGGGTCATAATCGGTAACGCGCGACGGGTAGAGGTCGGCTTCCCAGCTTGCCGCCGGCGCGGAAATACCGTCCAGCATCGCAAGCGTGCGCTGAAGCTGAGTCTGGCCATCGAGACTCGGCTCGGTCGAAGCATGCGACACCTCATTGCCATCACGGACCGGCTTCAGGCCATGCTCATCGAATAGATGCTGCGTGTAGACCTGCAGCGACACAGGCTTTATTGCTTTGCGATGCGAATCGATCGTGTAGCGGTGGATACGTTGCAGTAGCCGGCGCTCACACCATTCGATGGCCCCACCTGCCTGTTCAAACCCAGGTGTAAAGTTGCCCTGAAACACGAAGCCTTCGACCTCGAGTGCGAGCAGCTCCGCGTCTATTTTGGCGCAGGGTATTGCGATCTCATCGGCGAGCCGCTGCGCCGTCACTGGTCCCAGCCCCTCTAACCGAGAGCGGACAAGATCACGCAGCGCGTCTTCGGGCTCGCAGCATACCCCTTCGAGGAAAGCGGGCACGGTGAACTGGACGCATTCGTCGGGGAAAAGCGCCTTAAATTTTGGCAACTCCTCTGTCGCGAAGATAAGCCCCCGGGGGTGCTGAGCGAGCTGCAGTAACCTACCCTCAAGGACGAGTCTCTCGCGCCATCTCTCGAAACCACTGTCGGAAAATTCAGCCGCGGTGATATAGCCTAGTGTCTGCAGGGCATCGTGGAGCTCCTCGGCATTGTGCACAAGCGGCCACGCTTCCTCGCGCACACGCGAAATTGCAGAAGCATCCAGCAGCGAATAGTCTCGCGCCTCGGCCGGATCTGCCCAGCTGCGATTTCGGATCGCATTCGTGCGGCGCTCCTCAGCTGGGGCGTCGTCAAGAAAGGCATACGGACGCGCATTAATAATCTCCTGCGCAAAAGGCGATGGCTCGCGCAGGTCTTTAGCAATTAGCGTGAGCTCCTCCCGCTCGATCTGGCCGATAAGCGCAATCAGCGCGTCGATATCCATCGCCTCAGTGAGGCAGTCGTGTATGGTTTGATCAACGAGCGGGTGGGATGGCACATCGCGGCGACCGGTGAGGTTTTCAGCACAGGCGATCTGATCAGGGAACACGTGCGCGATTAAATCCTCGGCGTCCATACGCTGGAACTGTGGCGGCACGCGCTTTCCGCTGCGATTACGTTGAATAGCTAGCGACCGCGTCGCATTCCAGCGCCAGCGCACCTCAAACATAGGCGAATCGAGCAGAGCCTGAATGAGTACATCGCGCACTGTGGTGGTCTGCAGGTAGCGGAATACCTCGTCGAGCGGAAAACTGTGGACTGAGCCGAGCGAGATGACAATGCTATCTTCGTTCGCCGCCGCCTGGAGTTCAAAATTAAACGACTTACAAAAACGCTTGCGCAGCGCGAGACCCCAGCCGCGATTGATGCGACTTCCGAAGGGCGAGTGGATAACGACATGCATATCCCCCACCTCGTCGAAAAAGCGCTCCATGATTATCGTGTCGCGGGTCGGCATGGCACCCAGTGCCGTCATGCCTGCTTGCAGGTATTCGACGACTTGCGACGCTGCCGACGGCGGCAACCCGACTGCGTTCACACACCACTGCATCGCGGCATCCACTGAGTCGTCGAGTATAAGGTCACCGATGCGCTGTCTAAAATTCGACACCGACTGCGATAATTCGACTGTGCGACCGGGCCCTTCACCGAACCAGAAAGGGACTGTGGGGTTCATGCCTTGCGCGTCTCTAACACGCACCTTAAGCCCATCTACCCTCAGTATCTGCCAAGCATGTGTGCCCAACGTAAATACATCACCTGCCATCGAGTCGAGCGCGAAGTCCTCATTCAGACTGCCGACCACCGTGTCCTCGGGATCGAGCACAACCTGATAATCAAACATATCGGGAATCGCGCCACCGTTGGTCAGCGCGATGAGATTTGCCCCACGCCGCGGCCGGAGCCGGCGGTTAATCGCATCAAAATGTAAGTGCGCGCCACGTCGTCCGCGCCGACTAGTATAGCCATCGGCGACCATCCGCAGCGTCTCTTCGAACTCTTCTTTGGTTAAATCCCTATACGGGAAAGCCTTGGTAACGAGCGCATAAAGCTCGTCAACACACCAACTGTCGAGAGGCGTCATCGGCTCGAAAGCCTCTGCGTTTTGATCCGCGATAGGAACGGCAACAGACTCTTCAGACACGGGCGCGAAGGTCTTTGTTTCCTCAGGCTCGCTTTGAGCCGCGACCTCCTCGACCTGGTCGTCGACGCAGACGGCGATTGGCTCCACCTCTGCGCCGCGCAGTCCCGCACGTGCCGCGGCGAGTGCGGCTTTGCGCACCTCTGGTGAAGCGGGCTTTGCCGGTAGACTTAGTTTTTTCGCCGCACCTGTACGCATCGCAGCAAGCGCGGTTGCGAGGGGCTGGAAGATTTCTTTTGTTGCCGGGGCGTCAGCCACCGCTGGATTAACAGGCACCTCTAAGGGCCCACGATCGTGAACCTGCGCAGATACCTCGGCAACTATCTGCTGCGCCAAAATATCGAGCGGCTTTTCGGGCATCACGATCGCATCGAGCTGACCGCGTCGAATACTATGCACCAGCGCACTCGCCTCGATGAGGTCATCGCGAGTGAGTGGAAAGAGAATGCCTTTGGGCGTGCCATTGATCGAGTGGCCACTTCGACCCACGCGCTGCAAAAACGTTGCTATACTTTTTGGCGAGGAGAATTGCACCACGAGATCGACCGAACCGACGTCGATACCAAGCTCCATCGATGCCGTTGCAACCAGGACCTTAAGGCTACCCGCCTTTAGCCGCTGCTCGGCGTTGTGTCGATGATCCTTGCTCATGCTGCCGTGATGAGAGCAGACAACATCGTCGCCAAGGCGTTCGGCAAGGGCGAGAGCGAGTCGCTCCGAAAGCCTTCGAGTGTTGACGAAAACGAGCGTGGTCTCATGGCTTTCGATCAGCTCAACCAGTCGACCATAAAGTTCGTCCCAGACGTCATTACTCATTAGCGCGGAGAGCGGCGACTTGGGCACCTCGATTCGAATATCTAACTCTCGCCTGAATCCCGAGTCGACAATGGCGCAGTCCGCCTTAGGCCAGCGCGCTTTCTCTGC
>JAFMKB010000107.1 GCA_017853205.1 Gammaproteobacteria bacterium
TTAAACGGCGTTGATCCTGAGTACACAGATAGCGCAATTTCGACATTGCTTAGTCCCGCGCCGGCGTCGTTTAACTTCGGTTTTAATCTCGACCAAACGGGCTTTTCCATCCCCGACTTCGACGCAACACTTGGCGCTGCAACAATCGACGCCGATTTCAAACGCCTCGCGGCTGCAGCATCCAGCGGCCCAAATCTAAATTATTCGATTCGCGCTGAAACACTCGACCTAAGCTTTCTCGATACTAAACGCCTCGCTTTCTGGCAGAAAATCGCCCTGGGTTTTATTGCAGGCAGGCGCGGGAACACTACTGCCTCCATTGATATTGAGGGTGTCACAGGAGCGCGCAGTAGCGTGGGCGAGCTGCAGATGTTTATTAGCACAGAGGGCAATGTGCAGAATATCGAACTCCAACCGCTCGCGGTGTGGGGCGGCGAGATCGGGGGCGTACTTCGCGTCGAGAACCCACCTGCCGGTGAGCAAGTAATCGAGCTGGAAGCGCGCCTACGTCGGGTGGATTTCAATTCATTTTCAGAATTTTTAACGCCTGAAAACCTGTCAAATTCCCACTCTTTGACTTCATTTGCTTCGTCATTTTCAGGAAAACTAAGCGCTGATCTTGCGCTCAGTGCTTCGGGCGATGAGGCGTCTATGATCGCCGACTCAGTCGCAGGAGACATCACCTTTGACCTGCGTGACAATACGGTAGACATCGGTTTAATCAAGCAAGTTTTCAGCTCGATATCCGCACTGAGTCCGGTGGGTGGTTCGACCGAAGACTGGACTGATAGCATGAGCTTTAATCAGCTGGGAGGCTTTATTAATTTCACGGATGGAATGGACGAGCCGCATCGTGTCAATCTCATCATGGATAATCTCGAGATAAACGGCAGTGGATCGACCGATATCGATAGCGGCGACTTTGACTACCGTCTTGCCTTTACGCTTTTACAAAATGTCCGCGTCGAGCCGCTATTCATTAACGACGCGCATCGCGGAAAACCATGGCCCGTGAATTGCTCTGCTAATCTCGGTGCCCCCGTGAGTCAGTTCTGCAGCCCGAATTTCGCCGGTGTCCGCGAACTTTTCGCCTCTCCTATTAGCTCACCGGCGAGCTCACAGACGCTCGATTAGCATGCCCAGAAGATTAGACTTTCAGAACCGAGTATTGCGCTGGTTCGACAAGCATGGTCGCCACAATCTCCCGTGGCAAAAGAACGTGACTCCCTATCGCGTTTGGGTTTCAGAAATCATGCTTCAGCAAACCCAAGTAGCGACAGTTATCCCTTACTTTGACCGTTTCATGGCGTCCTTCCCAACTGTCGAAGCACTCGCAAATGCGAGCGAGGATTCAGTCCTACATCATTGGACGGGACTTGGCTATTATGCCCGCGCGCGCAATTTGCACGCTGCCGCAAAGGCCATAGTTGAAATACACGGCGGGGTGTTCCCCAAGACAGTCGAAGCGCTTGAGTCACTCAAAGGAATCGGCCGCTCGACCGCCGGCGCGATCGCTGCTTTGTCCATGAATGTGCATGCGCCAATTCTCGACGGCAACGTGAAACGCGTTCTTGCGCGTCACAACGCGATTGAAGGCTGGCCAGAACAGACTTTCGTGCGTAATCAGCTATGGGAAATCGCCAGCCGACTAACGCCTGCTAAACGGGTGGCCCACTATACCCAAGCGATGATGGATCTCGGAGCGACTGTTTGCACTCGCACCAATCCTCTCTGCGAAACCTGCCCGCTCGTCGATGACTGCCAGGCCCGTATCCGGGATCTGATTAAATTTATTCCAGGGAAAAAGCCAAAGAAAACATTTCCTGTAAGGGAAACCGCCCTCTTTATTATCATTAATCCTGCCGGCGAGGTATTGCTAGAGAAGCGCCCGCCTAGTGGGATCTGGGGTTCGCTCTACAGCTTCCCCGAGGCAGCAAATTCCGCGAACCCGCCGGACCTCGGTTCTGCAACCCGAATAAAGGCCGGATCACTGCGTATGCTCGAGCGGCTGCGGCACACATTCTCGCATTTTCATCTCGATATCACTCCAGTGGTAGGCCACGGCGAGACTGTGGACGCAACTGCAGAGACCTCGCGCTGGCTATGGTATCCACTCGATGGGTCTGTTGAAGTAGGCCTCGCAGCGCCAGTCGAAAAAATCATCAGGACCCTAAAAGTCACTTAGAGCACGGAATCGAGTATAATCCTCACTGTCTAAACACGAAACGCTCTCTTAGAGGTCACTCATGTCACGTACAGTATTTTGTCGCAAATTCCAGCAAGACTTACCCGGACTCATGGCCCCACCCTACCCTGGAGAGAAAGGCCAGGAGCTGTTTATGACTGTTTCTCAAAAGGCTTGGGGCGAATGGCAAAACCATCAGACTATGCTCATAAACGAGAAACAGCTAAGCATGGTCAACGCCGAACACCGCAAATACCTGCAAGACCAAATGGAGAAATTCCTTTCAAACGCCGACTTCGACCGCGCCGAGGGCTACGTCCCTTCGGAGTAGTCGGCTGGGTCTTGACTCGTTCCCGCGTGAAGGGTTTAATACGCGCCTCGCGTGAGACTGCAGCGGACCGCTCAGTCGCCTTTGCGTGATAACTAGTACTGCTAGGTACTCATTGCCCAGATAGCTCAGTTGGTAGAGCAGAGGATTGAAAATCCTCGTGTCGGTGGTTCGATTCCGCCTCTGGGCACCATAACT
>JAFMKB010000108.1 GCA_017853205.1 Gammaproteobacteria bacterium
ATAGGGTAGAGATATGTCGAGAATGCAGGGTTTGCAAAAATCACTTTGCGCCGCGTTGCTGGGGGGACTGTTTTTCGTTGGCACGGCGTCTGCGCAGAATGTCACCACAGAAGTCCTTGAGGACGCACAAAACCTCTCCGATCGCTGGGTGCACTACGGCCGTAACTATGGCGCGTGGCGCTATATGCCAGACGATCAAATTAATCGCGAGACAGTAAAAGACCTGCGCCCTGTTTGGATCAAGCAGACAGGAGTGACGGGTGGTGCGTTCGAGGTGACTGCCCTGGTTAACGACGGCCGCATGTATCTGACAACCGCTAACAGCCACCTCATCGTTGTCGATCCCCTGACCGGCGCGGAGCTATGGCGCTATGACCATGATTTCGCGGACGTCGATCTCTGTTGTGGCCCGCATAACCGCGGTGTTGCGCTCTACGAGGATATGGTTTTCTACGGCACGCTCGATGCACATCTGATGGCGTTCGACGCCGCAACGGGCACACAGCTATGGGACACCGAGGTTGGCGACAACCGCGAATCGCTTTCGATTACCGGCGCACCGCTGGTAGTAAAAGACATGGTGCTGATCGGCGTGGGCGGTGGCGAATTCGGTATTCGCGGCTTTATCGATGCCTATGATGTGCACACGGGAGAGTTGCGCTGGCGCTTCTGGACAACCGCAGGCGAAGACGACCCTAACAATGACACATGGCTCGGCGATTCCTGGAAAACAGGCGGCGGACCAACTTGGGTGACAGGCACCTACGATCCAGAGACGGATCTCATTTTCTGGGGCACTGGTAATCCATGGCCAGACGTGAACGCAAACATTCGCGCCGGCGATAATCTCTACACCAACTCGGTAGTCGCGCTGCAAGCAGATACGGGCAAACTCGAGTGGTATTTCCAAACGTCTCCACGTGACGAGTTCGATCATGATTCGACTTCCGAGCCGATGATTATCGAGGAAATGTGGGAAGGCGAGATGCGCAAGATGGTAATTCAGGTCTCGCGCAACGGACACGTTTACGGCCTCGATCGCTTTAGCGGCGAATTCCTCTATGCAGGCGAATACACGCGCGTGAATTGGGCAGACCGCGACGAGCGCGGTAAGCCGGTGCTAAAAGAAGCTTTTAAAGAGCCTAAGAACGAGATGGTTTTCCCAGGCCTTTATGGCGGGAAAAACTGGCCGCCAGCGTCTTACAGTCCAGACACTCATATGCTCTACATTCCGACTACCGAGTGGGGCGCGCGCTTCATCCGACGTGAAGGCGAGGGGCGAGCAGGTACCATGGACCTCGGTGGCATGGTTCAGTTCGACAAGTCAGGTACAGGGTGGGTTGTTGCCTTCAATTTGCTAACAGGGGAAGTCGACTGGCAGAAAGAAATGCCGGGCAATTTCGCTTGGGCAGGCACGCTCGCCACCGGCGGTGGCTTAGTGTTCTCGGGCGCGCCAGATGGCTATCTCTACGCGCTTAATGACGAGACAGGTGAGGTGCTGTGGAAGTTCCAAACCGGCAGCGGTCTCTACGCACCGCCGACAAGCTTCACGATCGATGGCAAACAGTATATTGGCATCGCCTCGGGCACGCGCGATCCTGTGTCGCGCGCAGGGGTCGCCTCGGGTATTTCTCCGGGCAATTACATCTTGTTTAGCCTTTAACAGAAAAGATGCTGGGCCGCGGACTCCGTTGGGACACCGCGGCGAGTGAATCACCGCGTAAACGGTGTGCACAAGATCTTAGGAGCAAGAATAAAATGATGAGTTTGAAAAGTTCGTTAAATAAGGTTGCCGGCCTCGGCATCGCGGCATTGCTGGGCCTTGCTGCGACAACGGCTCAGGCCGGTCTCAGCGAGGGCCTTGTTTTGTATCAATCATTCTGCGCAGTTTGTCACGGCGCCGAAGGCGAAGGTCAGGCAATGGGTAAATCTCTAGTCGACGACAGCGCTAAGTCGCTCGAGCCAATGGCCTTGCTAGCGGTAATCAGAGAGGGTCGTGCCGGCACGGGAATGGCTGCTTGGGGGGACTCATTCAGCGAAGAGGAGATACTAGACACGGCGAATTACATTCGCGCGATGCAGGGTAAGCTCGGCATCATCTTAGAGCCCGAAGACCCCATTGCAGATGATCCGATTGCGCTTGCCGGCCGCGATCTCTTTAACGGTTCGGCAAATTGCATCTCTTGTCATACCATTGGCGACAAGGGCGGTCAGGTTGGTCCGGTGCTAGACGGGTTGTCTGATCGACTTGACGCTCAGGAGATACTTCAAGCGGTGTCCTCGCCGTCGGCTTCTATCGTCGAAGGGTACGGCGCAAAGGTGATTGAGCTTAATGACGGCACCATCGTGAGTGGTCGTGCGCGCAACGAGACTGCGAATACAGTGCAGATTCAGAGCGCTGACGGAAAGCGCTGGCGGACGTATTTCAAAGACCGTGTGAAATCGGTGAGTGACAGTGATACATCGCTCATGCCAAATATCTACGCGGGCTTGAGCTCAGCGCAGCAACAGCAGATCGTTGCTTTCCTCAACTCGCTCTAACTATTAGCTCATAGGCGAGCGATGGTGCTCGCCTATGATTCACTATCCCCCCCCTGCATTTCTTGTTTCTTAGGTTGAGATTTTTCCTTTCATTATTCGGTCTATCTTTAGCCGATCTGTTTCTAACCGATCTAT
>JAFMKB010000058.1 GCA_017853205.1 Gammaproteobacteria bacterium
ACTGGCTGCAGTTTAAGACTCGGGTTTTAAAAGAAGGGCGGGTATCTCGGGTGAGCATCGACCCGCGTGGCGTGATTACCGTACGCGAAACGGCTGGTTATGAATTTAGGGTGCTCGCAGATTATGCGGTAATCCCGAATGCGGTATTTGCAAAAGATGGACGACCAATTGTTTTCATCAATGCAGGTGATCTAAATGCCGACGGTGAAGATGACTACTATAGCTATTACCCCAACGGAAGTCGTCAGACTCTCTATGTATTTCCACAGTAATCCCGGTTATCGGCGCCGCTAAGGCGAGATAAGGTTTGTTAAGACAGAAGTCTAAACTGAATGCATGCAAAGGGGGCGATGCCCCTTTGCTTTGCTCAAAATACTGCTAGTAGTCTATGCTGTTAAGTAGCTATCAATCTTAGCAGCAACTTTGCGCCCTTCGTCGATTGCGCGCACAACGAGAGATTGACCACGGCGGCAGTCGCCTGCGGCGAAAACTTTGGGGTTCGATGTGGTGAACTGCTCATATTCGGCCTTGTAGTTCGAGCGAGAATCTAGCTCTAAGTCTAATGCCTTGCTTACATAGTGCTCTGGACCAAGGAATCCCATCGAGAGCAGAATTAGATCTGCTTCCCAGAACTCGATAGTCCCGGGTATCTCTTTAAAATCTTTATCTACTTTCACCGTGTTGATGCCAAGCAGATTACCGTCTTCATCGCGAACGAATTCTTTACCGGAGATCGAATAGACCCGCGGATCTTCGCCGAATTTTTTTGCCGCTTCCTCGTGCCCGTAGTCGACTCGGTAGATTTTCGGCCACAGTGGCCAAGGATTATCGTCGGCGCGCTCGATTGGTGGCTTGGGCATGATCTCGAAATTGACGAGCGATTCGCAGCCGTGGCGAAGAGACGTGCCGATGCAGTCGGTGCCGGTATCGCCACCGCCAATGACAATTACCTTTTTACCTTTTGCAGAAATATAATTTCCGTTCTCGAGCTTTGAGTCGAGGAGGCTAGAGGTATTCTTCTTTAAAAATTCCATTGCAAAATGGATACCAGAACCCTCGCGGTTTGGAATTGGGAGGTCGCGAGGCGTCGTGGCGCCGGTAGCGAGTAGTACAGCATCGTTGTCAGCAACCAGCTTTTCTACGGCGATGCCGTTCTCACCTTTGCCGCCTATGTCAGCGCCGGTAACAAAGTCGATACCCTCTTCGCGCAAAATATTAACTCGACGGTCAACAATGTCTTTTTCGAGTTTCATGTTTGGTATGCCATACATGAGCAAGCCGCCAATTCGATCGTCGCGCTCGTAAACCGTTACGCTATGACCGGCTTGGTTTAGCTGCGCCGCAGCCGCGAGCCCCGCAGGGCCGGAGCCGACGACGGCAACCGTTTTTCCGCTGCGCGAGACAGGTGGCTTTGGCACAACCCAACCGTTCTCGAAACCTTTGTCGATAATCGCGTTCTCGATATTCTTGATCGTGACCGGTGGTTCGGTTGAGCCGAGCACGCAGGAACCTTCGCAGGGTGCAGGGCATACTCGGCCAGTAAACTCTGGAAAATTATTGGTTTTATGAAGGCGCTCAAGCGCTTCTTCCCAACGTCCGTTATAAACGAGGTCATTCCACTCTGGAATCAAATTATAGACGGGACAGCCATTTTCGGACTGACAAAAAGGTACGCCGCAATCCATACAGCGGGCGCCTTGTGTTCTAAGCGACTCGTCTTTGGGTGCGGTATAGATCTCTTTGTAGTCGATGAGTCGTTCCATCGCATCGCGATAGGGCACAGTTTGACGAGTAAACTCTTTAAATCCGGTTGGCTTTCCCATGATCTATCCTTAGCTGGTAGGCGACTCAAAAGCCGCCTACTCTTTTACCTTGTTTGTTTCTAAGCGTCCTCTAAATCGTATGCTCAGTCACTCAAGCGAATTTAGTAAGGTGCTTCAATTTTCAGAGCGCAATGCAACTTACGCTGCGGAGGCAGCTCGTTCAGCAAGCACGCGCTTATAATCTGTTGGCATCACCTTAACAAATTGGCTTAACGCTAAATCCCAATCATCCATTAGGCGTTTAGCGACCGTCGAATCGGTGTAAAGGTAATGTTTTTTAACGAGCGCTTGGAGCTCTTCGATGTCGGCCGTATCGGTGACGCCTTCGAGTTCGAATGTTTCGCTATTGCACTTTTTAGGGAACTCACCTTCGGGATCCCATACATAAGCAATACCGCCACTCATGCCGGCACCGAAATTACGTCCGGTGCTACCAAGGATAACGACGCGTCCGCCAGTCATGTATTCGCAACCGTGATCGCCAATACCTTCAACAACGGCACTCGCGCCGCTGTTTCGGACAGCGAACCGTTCCGCTACGATTCCTCGAATATAGGCTTCGCCGCTGGTGGCGCCATAAAGGTTAACGTTACCTGCGATGATGTTTTCTTCGGCTTTAAACGAGCTCTGCTTAGGCGGATACAGAACAATTTTTCCACCCGACAGGCCTTTGCCGACAAAGTCATTCGCATCGCCTTCGACTGTCAGCGTGACACCTTTGGCGAGCCAGGCGCCTAGGCTTTGCCCAGCTGAGCCGTTGAGCTTAATGTTGATTGTATCGTCGGGCAGCATCTCGGCTTTCCACTTCTTAGCCACCTCGTTAGACAGCATAGTGCCTACTACGCGGTTTATGTTCATCACGTCGTGCTCTATGTGAACGACTTTGCCGCTCTCGATCCCTTCACGTGCGAGTTTGATTAGCTCATTGTCGAGTGCTTTCTCGAGGCCATGATCTTGCTCGATGGTCTTATAGAAGCCAGTATTTTCAAACACTACTTTGGCTGGCGTTAGAATCGATGTGAGGTCAATGCCACTTGCTTTCCAATGATCTATCGCGCGGTTCATATCGAGCAGGTCAACGCGGCCGACCATCTCGTTTACGGTGCGTATACCAAGGCTTGCCATTATTTCGCGCATCTCTTCGGCCACCATAAAGAGGTAGTTGGTGACGTGTTCAGGTTTGCCTTTGAATTTCTTGCGTAGTTCAGGATCCTGCGTCGCAATACCGACTGGACAGGTGTTGAGGTGGCACTTACGCATCATAATGCAACCGAGCGTAATCAGCGGCGCCGTGGCGAAACCAAATTCTTCGGCTCCTAATAGCGCGGCAATAGCGATGTCCCGACCAGTCTTGAGCTGACCATCTGTCTGTAACGTGACGCGCGAACGCAAGTTGTTCATAACTAGCGTTTGGTGAGTTTCGGCGAGGCCGAGCTCCCAAGGCAGACCCGCGTGCTTTATCGATGTTAAAGGCGATGCCCCAGTGCCGCCGTCATGGCCAGCAATCACAAGATGATCGGTTTTCGCTTTGGTCACACCGGCAGCGATCGTTCCGACGCCAATTTCGGCAACAAGCTTCACACTTATCCGCGCTGCGCGGTTGGCGTTTTTTAGATCGTGGATCAGCTGGGCGATGTCTTCAATCGAGTAAATGTCATGATGCGGCGGCGGGCTGATGAGGCCGACGCCTGGCGTTGAGTGGCGAATGCTCGCAATGTATTCATCAACCTTGCCGCCCGGTAACTCGCCTCCCTCGCCAGGTTTTGCGCCCTGCGCGATTTTGATCTGCAGTTCGTCGGCGTTAGTGAGATACCACGCTGTTACGCCGAATCTGCCGGAGGCGACTTGCTTAATCGCGGAGCGCTTCGAGTCGCCATTGTCCATCGGTTCGAAGCGGTAA
Organism: Gammaproteobacteria bacterium; assembly: GCA_017853205.1. Taxonomy (GTDB): domain Bacteria; phylum Pseudomonadota; class Gammaproteobacteria; order Pseudomonadales; family Pseudohongiellaceae; genus UBA9145. The sequence goes on from JAFMKB010000058.1 coordinate 3,724, forward strand.
GGGTCTTCGCCACCTTCGCCGGTATTTGATTTGCCGCCGATACGGTTCATCGCTACAGCGAGGGACTCGTGACTTTCTTGCGAAATCGATCCAAGACTCATTGCGCCCGTGGCGAAACGTTTCACGATCTCGCTAGCAGGCTCGACTTCATCTAGCGGAATCGCCGAATCGATTGTGGTGTTGAACTTCAGAAGACCCCTGAAAGTGCAGCGACGAGTGCTTTCTTCATTCGTGTGTTTGGCGAATGCAGCATAGGCCTGCACGTTATTGTTTCTGGCGGCAACCTGTAGATTAAATATGGAATCAGGATTCCACATGTGCGCATCGCCACCTGAGCGCCAGTGGAAATCGCCGGGGTTGCTAAGTGCAGGAATGCGCTGGCTCTCACGCTGGGGATAACCTAGCGCATGTCGTCGGCGAGTCTCTTCGATTAGTACCGAAAACTTAACGCCCTGTACGCGGCTGGCGGTGCCGACAAAACAACGATCGACGATTTCGTCTGCAAGGCCTACTGCTTCGAAAATCTGCGCGCCTTTGTAAGATTGCAGCGTGGAGATGCCCATCTTCGCCATAACTTTGAGCATACCCTTAGCAACACTCTTCTTATAACCGTAAACGAGCGCTTCTTCGTTTTCGGCATTGCTTGCTATTAAACCGTCTTTGCTTGCTTGCCAAAGCGATTCGAACGCGAGGTAGGGATTAATGGCGTCTGCGCCGTAACCGGTCAACAAACAGAAATGATGTACTTCACGTGCCTCACCGGTCTCGATTACGATTCCAATCTGCGAGCGTTTACGCGCGGCGACAAGGTGGTGGTGCACAGCGCCGCAGGCGATTAGTGCACTTATCGCGATGCGCTGCGCTGAGATTGCGCGGTCAGACAGTACGACGAACGAAAAACCATCGGCAATCGCCTGTTCTGCTTCGGCACACGCGCGATCGAGCGCGTCGAGGTAGCCGCTAGCCGAATCGGCCTCAAAGGTGATGTCGATAGTTTTCGAGCGCAGCCCGTGCGAATCAAGATCGCGGATGTCGGCGAGTTCTTTATTTGACAGAATGGGGTGACTCAAGCTTAGCCGATGCGCCTGTTCGGGCGCCGTATCGAGCATATTGCCCTCGGGACCAATAAAGCACTCAAGCGACATAACAACTTCTTCGCGAATCGAGTCAATAGGCGGATTGGTTACCTGCGCGAACAACTGTTTAAAATAGTCGTAAATCATGCGTGGCTTGTCTGAGAGACACGCAAGCGCAGAGTCATTACCCATTGAACCGAGCGGGTCGCGCGCCTCGGTAACGAGGGGAATCAGCATAAATTGCATTGTTTCCGTGGTATAGCCAAATGCCTGCATGCGTCGCAGCAAGGCATCTTCTCCTTGGGCGTCTTCTAGCGACAATATATTGTCAGGTTTTGCGATGTCCGCGAGCGTGACCTTTTGCTCGGCTAGCCAATCGCCATACGGACGTTTCGCGCTGATTGTTTGCTTGAGCTCTTCGTCAGGAATCAGACGACCTTCTTCGAAGTCGATGAGAAACATTTTGCCGGGCTGCAGACGGCCTTTTAGAAGGACATTTGAGGGGTCGACATGAACCACACCAACCTCAGAAGCCATGATCACTTTGTCGTCTTTGGTGACATAGTAGCGGCTAGGGCGAAGTCCGTTTCGATCGAGCACGGCGCCTATGTAGTGGCCGTCCGAGAACACGATCGAGGCTGGGCCGTCCCACGGCTCCATAATCGCTGAATTGAACTCGTAGAAATCGCGCTTCTGCTGATCCATATTGACGTCGGATTGCCACGCCTCGGGGATCATCATCATTACCGACTCTTGCAGAGAACGGCCCGACATAAGCATAAATTCGAGCACGGCATCGAAGCTGCCCGAGTCGCTGCAGTCGGCGTCAATAACCGGAAACAGGGATTCAAGTTTGTCGCCGAAAACGTCGGTCTTCGCGGTACCTTGACGAGCGACCATCGCATTCACATTGCCGCGCAGCGTATTGATTTCGCCGTTGTGGCTCATAAAGCGGTTTGGCTGTGCGCGATCCCATGACGGAAACGTATTTGTGCTAAAGCGCGAGTGCACCATGGCTAAATGCGTTTCAAATTTCGGGCTCATCAAATCTTTATAGAACGGGAAAAGTTGGCCCGGTGTGAGCATACCTTTATAGACGATTACCTTAGTCGACAGACTGCAGGCGTAGACCTGTTTCGCTTCGGCGAGGCTCGAGTCGCCGCGCAGTTTGTGTGAAAAGCGCTTGCGGATCACATAGAGCTTGCGCTCGAATTCTTCCTGATTGAGACCTTCGGCAGCGGCGACGAAGAGCTGCTCTATTCGTGGCTGTGCGGCAAGCGCAGCTGGTCCGACGTCGGCACCCGTCGCGTCGGTTGGAACCTCGCGCCAGCCAACTAGGATCTGACCTTCTTCTTGTATGATGTTGTTGATCGTCGTGCGGCAGAATTCACGCTCAGCGTCGCTCTGAGGTAAGAAAATATTGCCCACTGCATATTGCCCGGCGTCGGGGAGTGTAACGCCAAACGCCTTCGCGGCGATGTCGCCGAAGAAGCTGTGGGGCAAGGCCATGAGAATGCCTGCACCGTCGCCAGTGTTGGCTTCGAAACCGCAGCCTCCCCGGTGATCCATGCGCGAGTTGAGATGATAGGCGTCGAGCATAATTTGGTGGCTCGGTTTACCTTTTATATTGGCGACGAAGCCTACCCCGCAGGAGTCTTTCTCTTGGGCAGGATCATAGAGACCTTGCTTAGGCGGAAAGCCAAACGTTAGGGGCACTCGGTTCTCATTGCTCATGGTTACATCTCTCAAAATTCTTGCGCTTGTTATTCGCTGTTCGCTACCCGTTTTACACAGAGCTATGTGGCACTGAGCGCGTTTCTTGCATCGTTACTCAAGCGTCCGACACGAAACAGGAATCGGATAGATCGAGCCAACTTGGCATATTTTTCGGCTTATTGTGCGGCCTTAGCTAGGTGCCGAACTGACGCAAGGTAGGTCGCCTAGTTCGTGCTGTAACGGCAAGTTGTGATGCCTTCAGCGTCCCTGTTTGCACGGTCGCGTGCTTGGTCAGCAGCACGGAAACGGCCGACAACAATACCATTGCACTAAGTATTGTCAAGAAATCGGCGGTCAAGAAACCGTAAGCAGAATGTAAACTGACAAGGGTTTGTCAGGAGAAATTTCAAGTCCGCTAATTCATGACAAAATTCTGACAAATAGGGGCGGATTTTCGGTCTCAATTGTCACAATATGTGTCGTCAAAAAATCCGTGAATCCAACATCGAGGCGCATCCCGATGCGCTGTCGCTTAGCTCTAAATTGTTCCGCAAGAGACAAGGCTTGCTCCCTTGATAAAAGGCGGTCAGTGGATTACTCTCTAGCGTCGTATTCATTATGCTTGTGCGAAGCTGGGCCCAAAGAGCACACGCTTCGACGAGCTTGCAGAGACCGACTTAATTTCGGCAACGCAATTCTCATTCCCAACAACGGAGGCGAATGTAACCCGTGAACCTAAACTTAACCCGTAGACGCTTTATCAAAGGCGTAATCGCTTCTGGCGCAGCGGCAACCACGACCGGTGTCTGGGTTGCTGCGAACGGCGCCGCGAGGCCCGCTGGTGCGGTCGAGCGAATGATCCGCATAAACATCAATGGTCAAGTGCGAACAGTGGACGTAGCGCCGCAGGAAACGCTCGCGTCTACCTTGCGTTATAAACTGGGTCTCACTGGCACCAAGCTCGGCTGCAACCGCGGCGAGTGTGGCGCCTGCACGGTGCTCGTTGATGACGTATCGACTTATGCGTGTTCTGTTCTGACTCATTCGGTCAAAAATGGTCGTATTGAAACGGTCGAAGGCTTAGAGTCGGCAGACGGCACGCTGCACCCAGTTCAGCAAGCGTTTGTCGAAGAGCTTTCGCCGCAATGCGGTTACTGCACTCCCGGTCAGATTATGGCCGCTGTAGCGCTTCTCCGCGAGAACCCCAACCCCACGCGCGAAGAAGCGCGACAGGGTCTGTCGGGCAATATCTGCCGCTGTGGTTCTTATGACTCTTACCTCGATGGCGTCATGCGCGCCGCGCAAATAGGATAATCAACATGGCTTATATGCACATTGGTAAAGACTTCGTGCCACCCGATGTAAACGGTAAAGTTACCGGCCGCATCAAATACGCCGAAGATTATACGCGCGAGGGCATGGTTTATGCGCGTCTGCTCACTAGTCCAATTCCCCACGCACGAGTTGTTAATATAGATGCATCAGAAGCGCTGGCGATGGACGGCGTTTTTGGTCTCCTCACTGCAGACGACGTCTACCCTGATGGCGAACCACAAAGCACGGGTCTGAAAGTGCTCACGAATGAGCCTACCCTCGTTGGCGAGCCTATCCTTGCGCTAGCGGCGATAGACGAGAAGACTGCAGAAACTGCGATTAGTAAAATCTCGGTAACCTTCGAACGCCTCCCCTTTGTACTGGATCCATTGGACAGCCTCGCTGAGGGCGGTCCGGACGCTTACAACGGCGGCAACACCTACGTCTTCCGCCAAGGTTTTGCTTCGGAAAAGTGGAGCGCTGATCAGGTCGCTAGCTTCCGTGCCGGCAACGAGCCAACCGCTGAGCCGCAGCAGACGTTCGCCTACGGCGACCTCGACGCAGCCCTCGCCGAGTCTGCCTTCGTTTATGAATCAGCCTTCACCACTGCCGGTTACCCGCACCAGTCTATGGAGCCGCGCAGCGCTATGGCTTACTGGGAAAACGGCAAGCTTTACCTACACGGTACGTCGCAGTCGCTGTCGGCTCTCGCAGATGGCATGGCGAGTATCGTCGGTGTTCCGCAAGAAGACTTCGTCTTCATTAACGAAGCCACAGGTGGCGGGTTCGGTCAGCGCGCGCGGGCTAACAGCATCCCAAGCATGGCCATTCCTGCGAAGCTGTCGCAGAAAATCAATCGCCCGGTCATGATGCGCGTGACGCGCGACGAAGAAACGGCAATTGGCGGTGCGCGCCAAGGCTTCCAAGGCTGGATTAAGTGTGGATTCAAGGCGGATGGCACAATGGCCGCGGCGGATCTCTATATCATCTCAGATAACGGCGGTAAAGGGGGTGGCGGTGACGCGTACTCCGCAGCCGACTGTATCTCTATCCTTTATCAGACAGAAGCCGTTCGCTTCCGCGGCACGTCCATTGGCAGTAATACAGGCCACCGTGGCGCTCAGCGGGGACCCGGTCAGAATCAGATCGCTGCGATTATTGCCCCAATCCTCGACAAGGCTGCTGAAGAGCTCGGTATCGATCGCTTGAAAATACGCCAAATTAATACGCCACAGAACGGCGATATAGGTGGCGCAAGCCGCACGCCTTTCACAAGCGCCTACATGCCAGAGGCACTCAAAATGGGTGCAGAACAGTTTAATCTTGAGGAACGCATGGCGCGTTCACGCAAGCGTAACGGCAGCAAAGTGACTGGTATTGGTATTGGGCAGGGTTACCACAATGCGGGACGCAGCGGCATGGACGGCATCGTTCGTCTTACCGCCGACGGTCGACTCAAAGTACACAATGGCGTTGGTAACCTCGGGACTTATTCCTATGCGTCAACCTCGCGTGCCGCTGCCGAAGTGCTGCAGATGCCTTGGGAGCGTGTGGACATCGTCACGGGTCGAACCGACCGCAACCTGCCGATCACCTCGCCTCAGGATGGCAGTAACTCAATATTTACTAACACGCGCACAAACTACGGTGCGGCGATGGATCTTCTCGGCAAGATGAAAGAAATCGCGGCAATGGAGTTAGGCGGCGATGCAGCTGATTACGACATCGGTGATGAACGGGTGTTCAAAGCCGCAGCGCCAAGCGAGGGAATGACCTTCGCGGAAATCGCGCAGAAGGGAATTTCACTCGGTGGTAAATTTACCGGAGAATCTGACCTCCCCGAAGAGCTAAACGATTTCACTAAGATCTCCGTAAGCAGACTCGCTGGCGATTCGTTGATGGGTATCTATCACGACGCGCCTCACAACAACAACCCGCCCGGATTCACTGTGACTTTCACAGAGATCGAGATGGATGTTGAGACAGGCAAATACGACATCGTCGATATGGTAACAATTGGCGATTGCGGAACGGTCGTTCACCCACAGGGACTTAAAAACCAGCTGGTTGGCGGCGCCGTGTGGGGTATCGGTCTCGCCGGTTATGAGCGTCATCTTTATGATCCGCAGAACGGACTTCCTGCGAGTACCGGTTACTGGCAGAGCAAAATTCCAACGATGATGGACACGCCTGCGAAGATAAAAACTGGCTGGGTCGATCTCCCTGATCCTGAAAACCCTGTCGGCGCACGCGGCATAGGTGAGCCCGCGATGGGCGCGGTGGCAGCAGCACTCGCTTCTGCCATCAGCGATTCACTCGAGGGTCATCTGTTTAATGCGGCGCCAGTGACAGCAGATATGATCATTAACCACGTAGCAGGGGTAACGTCTGAAGCCGTTCCTCTGGCTCAAAATAACTTCCGAGGTTGATATGGTAGCCACATCACATGACGTAATGCTCGACATCGAGCTCTATCAGCCTACCGACGAAGCCAATGCGCTTGCCTTGGCTGCAAGCCTCGGCAAAGACGGCTGGTTGCTCGGCGGCGGACAAGATACTTACGGCTGGTTGAAAGACCGTAATAAGTCCGCGACTGCTATGATCGAATTGACCCAGGTCGATGCCTGGAAGGGCATCAAAGAAACGAGCGATGGAATTGAAATTGGCGCGGTAACAACGCTAACAGAAATTTCGAAGAACCCGCTCGTGAAAGAAAAGTTCGCCTTGCTTGCAAAAGCTGCAGGCGTGGTTGCTAGCCCGCAAATCCGCAACGTGGGAACCCTTGCGGGCAACCTCGCCCAAGATGCGCGCTGCTGGTACTACCGACGTGGGCTAGACTGCTATCGAGCCGGCGGCAATATCTGTTACGCCGATTCGCCTGAGGGCCTTAACCGAGAGCACGCTATCTTCGGCGCTAGCCGCTGTGTTGCGGTTAGCCCATCGGATACGGCACCCGCGCTAGTAGCACTCGATGCAACAATGGTAATTAGCAGCGAGAAAGGCCAGCGTCTCGTATCAGCTCAGGACTTTTTCGTAGGTCCCGATGTCAACATAACTAGCATGACGACGTTAGAAGAGGGCGAAATTCTTACCGCTGTCCGTCTTCCTAACGAGTGGGCCAACGCCGAGTACTATTTCGAAAAAGTCGCAGACCGCAATGTATGGGACTTCGCGCTCGTCAGCATCTCAGCGGCGATGAAAGTCTCAAACGGTGTGATCGAAGATTCTCGTATCGCCTGCGGCGCAGTTGAATGCGTGCCTCGCCGTCTCGATGATGTCGAAAAAGCCCTTCGTGGTCAGCAGCGTTCAGAGCAACTCGCTGAGCGAGTGGCATCTATCGCGTCTGAAGGTGCGGAACCACTTAACTATAACCACTTCAAGATTCCACTGATCGAGAATTTGGTTAAGCGAGCGGTGCGCGGCTAACGAGGTAAACTCAGTTAAGCCCTGTTTGGTTAGAGTGACTGATCCCAACAGGGCTTAAATGCCGGCGAAAGTTCGCCGTAGTAGAAGGTAAAATCTAGGGACTAAAGAAGGAACGCGCCTTTTCTTGCTCGCTTTTCAAGCGGGAAATGAAAGCGACGTGACTCGGTTAAGATTGAGATCAGCGCGGCTTTGTAAACGAGAGAAAGACTCTAAGTTAGAGACTCTTCGCGAAGCTAACTAAAAAGAATAAACTTTGAGAGGTGCAAGGTGGGAGAAATAGTCCGCTATAAACGCGACGTCTGGGGTGAAGAAGTCATACTCGGTGTGTCATGGGATTTGCTTTGGGTTGTCGCTGTTGCGGTGCTCGTGCTCCTGGCCGCCCATGCGATCGTGATGGCAGTGCTTGCCAACAAGAAAATGGACAAGCCTTCTGGTGAAGGCAAGCGAGTTGTTCGCCACGAGGCCATAGACCGCTGGTTCCACTGGGTAATGGCGCTATCTATTTTCGCACTAATCCTCACGGGGGT
>JAFMKB010000004.1 GCA_017853205.1 Gammaproteobacteria bacterium
GGTGCCCGTATGCTGTACGTTACTTAACACTTTTTCTTCGCGTATCGGACTAAGAGCGTGATCTTCTCTACCGGGAGGAAGGAAGAGTCTGAATTTCGTTCCGATTCCCAGCGTGCTTTCTACGACAATGTTGCCACCCGACTGGTTTAGAAAACCATAAGCGGTACTAAGCCCTAGTCCCGTGCCGCGGCCTTTGCTTTTCGTCGTAAAAAAAGGCTCGAATATCTTTTCCATTACCTCGGTAGGCATCCCAGAGCCATTATCGCTAATGCTCAGTTCAATGTAGGGCTTGCCACCCTTGATAACAGGTCTGCGACCATCGGCGAGCCTGAGAATGGGCTCTAGCGTTAAACTCGCTGAAATCGTTAGCACACCCCCATTCGGCATCGCATCTTTCGCGTTAACGCATAAATTCAAAATAGCGTTTTCTAGCTGCATTTTATCGGTCGCGGCGATACAGGATTCAGGACAGGGCTCGCAGATCAAGAGGATATTTTCACCGAGCATGCGACTATAGAATTCTTTCATCTCTGTCATCAGCAAATTAATATCGACATTGCGCGTTTGCAGCGACTGCTCCCGAGAAAAGCTTAAAAGCCTATTGTTTAGATCAGCACCGTTCTGCACCGCTGTCATTATTTTTCGAACTAACGTGACCGACTTTTTATCGGCGCTACTATGTCGTTCGAGAAATTGTAGGTTACCGAGTATCACGGTAAGTAAGTTGTTAAAATCGTGCGCAACACCACCGGTTAACCTACCAATACCTTCCATTTTTTGAGATTGAAGTAGCATAGATTCCATTTCTTTTTGTTTGGAAATATCAATGAAACTGACCACGGCACCGATGACTTTGCCATGGCTTACAATGGGTTCGGCAGAGTACCTCACAGGTAGAAACTTATTGCTTTTGGTGCGAAAGCTACTCTCAATCAGTTCGACGGCCTTACCGTCGACGTAAGTTTGACGCAGTGCGGTATTCTGATCCTCGCTGACGGGACCGGTTCTTAGTAGTGGATTGACCAAATGTATTGCAGCGACTCCAATTACCTCGGCCTCGGAGTACTCGAGCATGGCGAGTGCAGATTTATTAATAAACGTCACCGCACCGACATCGCTGATGCCAAAAATGCCTTCTTGCAACGCGTTCAGTAGAAGGTGACGATCCTCCGCCGCAGAGCGAAGTTTTGCATCGGCCCGAGCGTTCTGTACCTTGAGGGCTGCCTCTTTACTTCGTTGGACAGCGAGTTCTTCTTCTTTCTCAGCGAAAATGAGTTTCTTAGCGGTAAGTTCATCGCGCATGAGCCTATTGTCCAAAACCGCATTGATAAAAGCGCTTGCGCTTTGCTGCAGCCCTATTGGAATGATGAATATCAGAAAGAGTAAATAGCTCGTAATGAGTTCTATTGGATTGTGCTCCATATGAAAATACACGCTCGTAACAAAGGCGAGCGATGCAGCGAGTACAAAAGCGCCAAAAACCATTCCCATAATAGAGAGCGTTGCAGCCGCGCCCGCCAGCATGCCCGCAAGCCAGAGCGCCGAGAGAGCAGAGGTGGTTGGTGTGACGTCGGCTGCAACGATTAGGGGTGTCAGACCCCAGCAAAAACCTGAGGCAAATGAGCCGAAAATCAGAAATTGATAGCGAGATTCGTAATTAATAGTCTCTGCCGAAGAAGCCAAATACTGCGATCGAATATAATAGCGAAGGCTTGTAATCGAAAGCAAAGCAATCAACCAGAGATAAAGCGGCGGATTGTAATTGGGGTTCATGAAAAACGTCACAGAAAAAACGAAGATTGAGGCCACTAAATCACCCAAGAGAACAATGGATTGACCTCGAAGCAAACGATCTACACGCTCATTGAAGAGCGCATTGCTGCGACCAACCGACACGAAGGGCTCAGGGTTCGGCGATGTGCCGTAAGCTGCGTGGGTAAGATGGTCACCTAGCAGGTATTGGCCGTCATCGATCTTCCGCTGGGCTCGTGCTTTACTGCTCTGTGTACTCGTGGGTTCTCTCGAATCATCACTCATTAGTCACCGGGTGGAATTCTTTGAATCTAAAGACTACTTAGGTGACCGGTTCGGAAGGGATTCATTACTAAAATTGAATGATATTTCTCCGAGCAATGTGTATTCATAGGAATTGTGAGAGTTATACCTAACTAATCCTGTGATAAAGTCGATGCGCGAAAGCGGTCGAAGTTGGCAATGCCCGCTACGACCGCTTCTTCAGTTTTAAACAAAAATGGCAGGGGCCAATAACATTATGGATAGATCCAACCAGTCCGAGGTGCTTTGGTCTGCCCAGTCACTTATGCGGTCGCTAACGAGTATGATTGATGTGGCGTTCTCAGAGGTTCGGCATCGATGTGTCGATCGAGAAAGCGGGCGCCTCAACGCTGCGTTGCTCGATGAGAATCAGCAAGTGAGTTACGAGCTAGCCTTTGTGGTGGCCGAACTCGCAGCAACTAGTGCGCTGGTATCAAAAGCAGAATTCGGCGGCGAACTGGAGACTCTTGTTGCTTTGGCGCAGTGCTCATGCGCACTCAATGCTGCGCAGTCGAGACTACTGCCAATCGCCGACGAATGTGGACTCGATAGGGATGAGCTATGCGGTTTCTTTAATCAGCAGTCGCTCGTAGCGCTTCAAACTAAATTTGGATCGAGCAAAGCGCTCGCTCGGTTAGGTGAGAGACTCTGCGCTACGGAAATACAGAGGCTGCCTTCTGTACTTGATACCGACAAAGAGATGATGCGCGGAACGTTCGAACGTTTCGCCAACGAAATAGTCGCTCCAAGAGCGGAGGCCATCCATCGTCAGGACTTAGATATTCCCGATGAAATATTAATCCCCGCTGCTGAACTCGGTTGCTTTGGGACCTGTATTCCAGAGCGATTTGGCGGGCTGCAACCGGATGATAAGCCCGATAGTCTGAGCATGATTGTCGTAACCGAAGAATTGTCGCGGGGTTCTCTTGGCGCGGCGGGAAGTCTTATTACGCGTCCAGAAATAGCGGCGCGCGCGCTTCTTTCAGGGGGAACGGATGAGCAACAGCAAAAATGGTTGCCTAAACTTGCCGCAGGAGAAACGCTGTGCGCTATTTCGATCACAGAGCCCAATACAGGATCCGATGTCGCCTCTGTGGCACTGCGAGCTACCCGCACCGAAACTGGCTGGAAGCTCAATGGAGCAAAAACCTGGTGTACTTTCGCAGGACGATCTGAGCTTTTAGTCGTATTGGCGCGCACTGAGGGTGACAGGGATCTTGGCTATCGCGGTTTGAGCCTCTTTCTCGTCGAGAAACCAGCATGTGCGGGGCACGAGTTCACTGTCGAGCAAGACGGCGGTGGCAGGCTGAGTGGACGCGCTATCGCGACTTTAGGCTATCGTGGTATGCATTCTTTCGAGTTAGCATTCGATGAATTCATTGTGCCCGAATCAGCTTTGCTAGGAGGCGAGGCGGGGCTCGGTCGGGGTTTTTACTACACGATGGCAGGGTTCGCCGGCGGGCGCATCCAGACGGCCGCGCGCGCTACCGGACTCATGCAAGCCGCGCTCGAAAAGGCGATGAGCTATGCGCGTGAACGCAGCACGTTCGGGACACCGCTTGCTAGCTACCAATTAATTCAAATTAAAATTGCAAAGATGTTTGCGACAGTTTCAGCGTCGCGACAATTTTCCTATGATGTTGCCGCATTAATGGACGAGGGTGCGGGTCAAATGGAGGCGAGTTTGGTAAAATTGTTCAGTTGCCGCGCCGCCGAAATCGTGACCCGCGAAGCAATGCAGATACATGGCGGTATGGGTTATGCCGAGGAAATGGCAGTCAGCCGTTTTTTTGTTGATGCAAGAGTGCTCTCAATTTTCGAGGGGGCCGAAGAAGTGCTCGCGCTCAAAGTTATCGCGCGCGAATTAATTGAGAACGCGAAAGTAATTTGACAGCAACGTCGCGAGCCTTGCAGCAAAAATGCCATCAATTCGGGATCCCCACTAATGCAAAATTTACTGAAAGGACTTCGCATCGTAGAAGGAAGTGCTTTTATTGCAGCGCCCTCTGGAGGAATGACGTTAGGCCAATTGGGCGCGGATGTCATTCGCTTTGATCAGATCGGCGGCGGCATCGACTACCGTCGCTGGCCGATAACAGAGCAGGGCAAGAGTCTTTATTGGCATAGTCTCAACAAAGGTAAGCGTTCGATAGCAGTAGATTTTCGCAAACCCGAGGGCCGTGAGCTGCTCTCGCGACTGATATGCGCACCAGGCGCCGATGGGGGGCTTTTTCTCACGAATTTCCCCGCGCGCGGTTGGCTTTCCTATGATGCGTTAAAGCGAAGGCGCGAAGATCTCATCTACCTGAATCTAACCGGCGATCGCCACGGCGGCAGTGCGCTGGATTACACCGTGAATGCGCGCGTCGGAGTCCCATTTCTTAACGGCGACGGCGTCACTCCTCTAAATAGTGCACTGCCAGCCTGGGACGTGATCGCAGGGCAGCAGATCGCGCTCGGGCTTCTGGCTGCGGAGCGTCATCGTAGCCGAACCGGGGAAGGGCAAATGATCACTCTTGCGCTTGCCGATGTCGCGCTTGCGACCATGGGTCACCTTGGCTACCTCGCGGAGGCTCAGATGAATGAAAACCAGAGACCGGCTATGGGTAATCACATATATGGAACCTTCGGTCACGATTTCGTGTGTGCCGACGGAGAACGAGTGATGATTGTCGGTGTAAGCCCAAATCAATGGCAGGCAATCGTGAAGGTTACTGATTGCGCTAACAGTGTCGCCGAACTTGCCTTCGAACTTGGCCTTAACTTCGATAAAGAAGGCGACCGATTTGCTGCAAGAGAAAAATTGCGATCTCTTTTTGAACCCTGGTTCGCTGCACGCAGTAGTAAACAGGTGCACGTCGCTCTCGAAGCCGCGGGCGTCTGCTGGGGTCCCTATCAAACTGTTAAACAGTTAGTGAAAAACGACGCCGAATGTTCAACCGATAATCCCCTTTTCTCATCGATCAATCAGCCCGATATTGGGTGCTTACTCACGCCCTCCCAGCCGCTAAACTTTACGGGGCTCGAGAGTACCGAGCCGAAGCCCGCGCCGCGCTTGGGTCAACATACCGACGAAATACTTAGCGAACTACTGGAGATGAGTTCGGGGGAGATCGCTGCTTTGCATGATGCGAAAATCGTGGCTGCGGCGAGTAGCTAAAGACAACATTAAAGAGTGAGAGAGATGTCGACAAACGAAGTAAACGAGCAGGTATTAGCGGCAGGCAATGAAAGCGGCGAGGTTTTCGCTTTGCTTACCGAGGCGGCTAAGCACTGGCCGGAACGAGCAGCTGTTACTTATCAAGGTTCCACCCAGACATGGCGTGAAACGTTGCTGCGCTGCCGGGCACAGGCCAGCGTGTTTGCACAGTCAGGTGTCGAGCGCGGTGATAGGATCGCTTATCTCGGTTTCAACTCGAATGTGTGTTTTGAAGGCTATTTCGCCCCCTCAGCAATTGGCGCAATATTTGTTCCGCTCAATTTCCGCCTGGCCATCGGCGAGTTGATTGAATGTCTTGATGATTGCACGCCACGAATTTTGCTCTGCGAGCCAGCGTTCTATAGCCAAGCCGTGACATTGTTAAACGCCTGTGCGAGCGTCGAACATATTTTTGTTACTGGCGATCCAGCTGAGTTCGATGCAACGAGTGCTAACGGGGTCGAGATCGACGGAGCTGTCCAACCCTTACCAAGTGGAATGCGTTCGCTCGAGAGATGCATTGCTGAGACAGTAGCAGCGAACGCGTTTGTTGACCTACGGCCGAGCTCGTTTGACGAAACGCTAATCCTTTTCTACACCGGTGGTACAACCGGACGCTCGAAAGGAGTTATGCTCAGCAACAAGAATTTCCTGTGTAATACCACGGGCTCTGTGCCGCTTTATAAAATGCAGGATGGCTGGTGTTTCCTCATCGTAGGCCCACTTTTTCATATTGCAGCAGGCGCACGCATTTTTAGCTGCGCGGTGCTTGGTGGTCATGCGGTAGTTTTGCCGAAATTCGATGTTCCTGACGTATTAGCAAGCATTGCAAGCTATCGAATCAACTCGGCTACGCTTGTTCCGACCATGTTTCAAATGCTTATCGACCACCCGCTTTTTCCGAGCGCTGATCTTTCTTCAATGCAGATGGTAGCCTCTGGTGCTGCACCAATGCCAATGGCATTGCAGCATCGCGTTATCGAGGCGTTTTCTGGCATCAATCTCTATCAAACCTACGGGATGACCGAGGCGGCGCCCATCGTCACAAGTCTCGACTCCCAGTATCACGTTGTCAGCGGTCCTGGTTCTGAGAAATTAGGCTCGGTTGGCAGGCCAGCGCCGCATGTGCAGCTGCGCATTATCGACGAAGAGGGCGCTGACCTTCCCATAGGGCAAACCGGCGAAGTGCTTGCGCGCGGCGACAATATTATGACTGGCTATTGGAATTTGCCCGAGCAAACTGCAGTTGCCTTAAAAGACGGCTGGTATCACACAGGTGATGCCGGCTATCTCGACGCCGAAGGGTTTTTGTTTCTCGAGGGTCGCGTCAAAGACATGATTGTTAGCGGCGGTGAAAATATCTACCCGATAGAGATAGAGAATGTGCTATCGAGTCATCCCGCGGTTCATCAGTGCGCAGTTATCGGCATTCCTCACGAAACTTGGGGAGAGGCGGTGCATGCGGTTATTCTCCTCGAAGACTCGGAAAGTAAACCGCCGACAGAGCGTGAATTGATCACCTATTGCCGTGAAAGAATTGCTTCTTACAAGTGTCCGGTGAGTGTTAGTTTTAGGAGTGAGCCGATGCCACTCTCGCCTATAAACAAAATTCTAAAGACCGAGCTTCGCAAGCCCTTTTGGGAAGGGCGATCGAGCGCGCTTGTCTGACCTAGGTCGTCCATCCCCCCGCAAGCGGGATCAGCTGTCCGACCATGTGGGTGCAGTGTTCACTCGCGAGATAGGCGGCGAGTTCCGCGGTTTCGGAAGGCGCGCCGACTTTATTGGTCGGGACATTGCGTTTCACGTGCTCAATGAATTTAGCCTGATCGAGAACATCGTCGGGATAATAAGTGTCATTGTTAACATAGTTTTGTGCAATCGCATTGACTTGTATGCCGCTTCGGGCCAGTTCGAGTCCAACCGCTTTAATAAAGCCATTCTGCGCGCCGCGCGCCGCGCAGTACGCCGCGTTATTCGCGATGCCTTTTAAGGGCGCTGCGCTCGTGACCGCGATTATTTTACCGCTCTGGCGTTCGAGCATCTGTGGAGTTACTGCACGAACAAGATACATTAGCGGGTCTACTAAGCGTACGAATAATCGCTGCCAGTTGGCGTCATCTATCGCATGTACCGGACCGGTCATCGGCGGTTCAGCAAGATTCGCTACTAAGATATCGATGCGTCCGGCTTCTGCGATTACACGATCAACCTCGGCATTACTCGTGAGCGGAGAGTCGTCTTCGATAACGTCGATAGACAGTTGTCTGAACTTCGTTGCGATAGCGCGTCCCATATAGCGGTCTGCGCAGGTGATTAATGCCCGACGTGCGGGCGTAGTGGATGTCATCTTCTCTAACCCTTCTAATTCTTCGCTGTTTTCAATAGCAATCCTTTTGGCTCGAGTGGCCGCTAGCTCACCCTGTTCTTTTCAGCAAGCAAGTGCTTTACAAATTTTTCAAGCGTCTCATAGGGCTGGCAGCCCACTACAGCGAGGTCGTTGGCATAAAATGTAGGTACGCCAGTCACGCCAACCTCGCGCGATCGCGCCCAATCATCATCGACCTTGGTAGAGAAACTGCGCTCAGTCAGAACGGTACGCGCTGCGCCGCTGTCGAGTCCAACTGATTCGGCGATGGCAATGAGCGCATCAATATCGCTGATGTTAATGGCGTTGACAAAGTAGGCACGATAAAGCGCCTCGTGAATGGCGTCACCACCGGTCTGCGTGTCAGCCCAGGCACCGAGTTCCTGTGCGAGCCGGCTATTATAAGTATGCGTGCGCTCGCCGTAGTCAAGACCAGCTTCCGCCATAAGGCTCTTGAGCCTCTGGCGGATAGGCTCGATGTCTCGTCCCGCGAACATTTCGGCTAATGAACGTCCTTCGGCAGGGGTGTCTGGATGCAGCGGGAAGTGAACCCACTGAATTTTGACGGGGTAATTCGTCTTCAGTTTTTCAATACTCACGGTACTGAGGTAACACCAGGGTCAAACGTAATCGGTGAAGACGTCTAGTTGAATAATGTTGGACATGTAGCGCTCCGACTGAGTGTTAGGCGTTGTTATCAAACCAACATTGACTGTATCAAACTCTTATCTGCGTTGCCTTTATTAGTTCTGCTTGATGTAGATCAAATAGGCGATAACTGAATTAATTTGGTGGCGATTATTACGCTTTTTTGCAAGTTGCAGTGTGTTTGCACCATTTGCCTCTTGTGCCAATTGCGCTAGACTCAACGGGTTGACGGGACTACTGAGACCAGAAAATAACAACGGAGAAACGACCATGCGTAAACTCTTAACCGCCGGTGTCATACTCGGCGTCACCGCGATGCAACTCGCGGCGCTGCCGTCTACAGCTGTCGGTCAGTCTAGCGACGAACCGCTTGCCATACTCGTACCCGGTGGCGGGACGTATTCGCGGCCTATCACGACCGACTCTGATCTTGCGCAGCAGTTTTTTGATCAAGGATTGCGCATGGCGTGGAGTTTTTACTTCCCCGAGTCGATTGCCTCGTATCAAGAAGCGAGCCGCCTAGATCCCGACAGTCCTATGCCCTATTTCGGGTTAGCGCATGCTGCGGGCCCCAATCCTAATAGCCGCTATGCAAATATGCCGGACGATCCGCAAGGTACTGGTCTTGCGGCTATCCGAGAAGCCATGCGGCGCATCGATAATGCGACGCCGCGGGAGCAGGATATGATCCGCGCGCTTTTCGTTCTTTACAACAAAGATGCGATCCCCGACAACCGAGAGCGAGATTTCGCTTTCGTCGATGCAATGCGCAAACTACATGCGAAGTACCCCGAAGATCCCGATATCGGAGCAATGTTCGCGGCGGGCTTCATGAACACGACCCGTTGGGATTATTGGGAGAAGGATGGGACAGCGCGCCCAGGCACGGAGGAGGCGCAGTTGGCGCTCGAAGCGGCGATGCGTGCGGAGCACGATCATCCCGGCGCTAACCACCTTTACATACATCTAATGGAGGCCTCTTCTCAGCCCGAATTAGCGATGCCTGCGGCTCAAAAGCTAGAATCTACCGTGCCCATTTCGGGTCACATGGTTCACATGCCCGGACACATTTATCTTCGAGTAGGCGAGTATGAAAAAGCGATAGACATCAACGAGCGCTCGCAGATCGTCGATCTTCAGTTTGCCGAACTGTGGGGCAATACTAACTTCCCCAACATTGGTACTTATCCGCTATCTCACAAAATGCACGCACCACACGCGCTAGACTTTGTGCGGTATGCCAGCATGCTGCAGGGTAGTTATGCTGAGGCATCCGAAGCGGCGCAGCGCGGAGCAGCGAGCGTCGGCACCGCACCCGAGGCGGTGAACCGAGGCGAGAAGCGCGTTGTGCACTCTTGGGTTGTCGACAAGGTGTTTGGCAAATGGGACAAGCTACTTAGCAGTGAGCAGAGCCATAAAGGCACGCCTTACCTCGACGGTATGTGGAGCTATGTGACCGGCAGCGCCAACATCGCGAAGGGTAATCTCGCTGCAGCGGATGCGGCGCTTTTACACATTCGTGAAATGGCTGCTGATCCAAAGGTCGATACTACAGGCGTGAGCCCTACGTCCGCTTCGCAGATTCTTACGCTTGCGGGTTTCGCGCTCGAGGGTGAAATTAAAGAAGCGCGCGGCGATCTGGACGGCGCGATTGCTGCCTTCGCGCGCGCAGTTGAGATTGAAGACACGAACAGCTATACCGAGCCACCCGATTGGTCTCAGTCGATGCGTCTTTACCTTGGTGCTGCTCAGCTAGATGCTGGGCAGGCCGCCGAAGCTGAAGCGACATTCCGCCAAGATCTCGAGTGGAAGCAGCAGAGTGGCTGGTCGACTTTTGGTCTGTATCAGGCGATCGAGGCGCAGGGACGCAGTGCCGAGGCCGAGATTGTGAAGCGACAGTTCGAGTCTTTCTGGCGTAATGCCGATGTGACCCTGTCGCGGGCGCATCTCTAGTCTGGGCTTCTGCTCAATGCGTTACCCAAAGGGCCTATCAGAAAACTGATAGGCCCTTTTTTCTGGCGCGAGAATTTCGATCGAAAGTCGAGAACTAGCGGTTCGATCGAAGATGCCGGCTCTCATCCCGAATTGATTTAAATTCCGAACTCGGCAGCAACTCTGGCCAACGTGATGAGTTTGCCAGATCTGTGATAATAGAAAGAAATAGTTCGATATCCTGAACTGCCCCGCGCAGATCCCAGTCGGGGCTCCATGCGTCGCAGGTTTGGTGGTAGCAATTGGCGGTGTAGTCGGCGATCCACTTATCGCCCGCCGCGCGCCCGCCCTCAATCAGATCAGCGCCGCCGGCAATTCCCATTATCAGAAGCACAGGGACGCCACGCCGTGCCAGTGAGAAATGGTCGGCTCTAAAAAATAGGCCGTTCTCCGGCAAGTTCTCCGGTGTCACCGTGCGTTTCTGCAACGCGGCGGCACGCGCCAAATCTTGTTCAAGCTCGCTCTGTCCCTCACCAACCTGTATGACATCCCGCGCGGGGCCAGCGGTTTGCAGTATGTCTAGGGTGAAGTTCGCAACGGTTGTTTCGAGTGGGAAAAGGGGTCGGGATGCATAGGCTTCGGAGCCAAGGAGGCCACTCTCCTCTGCGGTCCACGCGGCGAAGACTACGCTGCGCTCGGGCCGCTCCTCTTTGCTGAGCACGCGGGCTAGTTCGATCACACCGGCAATACCCAGCGCATCGTCGTTGGCGCCGGGTCGCACAGTGCGTCCTAGCGAATCGGGTTCGCCAACACCATACGCGTCCCAATGCCCCGAAACCATTATTGTTTCCTCTGGACGGCTCGACCCTTTTAGCCGCGCCAGTACATTCCGGCTTTGCACGACTTCCATGTCAACCTCGAGGGTTGTGGATAGTGTTACTCCTTCGAGCTCAAAGGCCTCGAAGTCCTCAGAGCGCGCCAGTCGTCGCTGCTCTTCGAGAGTAAGCCCCGCAAGAGCAAACAGATCGCCAGCCGCATCGTTGTGGATCCACCCTTGAAGCAAGGGCGGCTCGAGGCTTGTGGCGGGGCGTTCAATTGAGTAGTTTTCGCCGGGGGAAGATGAGGCCACGTTCCAGCCGTAGCCTGCGCCTGCATCGTCGTGGACTACGAGAGCAGCAAGTGCTCCGCGACGCGCTGCTTCCTCAAATTTATAGGTCCAGCGGCCATAATAAGTCATGCGTTTGCCGCCAAACCGACCGGCAATAGCCTCGTCTTCTTGTGCCGCGAAATCAGGATCGTTGACTAGAAAGATGGCAAGCTTGCCGCGCAGATCTATGTCACCAAAATCATCCCAATCACGCTCCGGAGCGAAGGCGCCGTGACCAACGAAGACTATTGGGGCGTTCTCAATGAGTGCTTGGGTAACCGGCCGAGTAGTGCTGAACTCTACATCCGTTCCTTGGATTAGATTGACAGTCGCCCCGTTTGCGTTGAGTTGGAGACTGGGCGCGTTGTCTGCTTGGACAGAAATTTGCGTATGAATCAGTGGAACAGACTGCGTCCATCCTCCTTCTTCGCCAGCCGGTTCGAGTCCTAATTCAGTAAAGCGTTCGATCAAATAGTTGACCGTCAGGGCTTCCCCCGGCCCGCCGGGGGCGCGGCCGTAAAATTCGTCCGATGCCAAGACCCGCACGGTTTCGGATAGCTGCGTAGCGTCGATCTGAGCGCTTGTCGCGGTGTCGAGTGTGCCTTCTTGGCAGCCGCTGAGAAAGACAGCGAGAGCCGCTATGAGTGGTAGGGTTAGGGGGCGCGAAAAATTGACTTTAAACATAATGAGGCCTACTGGCTTTTAACTGTCGGAAAGGGTGTAGAGTCGCACGGGGTAGGGCCAAGAGTAACGAGTTAGCTAATCTAATCTAGCGCGGCGGCAAGTCGTAAAGTAAGCTTGCCACGCATTAGTAATAATACAGGCATGCCGTGACCGACGCGATTAAAGATTTCCTCCTCGCCAATCCTAGAACGGTTGTCCTCACAGGTGCGGGTATTAGTCTTGCTTCGGGTATTCCTACCTATCGCGATAGCGCGGGCAAGTGGCAACGCAATGACCCTATCCAACACCGAGATTTCGTCGAAAAGCCGGCGTCTAGACAAAGGTACTGGGCGCGGAGCTATGCGGGATGGCCGGCCGTCGGGCAGGCTCAACCTAATGCCGCCCACCTTGCGCTCGCCCGACTCGAGGCAGCGGGATATGGCTCTTTGCTGGTTACTCAGAATGTAGACCGGTTGCATCAGCGCGCAGGATCGCAACAGGTCATCGATCTGCACGGCAGGCTTGATCGCGTTATCTGTTTAAGCTGCGGCGAGAGAACCGATCGAGCGCGCATGCAAGAGCGCCTAGTTGACTATAACCACTCGCTGCCAAGCCCTGGCGCCCTCGCTCCGGACGGTGATGCAGACGTACCCGACGACATAATAAATCAAATAAATGTACCACCTTGCGAGTCTTGCGGCGGGGTACTTAAACCCGACGTGGTGTTTTTCGGCGATTCCGTCCCCCGTACCACAGTCGAAGAAATTTTTACGGCTATCAATGCGGCGGGCGCATTATTGGTTATCGGCAGCTCGCTAATGGTATATTCAGGCTTCAGATTTTGTCGTCATGCTCATCAGGCGGGCTTGCCCTTAGCGTGTATCAATCCCGGCGCCACGCGCGCCGACGATCTGTTCACACTCAAGAGCGAACAAGGCTGCTCCGAGCAGCTGCAGGCATTAGCTGCAGAATTAGCAGGGGGGTAAAGTTGCTTTTCCCCAGACAATAAAAACAAGCGCAGATCTATCACGCAGCGCGAATGGGGTATCACAATGAACAAAACAACTTTCTCCGCAGGCCAAGCAAACAAGCGTTGCGGAAACGGCACTGCTCGAGTACGACACTTTTCACCTCAAGCGGCAGCGGTAACACTTGCCGTGGTCAGCTTTGGACTCGCCGGATCGCTGTTTGCTCAGGATCACTTCAATGCGAAGGGTTCTCCAGCGTCAGTGCACACATCAGAACTGCAACAAGAACTGCGCGAATCACTCCCCTTTGAGGACGATCGAGACTTTGCCGAGTCACGCCGCGGCTTCATCGCAGAACCCGCCTCAAAGCAGATCCTAAATTCTCAAGGCGCTGTTGTCTGGGATATGGGGCGATACGAATTTTTGCTAAGCGGTGAAGAGTTCGACTCAATGCATCCATCGCTCCAGCGGCAAGCAACACTTAATATGAACTTCGGTCTTTACGAGGTTGTGCCAGATTTTATCTATCAGGTGCGTGGCTTCGACCTCTCGAATATGACTCTTGTGCGGGGCGATACGGGCTGGATACTTTTCGACGTCTTGCTGTCTGCAGAAACCGCGGCGGCGGCGCTTAAACTAGCCAATGAGCAGCTCGGCGAATTGCCGGTCAAAGCGGTAGTGTACTCGCACTCACATATCGATCATTTCGGTGGTGTGTTAGGCGTTACGAGCATTGACGCAGTAAACAACGGCGAGGTCGCTATCTATGCGCCCGTAGGATTCATGGAGGAGGCTATTTCTGAGAATGTCTACGCCGGTAATTCGATGTCGCGTCGCGCGGGCTTTCAGTATGGCCGACTTATTCCCTCTAGCCCTTTTGGGCAGGTCGACTCGGCCATAGGCAAGGGACTGTCGGTTGGTGCCGCGGGCCTCATCCCGCCCACGGTTGTTGTTACCGAGCCATTTGAAGAGCACATAATAGACGGCATACGCGTAAATTTTCAAAATACACCGGGCACCGAAGCGCCAGCAGAGATGAATGCGTGGTTCCCCGATCACAAAGTTTTCTGGGCGGCAGAAAACATTACGGCAACCATCCACAATGTGTATACACTTCGCGGCGCACTGGTGCGAGATGCCCTAGCATGGTCGAAGCAAATCAACGCTGCGCTCTATGAGTTTGGTCTTGAGGCAGAGGTTATGGTCTCGTCACACAACTGGCCGCGTTGGGGCAACGAGCGAATTCAGGAAGTACTGCGCACTCAGAGAGATGCCTACGCGAACCTCAATAACCAAGTGCTGCATCTTGCGAATCAAGGCGTAACGATCAATGAAATTCACAATGAGTATCAGGTCCCCCTAAGCTTGCAGCAGAAGTGGAGCGCTCGTCAGTACCATGGGTCGGAATTCCATAATTCACGCGCAGTGATCAATCGCTATCTAGGCTACTGGGATGGCAATCCGGCAACGCTCGTGCCGCTTTCGCCTGCTGATTCGGCCCCGCTTTATGTGGAGATGATGGGAGGAAGTGAGAAAATAATCGCGAGAAGCAGCGAGCTTGTTAGCGAAGGGAGCTATCGTCATGCAATGGAGCTGCTGAATAAGCTTGTCTATGCTGAGCCTTCGAATACCGAAGCGAAAGACTTGTTGGCCGACGTATTCGAACAGCTTGGATATCAATACGAAAGCGCAAGTGTGCGTCATGTGTTCCTTTCTTCTGCTGAGGAGTTACGCAACGGCGTCAGGCCGTATGAGAGCCCTCGAGGTGGCAGCCCGACAGTTGCGCGCGCGATGACAACTGGGCAGTGGTGGGATGCGGTAGCCACACGCGTCGATAGCCAAGCCGCAGATGAAATTAATTTTGTACTCAATTTCATTACGCCTGATACGAGTGAAACTTTTGTCGTCGAACTGAGTGGTGGGACACTTTCTAACATCGAAGGCTATCTAGCGCCCAATCCCGATATCACAATCACAATGAATCGTAGCGACGTCGAAACCATCATCATGGGGCAGGCCACACTCGGATCTCAATTGCAAAGTGGTATCGGCACTGTAACTGGTAACGCGGGGTTACTTATGCAGCTGAATTCGGTTTTGGTTGAGTTTGATCCAAGCTTTGAAGTAATTCCCGGAACGCGCAATCCATAAACACCTCTTTAGTCTCTGGTGAATCGATGATTCACCAGAGAGTCGTGGTTGTGAGGGTAAAGAGAATGAATTTTCGATCTGTATCTAAAGTAAAAATTTTAGGTGCCATCGCGCTTAGTTTGTTTGTTGCCAGCGCCGCAGTGAGTGCGGCGAGCGATAAACCAAATTTCGTCATTGTTATGGCCGACGACCTCGGCTATGGCGATCTCGGCGTCTATGGCGCTAAGCTGATAAAGACGCCAAATCTCGACCGCATGGCGCTGAATGGTGCTCGTTTCGATAGCTTTTATTCGAGTGCGAACATCTGCACGGCGGCGCGCGGAGGATTATTAACCGGTCGGTATCCAATTCGGCTAGGGCTGGTTAATGACGTGGCGCGGCCGACTAACGAGATTCACCTCGCGGAGGAAGAAGTGACGATCGCCGAAGCGCTGCAGCCGCTAGGCTATCGAACCGGACTCTTCGGAAAGTGGCACCTTGGCAGCCGGGTCGAATGGTCGCCGTTGCATGCTGGGTTCGATACCTACTTTGGTGTTCTGCACAGCAATGACATGCTGCCTCTCGAACTTTACAGCCAAGAAGCAATGATCGAAGACCCAGTCGTGCAGGAAACGCTGACGCAGCGTTATACCGAACAGGCATTGGCGTTCGTTGAAGACAGCGTCGCCAATGAAGATCCGTTCTTCCTCTATTTGCCCCACAGCTTCCCGCACGTTCCTCTTTACACGACAGCGCCTTTTGAGGGGCAATCCGATGCGGGTCTCTATGGCGATGTCGTTGAGACGATCGACTGGAGCATGGGAGAGATCCTTGCCAAGCTCGAGGAATTAGGGGTGGCGAACAATACCTTAGTCATTTTCACCTCCGACAACGGTCCTTGGTGGGAAGGTAGCCCTGGCCCCTTTCGCGATCGCAAAGGCAGTTCATGGGAAGGTGGACAGCGCGTGCCGTTCATTGCGCAATGGCCTGGCATGATCCCTCAAGGCTTGGTGTCGAATGAGCCGGCGATGAACATCGATCTTCTACCGACGCTTGTCGCGCTTGCGGGTGGTGACTTACCGGACGATCGCGCCATAGACGGAAAAAACATTACGGCAATGCTGACAGAGAATGCAGTTTCGCCTCATGAGGCACTTTTTCTTTTTGACGCCGATAGGATTGCGGGTGTGCGTAGCGGCCAATGGAAACTCGTGCTTGAGTCTCGCTATCGTACGGCGACGAACAGCTTCGATAATCCTGATTCCTATTATGGCCCCGTCGGGCTTTTGTTTGACGTGGTAAAAGACCCGTCTGAAACATACAGCTTCGCGCGTGAACAGCCGGAGATCGTCAACTCGCTGCGAGCGCATCTCGAACGTGGTCAAAAAACCTATAACAGCACCGTGCTGCCCAATATGTGGAATCGCTAATTCATGGTTCAGGTGGCTAATGGCGACGCAGCGAATAAAGCGATGGCGATAACGTCGCAGGAATCACAGGTTGAAGCGCCGCCGCACGACTCTCTGTTAGCAGTAAAGAATTTGAAAAAATCCTATGGGGAAATCGAAGTGCTTCACGGCATAGACTTCGATCTTCGACGAGGAGAAATTCATGCCATCCTAGGTGAGAACGGTGCAGGGAAGTCAACGTTGGTGAAATGTCTCTCTGGGTTCGAGGCAAGAAACGACGGCCACCTTTATGTAAATACGAAGCAAGAGTTTTCTGGCTCTGACAATAGCGTGGTCCCGTCGATAATGACCGACAACGCAGACACGGCGCAATCAATCGCAGCAAGAGACTGGACCCACGCCTCAGCCGAGGCGGCGGGGGTTGTTCTTATTCATCAAGAGTTCAATCTCGCCGAGCAGCTTAGCGTGGCTGAGAACATCTTTCTTGGGAGCGAACTTTGCGGTAAGGGACTGGCTAGCTTGTTCCTCGACAAGAAAAAAATGAATGATCTTAGTCGGGATTATCTTGCCACGCTTCACTGCACCATAGATCCAACGACCTTAGTCTCGAGTCTCTCTGTAGCCGACAAGCAGATGGTTGAGATTGCGAAGACGCTCGCTAAAGACGCACGCGTGCTTATTCTAGATGAACCGACCGCAGTGTTAACTCAAAAAGAGAGCACTGCACTATTTGAATTAATTGATCGCCTACGCGGACGCGGCGTTGGGATTATCTATATTTCACACAAGCTCGAAGAGATAGAGCGTATCGCCGATCGCATTACCGTCATCCGCGATGGTGACCTCGTTGGTTGCTACCCAGCCGCGACACTGAGTAAGGACGATATGGCGCGGTTAATGGTCGGCCGCGAACTTAGCTCCCTCTACCCGAAGGTGCCAGCTCCAGACGAGTTGGCGAGCGTGGCGCTTTCTATTCACGGTTTGCATGTCGCGGGGGTGAGCGCACCAGAAAATTTTGAGCTTCGCCGCGGAGAAATACTGGCATTCTCTGGGCTCGTCGGCTCGGGACGGACGGCGCTTTTTGAAACGCTTGTGGGTCTGCGCCCGGCTCAGTTAGGCTCAGAGTCGAAAATTTTTGTGCACGGAGAAGAGGTCCGCCTTAACAGCTTTACTG
Organism: Gammaproteobacteria bacterium; assembly: GCA_017853205.1. Taxonomy (GTDB): domain Bacteria; phylum Pseudomonadota; class Gammaproteobacteria; order Pseudomonadales; family Pseudohongiellaceae; genus UBA9145. The sequence continues at coordinate 17,691 of JAFMKB010000004.1, forward strand.
ACGCTCGTGCTCACGGTGTTGCTTACTTAACTAAAGATAGGAAAGGCAGCGGTCTACTTCTGAACAAAGGGTTGAGAGAAAATTTCTCGCTTTATGCGTTGGCGCATTTTGCAGGCATCATTATAGATACGCGCGCTGAACAATCTGCCTTCGAAAAGGCCGTAGATAGATTCGATATCCGCATGCGTGATACAGGCGTGGTGGCCGGTAATCTGTCTGGGGGCAATCAGCAGAAACTGCTTCTTGCGAAAATGCTCGAAACCACGCCAGACATAGTGATTGTGGACGAGCCTACGCGCGGCATCGACATCGGAACGAAAAGTCAGATTTATCACTTTCTTGCTGAACTAGCCGCAGCTGGGAAGGCTGTGATTATCATCTCTTCAGACATGAGCGAGGTGATTGGAATGGCTCATCGGGTTGCAGTGATGCATCAAGGTAACATTGTCGGTGTGCTTAGCGGCAACGAGATAACAGAACACGAGATTATGCGTTACGCGACAGGGCTTAAGGCTGCTGCGGCATAGGAAAACAGCATGAGGCCGCAGTTCGTGGCGATGCTAAAATGGGACAGTAGATGACAAAAATAGACTTCAAGACAGCGGGGCCTTTCATCGCTCTTGTTGCCTTATTCATTCTCGGTATTTTCGTTAACGACGCGTTTCTGAGCGCAGGCAATGTCAGTAATATTCTTGCACGCAGTTCATTCATTGGCATTGTTGCAATCGGCGCTACATTTGTTATCACCACCGGCGGAATTGACTTGTCAGTTGGTTCGATGGCCGCGTTTATTTCTGGCTGTATGATTCTACTGATGAATGCGCTAATGGCCACGATAGACTCTCTGGTGACAATAATCTTCTTGGCTATAGTGGCCTCAGCGGCGATTGGTGGGCTTGCAGGAATGATCAATGGCCTGCTGACCACGAAGGCGAAGATCGAAGCGTTTATCGTGACCTTGGGTACGATGGGTATTTACCGCTCGCTCGTTACTTACATGGCCGATGGCGGCACGCTTTCGCTCAACTTCACGCTCGGGGATGTCTATAGCGAAGTCTATTACGGCACCCTGTTCGGCTTGCCCTATCCAGTCTGGGTATTTTTGGCTGTGGCAGTAATCGGCTACGTGCTATTGAATATGACAGTATTCGGACGCCACTGTTTTGCAGTGGGATCTAACGAGAGCGTTGCACATTATTCGGCCATCAACGTAGACCGCGTAAAAACTGCGACTTATATTTTACAGGGTCTTTGCGTATCGATAGCGACGATTATTTATGTGCCACGACTCGGTTCTGCATCGGGACAGACGGGTATTCTCTGGGAGCTCGAAGCGATCGCTGCGGTGATTATTGGTGGCACGATGCTCAAGGGTGGTTATGGACGCATAGGGGGCACGGTTGTTGGTGCGTTGATACTCACGCTAATTGGCAACATACTGAACCTTACGGATGCGGTTAGCAATTATCTCAATGGTGCGGTGCAAGGTGTAATAGTGATTGTCGCTGTGTACCTCCAGCGAGGCGCATGGCGCGCGAAGGACTAAGTCAAAATACAGGTGATAAGCATGACGAACAACGAGATGAAAGCGGTACGTGCACATTCTGCTAGTGGCAGCCTCGGCGAGATTTTATGTCTTAGCTCTTTGTTTGCGGGCACCGTCATAAACACGGTATGCAAGTTTGCCAAGCATTCAATACTCACTCTCGCTGCGTCGAGTCTGTTGCTCGCGGTGGCACCGACTCTTCGCGCACAAACAATCGGTGTCTCTATTCCTGCGGCGACTCATGGCTGGGCCGGTGGTTTGAATTTTCACGCCGAGCAGACAAAAGCGCGACTCGAAGCGGCGAACCCAGGGCTTAAAGTTGTCCTCGTGACTGCCAATAGCGCGTCAGAGCAGGCGAACGATTTGGAAGACTTGGTGGCGATTCATCGAATGGATGCGCTCGTTATATTGCCCTTCGAGTCTGCGCCGCTAACGGGCCCGGTGCGCAATACGAAGCGCCGAGGCGTGTTCGTCACCGTTGTTGACCGTGGTCTTAGCGAACCGGGTATCCACGATGTGTATGTCGCTGGCAATAACGCGGAAATGGGACGTGTATCGGGCGAGTATATAAAAGAGCGTTTAGACGGTAACGGTAAAATTGTTGTGCTGCGCGGGATGCCGACGGTGATCGATGAGCAACGCTTTGACGGATTTATGTTGGCACTCGAAGGAAGCAATATCGAAGTGTTAGACGATCAGTACGCCAACTGGAATCGCGACGACGGCTTCACCGTAATGCAGGATTTTCTCTCGCGGTTTTCAGAAATAGATGCGGTTTGGGCGCAAGACGATGATATCGCAATCGGCGTCATTCAGGCGGTCAGGCAAGCTCGGCGTCAAGAGGAATTATTCATTGTCGGCGGTGGCGGCATGAAAGATATCGTGAAGCGTGTGCTAGACGGCGACGAGCTGACACCGGTAGACGTTCTCTACCCACCATCGATGATCTCTACGGCGATGGAGCTTACGGCACTTAAGTTTATCTCCGATACGCCTATCGAAGGCGAATATATACTGGGCTCGCCGCTCATAACTAGAGAGAATGCCGAAGACTACTATTTTCCAGACTCACCGTTCTAGAACCAGGTAGAAGAGAACAGAGATGAAGACGATCAAAGGGCCAGCAATTTTTCTAGCACAGTTTGTCGGTGAGCATGCACCGTTTAATTCGCTCGATAGCATTGCCGCGTGGGCGGCCGATTTAGGTTACAAAGGTATTCAATTGCCCAGCGGCGAGCCTAGCCTGATCGACCTCGAACTCGCCGCCGAAAGTCAGTCCTATTGCGATGATCTTCGCGATACCTTAGCGAATCACGGAATAGAGATAACCGAGCTGTCGACTCACTTACAAGGTCAGCTTGTCGCTGTGCATCCAGCCTATGATGAGATGTTCGACGGCTTTGCCCCTGCGAATGTGCGCGGCAGGCCTGATGCCCGCCAAGACTGGGCGGTGAACCAACTCATGCTTGCAGCAAAGGCTTCGCGCAGACTCGGGCTGACCGCACACGCGAGTTTCTCGGGGGCGCTAGCATGGCCATACTTTTACCCGTGGCCCCAGCGTCCCGCCGGTTTGGTGGAGACGGCGTTTGATGAACTCGCGGCGCGCTGGCTTCCTATCCTCGACGCGTTTGACGACGCGGGTGTTGACATCGGATTTGAGCTTCATCCCGGAGAAGACCTGCACGATGGCGTGACTTTCGATATGTTTCTCGAGCGAGTCAACAACCATCCACGAGCCAATATTCTGTTCGACCCCAGCCACATGGTCTTGCAGCAACTGGACTATCTGGCTTTTATGGATGTCTATAAAGAGCGCATAAAGCTCGTACATATTAAAGATGCCGAGTTCAATCCAACTGCTAGACAAGGCGTTTATGGTGGCTATCAGCCTTGGGTCGATAGGGCAGGCCGGTTCCGCTCGCTAGGCGATGGCCAAGTCGATTTTCGCGCGATGTTCTCTAAACTAGCCGCTAACGATTTCGAGGGCTGGGCGGTGCTTGAGTGGGAGTGCTGCCTCAAACACCCCGAAGACGGCGCGCGCGAAGGCGCTGCGTTTATTAAAGATCATATCATTCGCGTTACCGATCGTGCTTTCGACGATTTCGCTGATGCGGGTACCAACGACGCAGCCAATGCGCGCATTCTGGGTTTAGACTAATGGTTGCACGAATTCGCTTGGGTATGGTGGGAGGAGGACAGGGCGCGTTCATAGGCGAAGTGCATCGCTTAGCTGCTCGTCTCGACGACCGTTTCGAGTTTTGTGCGGGCGCTCTTAGTGCCGACCCTGAGCGGGCACGCGAATCAGCCCGGGCATTGGGCATTGCCGCCGATCGCACTTATGTGTCTTTCGAGGAGATGGCGCGAGTAGAATCACAGCGCGAAGACGGCGTGCAAGCAGTAGCAATCGTTACGCCGAATCATTTGCATTTCGAACCCGCTAAAGCGCTGCTCGCTGAAGGTATTCATGTCATTTGCGATAAGCCGCTCACTAACGACTATGCCCAGGCACAAGAACTCGCCGAGATCGTAAGCAAAAGTAACGCACAGTTTGCCGTGACCTATAACTACAGCGGTTATCCACTTGTCCGTGAGGCGCGCCACCTAGTTGCCTCCGGAGCCCTTGGTGCGATTCGATTAGTACAGGTCGAATATCCACAAGACTGGCTTGCAACGAATATCGAAGCCAGTGGGCAGAAGCAAGCGGCATGGCGAACCGACCCCGCTCGTGCGGGCGCAGGCGGTAGCATCGGGGACATAGGCACGCACGCGTTCCATCTCGCGGGATTTGTTTGTGGCATGCAGCCGACAAGCCTGCTTGCCGATCTCTCTTCTTTCGTCCCCGGCCGCGTCCTCGACGACAACGCCCATATTCTGCTGCGATACGCCAGCGGCGCTCGGGGGATGCTCTGGGCGAGTCAGGTCGCGGCGGGACAGGAAAACGCGCTTCGGTTGCGAGTCTATGGCGAAACGGGGAGTCTGGAATGGTTTCAAGAGAACCCTAATCAGCTCATACATCGTCCCTTAGGCGAGCCGATGCGCACGCTCACTCGCGGCGGAGCGGGTCTCTCGGCAAGCGTTGTTACACGAATCCCTGCGGGTCATCCCGAAGGGTTTATCGAGGGCTTCGCCACGCTCTACAGCGACTTTGCCGATCTGATTGTCTCTAGCGATGGAATTAACCATGGCCATGAAGACGATCCTTCGCGACTGCTCCCCACTGTCGCCGACGGTGTAAAGGGTGTACGTTTTGTGACAGCGGCGGTAGAGTCAATGGCAAATGGCTGTAGCTGGGTGACGCTGTAGTAATTCAGAATCTAAAAAAGGACTACGCACAATGGTAAGCATTAGCCGTCGACAATTTCTAAATCGCAGTGGGCTTTTCGCTGCCGGCATCACAAGCAGTGTGCTGCTTCCGTCATTCGCTCGCGCACAATCGCGCCGAGTCGAAAACATTGGGCTGCAACTCTACACACTGCGCAACGAACTTGCCGATGACTTTGATGGCACGCTAGCACGTGTAGCCGAGCTTGGTTATAAAGAGATGGAGTTTGCTGGCTATTACGGCCGCAGCGCGGCTCAGATTAAAGCGGCGCTTGACGCGAACGGATTAGTGTCACCGGCGGCGCATATCCAATGGGCAGCAGTCCGCGATAATCTACAAATTGAAATTGAGCGGGCAGTAGGGATTGGCCAAGATTATATTGTCATTCCTTATTTGCAAGAGAACGAGAGAACACTCGATCACTACAAGCGGCTTGTCGATACGCTCAACGGAGCGGGTGAGGCTTGTCGCAATGCGGGTCTCAAAATCGCTTACCACAACCATGATTTTGAATTTGCCGCAGTCGATGGCGTTGTTCCCTATGACATGCTGCTTGCACAGACTGATCCGGCGCTTGTCGATATGGAGCTCGATCTGTTCTGGATAGCCTATGCTGGGGCCGATCCCCTCCGCTATGTCAAAGAACATGCAGGCCGCTTCAGTATGCTGCACGTGAAAGACCTTTCTGCTGACCGAAAGATGGTAGCGGTGGGCGAGGGCTCGATCGACTTCGAATCTATTTTCGCGCATACCGATACCGGTGGTTTTAAACATTATTTCGTCGAACACGACAATCCTGTTGACGCGTTCGAGTCTGTGACCACGAGCATCGAATCGGTTCGCCGAATGAGATTTTAATCTGCGAGCGCGCGAGTAGCGCAGCACTAAGCGGTAAGAAAACGAGGAAAGAAGAATGAAGACCAGAAGAGAGTTTATCCAAGGCTTAATCTTATCGGTAGGCGGCGCGGCGACCCTTAGCGCCTGCGGAGATAAGGCGCCAGCGGTCACGGCGACCGCACCGCACAACCCAGGGCGATTCTATACAGGCGACGAGATGGCGCTCGTTAGCCGCGTTTCCGATCTCATCATTCCTCGAACAGAGACACCTGGCGCGCTCGACGTGAATGTTGCCGGTTACCTCGATGGCCTCATGAGCGATTGGGCAAGTGCAGAAACTCAGCGCGCACACCGCGCAGCACTCGCGCGACTGCGCGCGGATCTTGATTCTGCCGTTGGAGTTCCATTCGAGCGCGCGGCGCAAGAGGCTGCCGAGGAGGCATTGGCGGAACTCGACGCACGTGCGTTCGAAATCGATCAGAGCATGGAAGGCTATCGCCGTTTTAAGGGTTGGATAACGCAGGCCTATTTCGCGACCGAAGGTGGCGCCGTCCAAGAACTAAAATGGGTCGCCTTACCCGGCCGCTGGGATCCTAGCGTCGACATAACGCCTGCGTAACTTCGCATAACTCTGCGCGCATAACTGCGTTGCGCTAAATAATGATACGAGCGCCTTACGGCGGCTTCAAAAGAATTGAAGAGAGGATAACCACAGTGGCAGATTTCGATGCGATAGTAGTAGGGTCGGGAATGAGTGGCGGCATGTCGGCCAAAGAGCTTACCGAGCGTGGACTCAAGGTGTTGGTGTTGGAACGAGGTCCAGAAATAATTCCCGAGCGCGATTACACTGACAATTTAGCCCCTTGGGAGAAACCGAATCTCGACAATGTTGCGCAGGAGGAGATAGCGGAACACTATCCGCGTCAATACGGTGGCGTGGCCTACGCGATTAAAGAATCGACAAAGCACTTCTGGGTAAAAGATTCTGAGCATCCCTACGAAGAAGCTGAGGGCACGACCTACGACTGGCTACGCGGATACCATACAGCGGGGCGGTCGATTATGTGGTCACGCCAAACCTACCGTTTGAGCGATCTCGATTTCGGTGCAAACGCGCGCGAAGGCCATGCGATAGACTGGCCGATCCGCTACGCCGATATTGAGCCTTGGTATAACAAGGTCGAGACCTTTATTGGTATTTCTGGCAGCGCCGAAGGGCTTCCACATCTACCTGATAGTGTTTTCCAGCCCGCGTTTGAACTTACCGATGCCGAGAAAGCATTGAAGGCAAGCGTTGAGTCTAGTTTCCCAGAACGCAATGTAATTCCTGCGCGCATCGCACACCTTACAGATGCGACTGAAGAGCAGAAATCGCTTGGACGCAGCAATTGCCAAGTACGTAACCATTGCCACCAAGGCTGCAGCTTTAAGGCATATTTCTCGTCGCTCAATGCGACCCTCCCCGCCGCAGAGCGCACTGGTAACCTAACCATGGTTCATAACGCGATAGTTGAGTCTATTGAATACGACGCAGTAAGCAATCGTGTTTCTGGTGTACGCGTAATCGATGCGGAGACGAATGAGAAACGCACCTATACAGCAAAAGTTATTTTTCTAAATGCGTCCACGATAGCGTCTGCAATGATTTTGCTCCAGTCTAAGTCAGAGACGTTCCCTAATGGGCTGGCGAATCATTCCGATCAAGTGGGCCGCAATTTAATGGACCACGTTAGCGGCGCAAATGCGACCGGTTACCTTAGCGGATTCGATAACAAAACGACGTTTGGTAGACGCCCAAGCGGTGGGATTTATATTCCGCGTTACGCCAATCTAAACGGACAAGACAAACCGTATCGCCGGGGATTTGGTTTCCAAGGAGGCGCAACCTCTGTGGGTAATGCCGGCGGTCAAATCCCTGGCATCGGTCGAGCGTTTAAGGAAGCGCACAGATTACCGAGCGCTTGGCGTATCGGCATCGGCGCTTTTGGAGAGCAACTCTCTAATCCAGATAACCGCGTTACTCTTCATCCTAGCAAGCGCGATAAATGGGGCAACCCTCTCGCTTTATTTAACGTTAAGTATGGCGAAAACGAATATAAAATGTTGGAGGAAGCCAGCAAAGACGCTGTTGCGATGCTTGAGGCAGCGGGCTGTACACAAATCACCGCGACACCAGTTAATCTCACCAAACCTGGCAACCGCATTCACGAAATGGGCAGCGCGCGCATGGGACGAGATCGAGAGACTTCCGTGCTAAACGGTTGGTGTCAGGCGCACGATGTGCCAAACCTGTTTATTACCGACGGTTCGTTTATGACGTCGGCAGCATGTCAGAACCCATCGCTTACGTATATGGCGTTCAGCGCACGCGCTGCTAATTACGCAGCTGACCTTATTGAGCAGGGGGTCATCTAACAGATTCTTTGGTGAGTGAGTCAATCAGATCGCGATAGAAAGAAGTTGATCAACACAGAAAGGGTTACACCGTTATGACACTCAAAAGCACCTACCTTTTGCTTGCGATACTCGGCGCTGCAGTGCCTTATCTTTTCTTTTTAGATTTTTTCGGTGAGTACGGGGTAAGTGTTTCGGATTTCGTTGCCGCGCTTTTTGCAAATTCTGCGAGCGGCGGATTTACCGCCGATCTCCTCATTAGCTCTTTTGTATTCTGGCTATTTATGTTTGCACGTCGTTCACAGACGAAAGGCGAAAGTCCAGCACCTTGGTTTTTTATGCTTTTGAACCTTGGTATCGGTTTGTCCTGTGCTCTTCCTGCTTACCTTTATGCGCAGGCCAGTCGTGAAGCAAAATAATAGTACTTCCTCAGACTAATGCGCGGCGTCAAGAAACAGGATCTTCCTCAGAAAACGTGTCCCGTCTGCGAGCTGCCTTTTGCGTGGCGGAAAAAATGGGAGAAAAACTGGAACGAGGTTAAATACTGCTCGGAAAGATGTCGACGATCGGCGAAGGTCAGCCAAGCCCCAGCTTCCCCCGAACAGCGCTAAAGGCCTCAAACTGACTCAGATAAACCTCGCCGCTAAGATGCTCGAAGAAATCGGTGCGGTTGAGCATGTCCATCACGGGTCCCTTCACCTCCGACAGGTTCAGTGTAATTCCCTGCTGTTTTAAACGCAGGTTGATCGCCTCTAGTGTCTCTAATGCCGTGTAGTCAATCTCATTTATCGCCGTACACATAAGTATTACGTGTGCGATGTCGCCGTTATCGAACGCAGCAGAATAAATGCGTTCCTCAAGATAAGAGGCGTTGGCAAAGAAGAGGCTTTCGTCGACTCTAAGAGTAAGAATCTGTGGGTAGCATTCGACCTGATAACGGCGCACATTGCGGAAATGCTCGGTGCCCTCGATAAGTCCCACTTCGGCTATATGAGGTTTGGAGGTGCGATAGAGGTGTAGACCAATCGATACCAATATGCCGCAGGAAACACCGGCTTCGACGCCGAACCCCAAGGTAATAAACATCGTGACCAACACAGCTGCCGTATCTCCCTTGGAGACGCGCCAGGTCTTTTTGATAACCGAGAAATCGACGAGGGCAATAACCGCTACAATAATCGTGGCGGCGAGGGTAGCTTTAGGTAGGCTGTAAAGTAATGGCGTTAGGAATAGAGAGACTACGCCGATAAATGCCGCGGTCATTAGACTTGCAGCCTGCGTGACAGCGCCGGCGTCGAAGTTAACAACCGAGCGTGAAAAGCCGCCGGTTACTGGAAGTCCGCCCGAAAAAGCCGAGGCGACGTTTGCGGCGCCGAGCCCAATGAGTTCTTGATCCGCATCGATCCGCTCTTGCCGCTTGCCACCTAAAGTGCGACCGACCGATACCGATTCTACGTAACCGATAATCGAAATAAGAAGCGCAGGCAACCACAGCGCCTCAATGAGTGCGATTGAGAAATCAGGTAAAGCGAGCATTGGTAAACCAGTAGGAATAGCACCGACTACCGCAACGCCATTAGCATCAAGTCCTAGGGATGAAACCGCAACTATCGTCGCAATGACTGCTAGCACAGGTGCGACCTTGGTCAGCAGCTGCGCGCGGAAACGACTGACGCCGAGCTTTGTAAGAAACGAAACGCCGCTTCTCTTCACAAGCATCAAAAAGACAATTACGCCCACGCCTATCCAAAGGGTCGAAAAATTAAGCTGTGGGATATGTATCCAAATTGAGTGGAGAAGTTCACCGATCGTATCTCCGCCAGCCTGGATGCCGAAAATATGGCGCAGCTGACTGAGCGCGATAATGATAGCCGACGCAGTTATAAACGCCGACACGACGGTGTGCGAAAGAAAGTTGGCAAGAAACCCGAGTCTCAATAAACCAAATACGGCGAGCATGCCTCCGGACAGTGCTGCAAGAGTAATGGCAGCAGCAGTTGCGCTGACGCCATCACTCGCTGAAACCTCACCGACAGCAGCCGCCGTCATGAGCGAGGCGATTGCCACCGGTCCTACCGACAGTGTGCTACTGCTACCAAAAAGCGCGTACACAGCGAGTGGAAGAATACTGGCGTAGAGGCCGACTTCCGCAGGCAGTCCAGCTAACAGCGCATAGGCTAAGGATTGCGGTATTAGCATAATTGTCACAATGATCGCAGCGATCAGGTCACTGCTAAAAGTCTGTCCATCGTAACCGCGTATCCAGCGCAGCGCCGGCAGTAATTTATCGCTCCTTCGCATTCAACTCTTTCCTTGGTTCACGGTACTTAATTTTGCTGCAGTGCAGGACGCATCTGCAGCGCAATAAAGACTAACTTCTTAGCGACTTCAGCTTCTTGGGTGCTGCGAGCCACTCGCGACCCTTCAACATCGCATGCCAATAGATCGCGGGGAGCATGTCCTTTTTAAGAATCCACGCTGCCCACGTTGGGCGAGTGCCATTAAGTAAAAATGACGGAAATGAAGGAAGAAGCTTGCCACCATAGCCAAACTCCGCGAGCACAATCTTACCGCGTTCGACCGTAAGTGGGCACGAACCGTAGCCATCGTATCCTGCCTGGAGATCTCGACCGTTAATAGAGCTAATGATGTTAGCAGCCACAACCGGCACCTGCTTGCGCACAGCAGCCATGGTTTTGGCATTGGGGGTGTTCATTACGTCGCCTAATCCCCAAACATTCGCAAATTTCTTATGTTGCAGACTGAATTGATCGACGTCGAGCCAGCCACCGGCATCGGCAAGTACGCTGTTAGCAACAAAATCCGGCGCTTTCTGTGGTGGGCACACGTGAATCATATCGAACTCTTCGCAGATTACGTCATTCTCTTTCCCTTCCTCAGACGATTTAAAATAGGCGCGCTTATTTTCGCCGTCGACTTCGACAAGAGTATGATTGAAATGAGTCTTGGCATGGTATTTCTCAATATATTTCTGCAGCGCTGGAACGTACGCTGCGACACCGAAAAGAACTCCGCCAGCATTGAAGAAATCGATGTTGATATCTTTTAGCGCACCGGTGCGACGCCAATGGTCGCCGGAAAGATATAACGCTTTCTGAGGAGCGCCCGCGCATTTGATCGGCATCGGTGGTTGGGTAAAGATTGCGCGCCCTTTCTTAAGTCCTTTTACAAGTTCCCAAGTGTAGGCTGAATATTCATAGGAATAGTTGGACGTGACGCCGTTCTTACCGAGACTCTCTTTGAGCCCTTTGATGCCATCCCAGTTAAGCACAAGCCCGGGAGCGACGATAAGGTGCTGATAATGAAGCGACTGCTCGTTATCTAACTGAACCGTATTTTCGGTCGGTGTAAAGCCGACGGCAGCTTGTTTGATCCATGAGACGTTGCTAGGAATCAGGTCGCGCATGTTGCGCTTTGTTTGCGTGTTGTTGAACACGCCTCCGCCTACCATTGTCCACCCAGGCTGATAGTAATGTGACTCGGCTGGATCTACCAAGGCGATACGTAAATCGCCTTTACGTTTGAGTAGGCTCGCTGCTGCAGCGATCCCTCCCGATCCTGCGCCAACTATTACCACGTCGAACGAAGGTTTTGCTGCACCCTCGTTCTGTGTAGAAGCAGCGGCGATTTCTTTGTCTGCGACATAGGGTTTGACTGCGTCGGTAACATCGAATCCGACTTCCTTCGCCTTTTCGAGTACCTCCTGAGCGCCGGCGCCTCGACTAACCGCTGCGGCTGACCAAAGGCAAACCGTTCGATTACCGGTTCGGCAGTAGGCGTGAATTTTCTCGGCTTTCGCTTGGGCCTGCTCGAGTAAGTCAGCGAAAGTCTGAACCTGCGCATCTGTCTGTTCGCCTGACTTGAAAGGCAGATTAACGACCGCAATCCCTAGCGCGTCAGCAGCAGCCGAAATAGCGTCAAATGTCACTTGGTCTTGCGACTCGCCATCGGGACGATTGCAAACGAGTGTTGTTACGCCATTGGCTTTCAGTTCGGCAAGATCATCTATTTCAACTTGAGCCGAAACTGTGAGTGTGTCGTTTAGCGTCATGATGCGCATTGTTCTTCTCCTAGAATTTTTACTTAGAGCTAGTCATTATTTATGTTTATTCTTTAACAGAAATGATCTAAAGGTCTGAATCTACTCGTGCTATTTGAATGCATTTATTGGCACTTTGAGATAGACGAGCCCATTGTCCTCGGCTGCAGGAAATTCACCAGCGCGAACGTTGACCTGTAGCGACGGCAGGATTAAATGCGGCATGGCGAGTGTTTTATCTCGCGCGGTACGCATTTTCACAAATTCATCTTCGCTTATAGATTGGTTGACATGGATATTTCGCTCGCGTTCCTCAGCGATGGTTGTTTCATACTCGAGCTCGCGGTCATTTGGGCCATAGTCGTGGCACATAAACACACGGGTCTCACCAGGGAGCTGAAGCAATTTGTGAATTGAGCGGTAAAGTGTAGCAGCATCGCCCCCAGGGAAGTCGGCACGCGCAGTTCCGGCGTCCGGCATAAATAGCGTATCGCCTACGAATAGCGCATCACCGATTAGATGCGACATACACGCAGGTGTGTGTCCAGGGGTATGCATAACATGCCCTTCGAGATTTCCGATTTTATAAGTTTCCCCGTCAGTGAAGAGGTGATCGAACTGCGAGCCATCGTGAGCAAGTTCGTTATCGATGTTATAGATACCGCCGAAAACTTTTTGCACTGTCTTTATTTGTTCGCCAATAGCGAGCTTTCCACCGATCTTATCGCATATGTAATGGCCTGCAGAAATATGATCGGCATGCGCATGCGTTTCGATTATCCATTCAATCCTTAGCTCGTTGTCGCGGATAAACTTTATCATCGCATCCGCGCCTTCATGGCTAATGCCGCCTGACGCGTAATCCAAGCCGAGCACGCTATCGATTATTGCGCACGCGGCAGAGCTAGGATCTTTGACGACATAAGAGAATGTATTGCTCTCGGCATCAAAGAATGGCGTGACGACTGGAATCAAAGTGCTGTTATCGATCGCTGCGTTCATGTTGACCTCCTTGTTTCGCTCCCACGCTAACGCAAGAGTGATTAGTTTCAAATTCTTGAGATGTTTATTCGTAGCTCAATGGCCGTGATTTTCCGTAGAAAATTTTATAAATAAATGCTGTGTAGATCAGAATCATGGGAACTGCGATTGCCGTTCCTATGAGGGCAAATTCGAGTGATGCGGTGGAGGCAGCGCTCTCCCAAATATCAAGTTTTCCGATGACGATATCTGGGAAGATGCTATAAGCGAGTCCTAATGCCATCATCAGACACATCACTACCATGCACACGAAAACAATCCAGCCATAACCGGCTCTTAAGATCTCTTCCTTAGACAATACCCATAGCGCAGTGATATAGGCAACGCCTGTCATTAGTGGGATAGGGAGTAAGCCGATTGCTGCGGGCAAAGTGAACCACTTCGCCGCAATCGTGCTACTTGCAATGGGTGTAGCAATTGAAATTAGAAATAGACCGATGCCCATCGGCAAAATGGCTGTGCGCGCCCATTTGGCAGCTTTCGTGTAGATCTCACCAGAACTTTTAATGAATAACCATCCGCACCCGAGAACGACATAGAAGGCTGGAAGTGAGAAAGAAATTGCTATCGAGAATGCGATGCTAGTGAAACTGCTTTCGAGTCCCATAACATAAGTGCCGAGCATCCAACCCTGCGCCATGGCTGCTAGAAGTGAACCTATGAAGAACAGATTGTTCCATAGGCGTTTGTACTCTGCTGTGACCTTCACGCGGAAATCGAATGCTACACCTCGCAAGATCAAGCCAAATAACATGAGCGTAACTGGGATATAAAGGTGTGTCAGGATCATGCCGTGCGCGCTAGGGAAGGCTATGAGCAAAATACCTATGCCAAGCACTATCCAAGTCTCGTTTGCGTCCCAGAAAGGCCCGATGGTTTCAATCATGCGGTCTTTCTCATCGTCAGTTGCAAGCGGGAGCAAGATTCCAATTCCGAGATCGTAGCCGTCTAGAATAATATAGAGCAGTAGGGCTAGCCCCATTAGGCTTACAAAAATTAGCGGTAGCCAATACTCCATTATAGCGCTCCTAGGGTGACTGCTGATCCAGGCGTACCTATGCTAGGCGCTGCGAAATCCATGCTTTCTTTTAGCGAGCGTGCCGGCTTAGAAGACATGTGCATAAGCGTGAGGATGTAGAATAGAAGTAGGAATGCATACAGCAGCAGGTATCCGATTAAGGTGCTGAGCACCATGCCGCCTGCGTGGTCGGCAACAACTTCGCTCGCGCGGATATAACCTTGTACAACCCAAGGCTGACGACCTATTTCGGTAACATACCAGCCTGCGAGGCTTGCGACCCATCCGGCGAATGTCATCCAGCTAAGCGTGCGCAGTAACCAAGGGCCGACCTTGTCGCGAAAGAGCGCATAGCTGCCCCACCAGGCGACTGCGAGCATCAGGAAGCCCATGCCGACCATTACGCGGAAGCTCCAGAAAAGAGGAGCAACCGGTGGGTGTGCCTCTTCGAATTCATTCAATCCCTTAAGTTCGCCGTCGGCATGATGCGTCAGGATGATGCTCGCGAGCTTCGGTACTTCAACTGCAAAATGCGTTGTGCGTGTTTCTTCATCCGGAAATCCGAACAGGGTAAGGGGTGCGCCTTTTTCTGTCTCCCAGATGCCCTCGACTGCGGCGATTTTGGCAGGCTGGTTCTCCAGAGCAACAAGCCCATGTAAGTCGCCTACAAAAATCTGAATAGGAGCGACGATTGCCGCAAGCACGACGCCTGTGCGAATTACCTTCCAAGTGGCGGGTCCATCAACGTTCTTGCGGGCACGCCATGCACTAATGCCGGCGACAAAGAAGGCCGAGGTAAGAAGAGATGCGGTAACCGTGTGTATAAATCGATACTTGAACGAAGGATTAAATATTATTTCCATCCAGTCGTCGACCATGAACACGCCATTTTCTATCGTGAAACCTGCAGGCGTATGCATCCACGAGTTGAGGCTGAGGATCCAGAAGGCTGAGGTTGTGGTGCCAATCGCAACGAGGAAAGACGAGATTAGGTGTACGCGGTTAGACACAAGGTTTTTTCCGTAAAGCATAATGCCAAGGAAAGAGGCTTCCAGGAAAAAAGCAGTAAGTACCTCGTAGCCGAGTAGAGGGCCTGCGATATTTCCGACACGCTCCATGAAACCTGGCCAGTTGGTGCCAAACTGAAAACTCATGGTGATGCCAGAAACTACGCCTAATGCGAAGGTGAGCGCAAAAACTTTTACCCAAAAGAAATAAGCGTATTCCCAGTCTTTGTCACCGGTGAGCGTGTAGCGTAGGCGAAAAAAAACAAGAAGCCAGCACAGTCCGATTGAGATGCTAGGAAACAAAATATGGAAACTGATATTGGCGGCAAACTGAATGCGCGAAAGAAGGAAGGGATCGAGTTCCATTGGTAGTGTCTCCGAGAGGCGTGTGGTCTTCTGGTCAAAGATGCTGGTTAGAGCAGGTAGGTCCAAATAGCCCAACAGACGAGTGCAGTGGTCGGCGCTACGAACATCATGAGGACCATATTTTTAATGTGTATCATCGGAGTGTCTCCTTGCTAGCGTGAACGGCGACGGGGTAAGCGCCTGTCGCCAAGCAATAAATTAAGTCTTGTACTGAAGGTTTGCAGTACTCGTGCCAACTTCTTGATAACTTCCTAACCTATTGTTTTTTATGAAGTAAAATTATAGGAGCGCGGATTTTGTGCGTGTTTCAACAAGCGAGGTGATAATAATATGGAGATAGCTGCCAGAAATGGCTACAATCCAGCCAGTTTTGTCAAAAATGCCAAATTTGGCAGTAAGTAGGGTCATCCATGCAGCTAATCGCCAGTAACAAGGCGCGTGATCTTGGCGCGATGCTCGAAGGCTATGAATGCCCTGCCATTCTAGTCTCTGCAGACTACGAAATACTGGCGACCAATCAACAGTACCTCGACGCGTTCGGCGAGATCGAGTTCGATAAGACGCCGCGTTGCTTCGAAGTCTCACACGGTTATTCCAAGCCCTGCGATCAGTCTGGGGAGGACTGCCCGCTTGGTGCTGCGGTGGCGTCGGGGCATAAAGAGCGAGTGTTGCACATTCACCAGACACCTCGCGGTCGGGAACATGTCGATGTCGAGATGCTGCCGATTCACAACGCCGAGGGTGATCTTGCCTATTTTGTCGAGCTTTTGCGGCCCGTTCCGCTTGCTAGCGGCGAGGTGTCGACTCAGGAGCTTGTCGGATCGAGCCCACCTTTTGAGAAGATGTTGGAAAAGATCGCACGTGTTGGTGCAACCGATGCGTCCGTTTTGCTGCTAGGTGAATCAGGCACGGGCAAGGAACTTGCCGCTCGAGCGATTCATCTGGCGAGCAAGCGTAGCACAAAACCGATGGTCACCCTCGAGTGCGCTGGGCTCTCGGATTCGCTGTTTGAGAGCGAGCTTTTTGGCCATGTGAAGGGTGCGTTTACCGGGGCGCTGAGCAACAAGAAAGGCCTGGTCGAGCTTGCCCACGGAGGTACGCTGTTTCTCGATGAGTTGGGGGATATTCCTCTTGGTATGCAGGTTAAGTTGCTGCGATTACTCGAGACAGGAACTTTCCGCCCGGTTGGTAGTGGCGAGGTAAAAACCTCGAATTTCCGATTAATCTGCGCAACGCATAAAAACCTCTTGGCGATGGTGAATGCAGGTGAGTTTAGGAACGACTTATTTTATCGAATCAACGTGTTCCCGATCGCTATACCGTCACTTGGCGAACGCCTAGACGACCTTCCTGCCTTGAGTAAGGCGATACTCTCGCGATTCGCAGGAGGCGATAAATATCATCTGACCCACTCCGCAATTCGGACGCTTGCCGCCTATCGATTTCGCGGTAACATTCGAGAATTGAGGAATTTGCTCTATCGCGCGATTGTGTTAGCTGACACTAATGTTATCGACAGCCGCGTCATCGAGCTGTGTTTCGAAGAGGATAATCTCATCGATGCGTCTAAAGGTGATCAGCCAATGTACAATGATTCGGCACAGAGCGATCCGGCGGTAGCGAAGGCGCCCACGGCGGGGTTGCTCGACGCACTCATTCCAAATAAGAAAGAAACGCAGTGGCCGTCGCTCAAAGAAATCGAGCGGCGTTATATTGAGGCCATGCTCGCCGCACAGGATGGTGACAAGGCAGCGGTTGCTGCTGCGTTAGGTGTCAGCGAGCGCTCTCTGTACAGGAAGCTCAGCGGCAAAAATAATTAGGAGAGACTTAGATATTGGTCATTTATAGGTAGTAAGTACTAACTAATTCAAAAAGACTAAGACGAAATTGATAAAATTCATAAGCTGCGGAGAGAGTGATGAAGACGATAAAAATAGAACAACAGTTTAGACAGGCGGCAGACGAGGTGTGGGCAATATTTTCCGATGTGACGCGCTGCGACTGGGTGCCGGCAATCGAAAAAATTACCTTAGTGGGCGACGTGCGCAGCTTCGATATGGCGGGCCTGGGTGAGGTGCAGGAACGCATCGTCCTGCTCGATGATGAGCAGAGGAAGCTTCAGTATTCGGTGATCAAAGCCCGCTCGGTGCTTGAGCACCATCTTGCCACAATACGCGTCACCGAGGCGGGAGAGGGATGCCACTTTTATTGGGAGACTGAGATCGCGCCAGACGAATTCGCGCCGGCAATAGAGCAGGGCATGCACTCGGCGTTTGCTCAACTGCAGAAAATCCTTGCCTAGATGCGCGCTATTTTGGTGCGCTGACGCTCGCGAGGTGAGCCTAGTGGTGCGCGAATATCAGAGTGCCATTTTTCATGATGGGTAGAACAGAGCGGCGTTACTGGCCGAGTCGAGCCCCAAACAGCAAAAAATAACCTACTTAGGGGGAAAAAGCAGAGAAATAGAAATATTTTTGCCTGGATGGTGAACTTGGTACGGCTGTTGCATCGTTATAGCCACATACCTGAAAACGCATTCCGATGTGTGAGGAGATTCTCTCCCTCTCTCGCCACACCGATGTGCACCAACCTAGTTTTCAGTATTTTTGAACCCGCCAGCGTCTCGCTCGGCGGGTTTTTTTTACTCAGTTTTCCACAACTTCGCTTGCTATCCTCGTGCGTTCCTTCCGAGCCGTTTGTCTGCGCCATCTCGACAGTCCTTTCGCAACGCGCATATTTAAGTTGCAGGATTTGGGAACAGCCCGATAATCAGCACTTCAACCAATCGAGCGACATCCATGGTCAGACAGGTAGCAAAGTCCTTCACTGGGTCTCACTTTGATGATGAGGCGTTATTCGCAAAAATCGCAAAGGAGATCACTGAGCAAGGATTCAGCATCAATCCTGCTGCTATGCCAATGCCATTGATTACGGCGCTGCACGATCACGTCATGTCGATTAGTGACGATAAGTTCTCTGCAGCGGGTATTGGACGAGGCAACCGATTTACCCGCAGCAAGTTCGTTCGCACCGACGAAATCTGCTGGATTGAGGGTGATTCGCAGGCAGGCCGCGATTGGTTAGCGTGGACACAGTCGTTACAAATCTATCTCAATCGGCATCTTTTGCTCGGCCTATTCTCGTTTGAGAGCCACTTCTCCCTCTATGGTCCAGGCGATTATTACAAACGCCACAAAGATGCCTTCAAAGGTGAGGCGAATCGCGTTCTCTCGCTGGTGCTCTACCTTAACCCCGGTTGGTCAGCGAAAGATGGCGGTGAACTCGTGCTCTATCCATCGGACACTGAGAGCGAATCGCTAAGCCCGCCTGCTTTGCTCGCAGCGGGGTTGGCATCTGAGACCAAGGTTACCCCGCTCATGGGGACTTTAGTGCTTTTTCTTAGCGAAGATTTCCCCCACGAAGTCCTGCCCGCCGCTCGCGACCGCTACGCCATCGCCGGCTGGTATCGCGTAAACACCTCGGTTAGTGACAGAGTCGACCCGCCGCGGTAGACGCTAACTCGGCACCGGAATCTTCAAGGTCTCTTTAACCTGCTCCATCACCACGTAGCTCGTCGACTCCTGCACGCCGGGTAGGGTGAGCAGGGTATCGCCAAGCAGCTCGCGATACGCACCCATATTTGCGACCCGAGCCTTGATTAGGTAGTCGAAATTGCCCGATACGAGATGGCATTCTTGAACCGACTCAAGCGCCAGCGCTGCCTCTGTAAACTCGGCGAAGATGTCTGGCGACTTGCGAGAGAGGCGAATCTGCACAAACACCACAAGGCCTGCTTCCAGCTCTGCCGGATTGAGGATCGCACAATAACCGCGGATCACTCCATCGCGCTCCATTCGCTTTACTCGCTCCATACACGGGGTAGTGGTAAGACCTACCCTGCGGGCAAGCTCGGCATAGCTTATGCGACCGTTAGCCTGCAGCTCTCTGAGGATTTTTCGATCGATTCTAGATAGAGACTTTGTCTGCTTCATAGAGATATGCCAGATTAATTCACTAATTAATTATCTTAAAAGCAGACTTTATCTCATTTAATGGTGCAAATGTAAGGATATTTGCCAATTGTATTTTGGGCCCCTTGGCTATACTTCTCGTTGTACTGTCTGCGTGTATTTTGCGCGTGGACATCCAACATGACTCATGAGGAGAACGACAATGCTGGTAGGTGTCCCCAAGGAAATAAAGAACCACGAATATCGCGTCGGTTTAACTCCGGCGGGCGTCCGCGAACTTGTTAGCGCGGGCCATCAAGCGCTTGTCGAGACGCAGGCGGGCATCGCTATCGGCTTCACCGATGACCAATATGCCGACGCGGGCGCAGAACTTGTCGCTACTGCTGCCGAGATATTCGAGCGTGCCGAATTGATCGTGAAGGTAAAAGAGCCACAACCGAGTGAGTGTAAACAGCTTCGAGCAAATCAGACGCTGTTCACTTATCTGCACCTTGCGCCAGATCCCGAGCAGACCAAACTACTCCTCGCTTCGGGTGCAGTATGCATAGCGTATGAAACGGTAACCGGTCTAAATAATTCACTGCCGCTACTCGCGCCAATGAGCGAGGTAGCCGGCAGGATGTCTATTCAGGAAGCGGCCCTGTGCCTCGAAAAATCGAGAGGAGGTAGCGGCGTCCTCCTTGGAGGCGTTCCGGGTGTCGAGGCGGGTAAGGTTGTTGTACTCGGCGGTGGCGTGGTTGGTTTGAATGCTGCCCGCATGGCGCTCGGCCTCGGCGCTGATGTCACGATACTCGATCGGTCGCTGCCGCGGCTGCGCCAGATAGATGAACTGTTCGACGGACGGATTAAAACGCTCTACTCGACTACTGAGGCGATCGAGAGCCAGCTTAGAACGGCCGATGCGGTCATTGGCGCGGTGCTAATCCCGGGTGCTTCTGCGCCTAAACTAGTGACACGCGATATGCTCGGGGTTATGAAGCCCGGCTCGGTGCTCGTGGATGTAGCAATCGATCAAGGCGGTTGTTTCGAAACGAGCCGCGCCACAACGCATCAGGACCCGATTTACGTGGTCGATGGCATCATTCATTATTGTGTGGCGAATATGCCGGGTGGCGTAGCGCGCACGTCGACGTTCGCGCTAACCAATGCCACGCTGCCCTTTGTGATGAGTCTTGCGAACAAAGGCGCAGAGGAGGCTCTGCGCAGTGACGCACATCTGCTCAATGGCCTCAACGTTTACCGCGGCGTGCTCACGGTGCAGGCCGTCGCCGAGGCGCAGGGACTCAGCTTCGTTGAGCCTGCCGAGGCGCTTCAGTACGGTGGATTGCAAGTTAGCGCGTAGCCTCGATCCATGCATCGATTTTGGCTTCGAGCATGCCCATGGGTAGCTGGCCAGAACCTAAGATTTGATCGTGGAATTCGCGGATATCGAAGTTATCCCCCAGGGCCGCTTCGGCCTTGGAGCGGATAGCTTGTATGCGCAGCATGCCAATCTTATAGGCGGTAGCCTGCCCAGGATTATTAAAATAGCGGCGTATCTCTGACCGCACCGAGGGCTCAGGTCGCGGCGAATTCGTGAGTGCGTACTGAACCGCCTCATCCTGAGTCCAGCGCTTCGCGTGTATCCCCGTGTCTACGACTAAACGCACCGCGCGCCAAATCTCGCCTGACAGTCGGCCAAAATCTGCATAGGGGTCTTCATACCCCCCCATCTCTTTACCAAGTCCTTCGGCGTAAAGTCCCCAGCCCTCGCTAAACGAGGTATATCCTTTGTTGGCTCGGAAGGCGGGAAGCCCTTCGAGCTCCTGCTGGATCGAGATCTGCATGTGATGCCCTGGGACGCCTTCGTGATAGGCCAGATTTTCAAGGCGATGTTTAGACGCGGCGCGCATATCCGACAAATGGACATAAAACGTACCCGGGCGCGAGCCGTCCTTAGTTCCGCGGGCATAGTGTGCAGCGCCGCCATCCTGTTCGCGGAAGGGTTCAACGCGCCGAACCTGCAAGCCCGCCTTGGGTAGAATGCCGAAGAACTCGGGAAGCTTTTCGTAGGTGGCGGCGAGGATTGCGTCGGCGTCGGCGATGTAAGCGGCTCGGCCTTCGTCTGTATTAGGGTGATAGAAACGGTCGTCGTTACGGATGAAGGTAAAGAAGTCCTGTAGCGACCCTTCAAAACCAACGCGCGCTTTAATTGCTTCCATCTCTGATTGGATGCGAGCGACTTCGCTGATACCGGTGTCAAAAATTTCGTCCGCAGTAAGGGGCAGGGTTGTCATGCGCTCGAGGCGCTGCTGATAATACGCCTCGCCATCGGGCAATGACCAAGAACCTTGGGCAATGTCTGAAACATTGGCAAGGTCAGTGGTGAGCCATGCGCTAATCTCTGCATAAGCGGGCTGCATATTGTCCAAAATCGCGGTGCGTGCTCGTTCAAGGAGAGCGTCGGCGCGCGCTTGGTTGAGTGTGCCCGCAGCAACCAGCGCACTGAACTTATCGGTGATGTCGTCCCAGAGTGCCGAACTGCCGATGTCGTTAAAAGGCTCTCCGGTGGTTATCCGTTTGATCTCGCTCAACGCCTGCTGAAAATCGAAATACGGCGGGCGTATGCCATCCTCCGCGGCGAGCTGTGCGCGTGTGAGGTATTGCAGCAGGTAGCGCCCGCTCTGCTCTAGTCGGGAAATATAGTCGAGTGCATCCTGCTCCGTGTCTACAACGTGATAGTTGATCAGGCTGTTAGGCAGTGAGGCTTGGGGGCCATTGCGGCCAAAGATAAAGCCATGGCGCCGAAACGGAACTGACTGCTCGGCTTGAGTGAGCTGATACACCCAGAGATCAAAAGAGCGTTTCGCCTCGTCGCTGAGCTGGGCGTAGTCGAATTCGCGTCGAAGCCGCGCAACCGAATCTCTACGCCACGCAAGCTGCGCATCGCTCGCGGCTTCGGAGACATCGTCTAGCTCTCCGTGGGCACTCTTGTCGCCTAAGCGAGTCTTCGTTAGCGGCGAGAAATCAAGCTCTCGAGCGTATTCGGCATCAAGCCATGCGGTAAGCCGCTGTGATTCGCTTGTCGCTAGGGTCGTCGCAGGTAACGCTGACGCGACCGTTGCTGATGAGTCGTTGGGCCCGCAGGCCTCCAAGCCGAAGCAGCTAACAAGTGTAAGTAACGCGAGGGAAAAACGACGAAGCGGAGATGTCTCGACGATTGATGTGTTATGAAAAGGCATTAATCTCAGTCCTAATTCGCTTATGGTGGCCCACGCTTTCTCGCTTACGCACTGAAGCGAGTCGAAGGTGTGAAATTGAAAGACAGCACCCGTGTTCGGTTTCAGGATAGAAGCAAACCAACAACGTGTCCATGAGCAAAGTTTGGGTGTTGCTTTGTGGATTAACCCCTCCGCCTATTGCATAATCTCGGCCCCGCCGATCAAATGGATTTCTCTTATGTGGTTTAAGAATCTTCGCTTTTATACCTTTGCCAAACCTCTCGCTCAATCGTTCGAAGAAATCGAAACGGCGCTCGCCGACAAACTATTCGAGCCCTGCGGATCCATGGAAAAGGCACGATTGGGCTGGGTAAGCCCGCTAGGGCGTGAAGGCGAAATGTTAAGCCACGTGCAAGGACCTTACCTGATGCTCTGCTCGCAAAAGCAAGAACGTTTGCTGCCTGCATCCGTTGTAAACGAAGCCACCGAGGAGAAGGTTGCCGAGCTCGAGGAGCGTCAAGGACGCAAGATCTACCGAAAGGAAAAGCGTCAGATTCGCGACGATGTCTTCGTGACTCTCTTGCCCCGCGCGTTCACTCGTAATCAGCAAACTTTTGCCTATTTGTCGCTCGCCGACAACATGCTGATCGTGAACTCGAGCAGCGCGCCGAAAGCTGAAGAGCTCATTACCCTCCTGCGAGATACGCTTGGGTCGCTTCCGGTCGAGATACCTTCGACCAATCGCGCGCCAGCAGATGTGATGACTCGCTGGCTTCGCGAACAGCACGGCAGCAACAATTTTGTGATCGATGAAGAATGCGAGTTGTTCAATCCCATCGACGGCGGCAACGTTGTACGCTGCAAGGGTCAGGATTTATTCAGTGAAGAGATACAGGCACATCTAAGCGCGGGCAAGCAGGTTAAAAGTCTCGGTGTGACATGGAATAGCGTGGTTAGCTGCGTCTTGTCCGAAGACCTTTCGATAAAGCGCGTAAAGTTCGTCGGCATGAACGAGGAGCGTGATCAGGGTGACGCCGAAACGGCTGCCGAAAAATTCGATCAGGAATTTGCGGTGATGACGCTCCAGCTCACAGACTTCTTCAAAGACTATTTCGCTGCCTTTGGTGGACTAGAACAAAGCAACGGCGCAAGCAATTAGTCGGCGTGAGCAATTAAACAGCGTAAGCAGTAGGAATCCCCGCTTCAATGGATATCAATAATAAAATTGCCGAGGAACTCGGCGTGATGGTGCAGCAGGTTGCTGCAACGATAGCTCTCCTCGATGAGGGGTCGACGGTCCCCTTTATCTCGCGCTATCGCAAAGAAGCAACGGGTGGTCTCGATGACCTGCAGTTGCGAGATCTCGAAGTACGCCTACGGTATTTACGCGAACTTCAAGAGCGTAAGCAGGCGATCGTTGCGAGTATTATCGAGCAGGGCAAACTCACGCCTGAGCTCGAGCAGAAAATCACTGCCGCTGAAACAAAATCGATTCTCGAAGATCTCTATCTTCCTTACAAAAAGAAGCGCCGCACTAAGGCAATGATTGCTATCGAGGCGGGCATCGAACCTCTCGCGGATAAACTCTTAGAGGATCCGACACTTGATCCCGAACAAGAAGCGGCGGCGTTTGTCGATGCCGAAGCAGGATTTGCAACCCCAAAAGAAGTGCTGGACGGCGCGAAGCAAATCCTGATGGAACGTTTCGCCGAGCACCCGGAGCTTAGCGGAAGTCTCCGCAACTATCTCTGGGAGGAGGGCGTGTTGCAGTCGCGTGTGGTCGAAGGTAAAGAAAGCGATGCGGCGAAATTCCGCGATTATTTCGACTACGATGAGCCGCTAAAACGCGTGCCCTCGCATCGCGCACTCGCCATCTTCCGCGGCCGCAAGGAAACCTATCTGCAGGTGGTTATCGCTACCCCCGCGGCAGTAGCTAATGCCGACAAGACGCGTCCTGATATTGTACCCGAACGTGCAGAGCTCATGATTGCTAACACGTTCGGTATTGCCGACAAGGGCAGGGCGGCGGATCGCTGGCTTGCAGAAGTGGTCAAATGGACATGGAAAATAAAACTTCTCACGCGCTTAGAGTTAGACCTATTGGGTCAGCTCCGCGACAGCGCTGAGGAAGAAGCCATTCGAGTATTTGCCGAGAACATGAAAGCCATTCTGCTCGCCTCACCTGCAGGCAGCAAAGTGACTATGGGACTCGATCCCGGCCTGCGTACCGGCGTTAAAGTGTCGCTCGTCGATGCGACAGGTAAGTATCTAGAGGACACGGCGATATACCCGCACGCGCCAAAGAACCAATGGGATCAATCGATCGCAACACTCGCTGCGTTATGTGAGAAGCATAACGTAGAGTTGATCGCGATAGGTAACGGAACCGCGTCGCGTGAAACAGACAAGCTCGCGAGTGAACTTCTCAAGAGGCATCCGGAGCTGCGCGCGCAGAAAGCAATGGTAAGCGAGGCCGGTGCATCGGTGTATTCTGCAAGCGATATAGCCCGCGAAGAATTTCCAGACTTAGATGTCACCGTTCGCGGGGCAATTTCGATTGCTCGACGCCTGCAAGATCCGCTTGCAGAATTAGTAAAAATTGAGCCCAAGTCGATTGGCGTGGGTCAATATCAGCATGACGTCAGTCAAATAAAGCTGGGACATTCATTAGACGCCGTCGTCGAAGATTGTGTGAACGCTGTGGGGGTGGATGTGAATATGGCCTCTGCACCACTGCTACGGCGTGTATCGGGGCTCAGCGCCTCTATCGCAACTAACATTGTCGCGTACAGAAATAGCAACGGCGCGTTTAAAACGCGCGCCGATCTTAAGGCAGTACCAAGGTTCGGTGAGAAAAGCTTCGAGCAGGCGGCAGGATTCCTGCGAATTGTCGATGGTGAGAACCCACTGGACGCGTCGGCTGTGCATCCTGAATCATATTCGGTTGTCGAAAAAATAGGCGCGGCAGGGCAAAAATCGGTTAATGATTTGATCGGTAACGTGAGCTATTTGAAGTCGCTGGATCCGAAAGTGTTTGTCGATGAGCGTTTCGGATTGCCGACAGTAACCGACATTCTTGCCGAGCTTGAAAAGCCCGGTCGAGACCCGCGACCAGAATTTAAAACCGCAGACTTCAAAGACGGCGTCGAAAAAGTGTCTGATCTCGAAGTGGGTATGGCACTTGAAGGTGTCGTCACCAATGTGACTAATTTTGGCGCTTTTATTGATATCGGTGTTCACCAAGATGGACTCGTGCATATCTCAGCGCTGTCCCATAGCTTTGTCAAAGATCCTCATACGGTTGTTAAGACCGGCGACGTAGTAAAGGTCAAAGTGATGGAGGTTGATATAAATCGGCAAAGGATTGGTTTGTCGATGCGCCTGGATGACGATCCAGCGACACGCCAGGCCGAGTCCGCAAACCGAGGGCGTAGCGATGGCGCTCGTACTAGCAATCGACAGCAGTCACAGCAGCGTTCGAGTGCGCCAGTGAAGACCGGCACTCTAGGCGATTTGTTGAAAGGTGCGATGAAAAAGTAACATTTATGGCACTTAAACCAACGATCTATAAAATGAAGCTCGCGCTAACGGATCTTGATCGAGAGGTCTACGAGAACCTTAGCCTCACGGTGGCGTGTCATCCATCGGAGACGCTCGAGCGCATGATGGTGCGCGTGCTTGCTTACTGCCTCAACGCCTGTGAAGGACTCGAGCTGTGTAAAGGGCTGAGTGATACTGAGGAGGCCGATCTCTGGGCGCACTCACTCGACGGTTCTCTTGCCCTTTGGATCGACGTAGGAGAACCAACGATAGAGCGTATAAAAAAGGTGTCTCGTCTTGCGCCAGATGTTCGCCTTTATAGTTTTAATTCCAAGTCCCCGACCTGGTGGGAACTATCGTCTCCCGAAATTGCTAAGTTACCCATCAGCGTTTTTCGCTTCGATTGGGTAGGTGTGCAAGCTCTCGCAAAGACGGTTGAACGGACGATGGAGTTCTCGATAACCGTCAGCGAAAGCAGTTTGTTCGTCTCGACGCCAGCCGGCGACTGTGAGCTTCATTTAGAGCAGCTGCAAGATGGCTCAGCCTTAAGACGATAGGTCTGGCCGTTAGTTATTCGAACTCGAATTACTTCTTTAACCCTGTCGCACCCCTAGCCAACAAGTTAGAACGTTGGCCGTCCTGTAGGACTCTTAGACCACAAACCTTCCTGATTTTTGTCCTCAAAAATACTTTCTGAATCAACTAAAAAATTCTTGTAGAAGATGCCACATAGGCAGTATAAAGCGCGCGTTGAAACACGTGGTCGTGCTAGCACGCACCGAACTCAGCGCGCTGTTCTTGGGATAAGTGTCTATGCAGTATCAGGCACTTGTTTTGGCAATGTGGAATAACCACATGATTTGGGTTCTCGGCAGTAGTCGCCTTATTAGAGAAACAGGCTTCGATTGTCCGCGACCGGTCGTTATTTGGAGAAAATTAACGATGCTCTATCCTGCTAGCTTTGGGGACAACCCCCTTTACCCAAAAGATACAGACTTCCGTGTGATCCGAAAGGACGACACAAATGGTTTCGGCGTAATCTCCCTAAGGTCGTTTAAGTGCGGAGAAATTGTTGCCGCTATGGCGGGTGAGAGAGTCTCTGATATTCGTCAACACACCCTGCAGATCGATGACAATACGCATCTGCACGATACCTATTTTTCGGGCTATTTCTTACATTCTTGTTCGCCAAATATTTCGTTAGATATGCGTAATATGCTGATCACAGCGGTGAAAGATATTGCTGCCAACAGCTATTTAACGATGGACTATGCGGAAACCGAGCAAGTTTTGTTTAGGCAGTTTGCCTGCGCCTGCGGAAGTGAAAACTGCCGCGGTTGGATAACCGGCAACCAAGAAATTCACCCTGGTTTCATCCAGGAAGCTATTGCGTGCGGACCCGACGCTGCTTAGCGCAAAAAAAACGAAACAGCAAAAAGTTCAGACACTGCAGCGCCGAGTCAGTCTCGAGCGCTGTTTTTTGCGTCTGTAGAAATTTTCAATACTCTCCGAAAGGAATAACGAAGATGATGAATGCCGAAGAATCACAGCGCTGGTGGCAACGAGAAGACCTTGCCTATCGCGGTGAAGAGCTATTTTTTGCTGGCTTAGCAGTGTCAACGCTCGCGAAACGTTTCGGTTCTCCTGCCTTTGTCTATTCTTTCGCGCGCGTCCATGAAAATCTCGAGCGCGTTCACGCCGCACTTCGCGATGCGAAGCTACCTGCTGGCTACACGCTGCTCTATGCGATGAAGGCGAATCGATTTGCGCCATTGCTCACGAGTCTTCAGCATACGGGTCTCTGTGGGATCGACGCGTGTTCTCCGCGCGAGGTCGAGCACGCCGTCAGCTGCGGTTTCAGACCAGATCAGATTTCGTTTACCGCAGGCAGTCTTTCGCGACGAGACGTCGATGCGCTTGCGTGTTTCGATGGACTTTTTGTCGACTGTGATTCGCTACATGCGATTAAAACTTGGGGTGAAATTAAACCGGGCTCGTCGATCGGCATCCGCGTTAATCCGGGTATGGGCGTTAGCCGCGCCGACAACGACAAACTTCAGTATGCCGGTGTCGCAGCCACGAAATTTGGAATCTACGAAGAGCAATTGCAGGAGGCCCTGAGCCTAGCGGCCCATTACAGCCTCAAGATTACGAAAATTCACTTCCACACTGGCTGCGGCTATCTGACTGCCGAATTGCCACAGTGGGATCGCGTGTTGGGCGCGTGCTTGGAAAAATTCGTTGAGCGGTGCCCGGACGTCACCACGGTCAACGTTGGTGGAGGCTTAGGCGTGCCTCACGTTGCGAGTGACGGTGTTCTCGATCTCGCTGAATGGAGCCGTGTGCTGAACAAGCACTTTGGACATCGCCAATACAAAGTGGAACTCGAGCCTGGTGAATACTTGCTTAAAGATGCCGGTATTTTGATCCTAGGAAAAACATTTGAAGAGACTAAACAGACGTCACGGTTTGTTGGTGTTGACGCGGGATTCAACATTGCGCCGGAGCCTGCTTACTACAATCTTCCTTTTCAGCCACTAGCGCCGATTTGTAGGGGCGAGCTTAGGCAGGTGACAGTGGTGGGTAATATCAACGAAGCGCTAGATGTGTGGTATCGCGATGCCTGGTTGCCTGAACTGAGCGAGCAAGATTATTTGGTGCTGATAAATGCCGGGGCCTATTCGGCATCTATGGCGTCTAATCACTGTATGCGTGGAGACGGCAATACCATGGTTCGTGAATTCCTGTTGCCGGATACAAAGGAGCAGTAGATCTGAGTTATTACTCGATTGGCGAGACTCGCTTTAATCAGAATCTGTTATCCTCTAAACGACACGTCGGAGGAAAAAATGGACAACGAACTGTTTATAAAGCGCATCACGCTCAAGGCGAATCTCGAGAAGCTTGCAGGCAAGATAAATGCTGCGCAATGGGACGAAGGCAATGCGCTGCTCGGCGGCGGGTATACCGCTGATTCTCTTGAGTGGTATTTGCGCGGTGAGGGAAATTTCTTCTTCGTCTGTTTTATAGGATCAGACCTCGCGGGTATGGCCTCGGCACAGCTTCTGCCTCGCGCCTACGGAAAACACAGCACGTTCTATGTTGATGAGCTCGATACGGCGGTTAACTTTCGCAGGCGAGGGGTGGCAACGGCATTGATGAACGAAATTAAACTACTCGCCGACGAAACCGACAGCTATGAACTGTGGCTTGGGACCGAAAAAACCAACACCGGCGCACAGAGGCTCTACGAAAAATTAGCGCCAGACAGCGTTGAGGAGTTCGTCGGCTATACGTGGAATCTAGAGGATTAATCAGCAGTCCAAAGCGTTTCTTAGTCAGTAGATCGCTCAAATAGGGTTCGGTATTTTCGCGTCTGATACCCTATCGCGATACCGCCGATAACGCCTGGCGCTACCCAGAGTACGATGCTATAGCCCCTAACTGTATCGCCGAACACCTCGCTTAGAAAGTTCAGGCCGCCGAAGACAAAGAACGCGGTATAGGCAGCAATGCCTGAGGCGATTAAGCCATTAAGATGTTCCGTCCACCATTCCTTCGTACGTGTTACAGGCTTCAAGGCGAAATACAGGCAGCTTGCCGAAGTATAGATTTCGAACACACCAAAAAGAATGAATAATATCGAGCCTGTTGCGAGTCCGTTTACAGAGAGTCCGAGTCCCGCAACGATAAGTGCAGCGCAGAGGCCGAGTTGGATCGGTTCGCGCAGCGCGCTTCGGTCCTCTTTGCCCTGCACTGTGAGCCAGCCATGACGTGTTGATAGTAAGACAAGCAGGGATATTGAAAATAGAAATAGGGCGAAATCTCGAACCTCACGACTGACAGCGACGGCGCGGGCAGGCTCTAAAGCTATGCCTGGAGCATGCATCGCAAGTGGGAAAAGCAAATCTAATGTAGTGACAGTGATACCAGAAAAACCAACTGCATACATTACAACCGCGAAATAGCGGCCAAATTTTTTGTGATTAAGATTTCCTTTACGTGTTACCACGGGAATCCAGAAGAGTAGCAGGCCGCAGCTGCCGAAAGCCACGTGAAGACGTATCACATTCTCATGCACCCAATGCAGTATTTCCATCTCCGCTCTCCCTAGAATCAGTTTGTCTATGCGTCATTTTTAGAGGCGTTTATTCAAAAGTGCTCATTCAGAAGTGCTTATTCAGATGTCTATTCAGAGGCTCTTAGCATCACCTTTCCTAAAATCTTTACTTGTGTCAAGGCCGCGAATGAAAGGCAGATCTTCTCACTTAATTGACTGCTATACTGAACAGATCGGCGGTAACGCGAATCGCTAACTACGCGCGCCTAAAATCGGATAGAAGGGATGCAGCAATGAATGGTGACAAAACGGGCGAAAGCAGATTGAAACCGCGGTCAGTCGAGTTGCTGCGTGAGCCAGTTGAGCTATACAAAGTGCTTAAATTCGAAGGCTTGGTGGCGAGTGGTGGTGAAGCGAAAGCGGCGATTGACGCAGGTCTTGTGTTCGTAAACGATAAAATAGAAAAGCTGAAGCGCAAGAAATTGGTTAACGGCGACACGGTGCGCATGGGTGAAGAGTCCCTGATCCTCAAATTAGCCGAGGATTACGATCCAGCGTCAAAGCCGGTCAAAGCGAAAGCCAGCAAAATTGCGCCTGCACCTCCCGCCAAGAAGGACTGGCGTCGAAAGAGGACGCCGGCTCAGATCGATGCCGACGCCGGCGTGGTGTCAGACCGAAAGCCTCAAGGCGTTTCGAAAAAAGGCAATCAGAGAGCGGCGCGTCCAACGCTTGGCGCGTTGAGTAAAAAAACGCGCCAGTGAAGTTAATTTTATTCCATGCGCGCATATTACCAGTCGAGGTCATCGGGAATCGCAAAGTCAGCATAGGCCTGCTCTTCGAGTTCGAGCTTAGTGAGCTGCTTTGGATTCGCGATCGTCACAAAATGCTCAGCGCTACGTTCTTGAATCTTGTGCGCCACATCCACAGGCACAACGACATATTTTCCGTCGACTTTTGATTCGACAACGGCTAGCGTGCCACCGCTGAGCTGTTCGCGAGTGCGCGCGTCTACCCAAATTTGTTTGACTTTGTTTTCATGCTTGAAGTTGAATTTTAGCTCGCCTCCAACCTTCATTGCATTTGCTTCGATTAGCTGTCTGATTTGCGCCATTTTCGCGCGCCACTCTCCGTCGCGATTCCGTTCTTCGTTGAGCTTTCGATCGCGTTCGATCTGCTCTTGGCGCTGTTTTTTGCGCGCTAACTCTGTTTCCTGCTTGGCGTTTTTCTTAACAGTTTTTTTCTGCTGAGGTTGCTTGCTCTCTTTGCGCTTGGCGCGCTCAAGCTGTTTCGCTTTTTTCTCATCAACGAGGCCAGACTTCTTAAGTTGATCTTGTAATGACAAACCCACGCGAGCTTCCCCTTGTATTTATCTTTCGGACAGATGACGCAATGCTACAAAAAAATCCTGACATAACGTATGCAAACGATAGAGTGAATGTTACCGGCGTACTAACTCTATGGCTAGCAGATGCCGCACGACGCATCTCAAATTGTACTATCCCAGCGCTGTTTCATCGAGAATCTTTGCCTAAACCCCTCATCTTGGTTAGTCTTGATGGAAACGGGTATATGAGAGCAACGCCATGTTAGATGTCTTAATTGTAGGAGCCGGCATATCCGGCATTAGTGCCGCCTGTCATCTTGAGAAGCGCTGCGCTAAAAAGCGCTATGCGGTACTCGAAGGGCGCGACAATGTGGGCGGAACTTGGGACTTATTCCGCTACCCAGGTATTCGATCCGACAGTGACATGCATACTTTCGGTTTTAGTTTCAAACCTTGGACAAACCCTAAATCTATTTCGGACGGTGAATCAATTCGCGAGTACCTGAAAGAGGCGGTTGCCGAGTATGGAGTCAAAGATAAAATTCGCTTCGGTCATAAAGTCGTTTCAGCTAACTGGGATAGCATGCGCGATGTCTGGCTTGTCACTGCAACGAATGTTGCCGGTGAGACGGTCGAAATTGAGACGCGCGTACTTTTCATGTGCAGCGGTTACTACAACTACGCCGAAGGTTATACGCCGGACTATCCAGGGTTAAGTAATTTTAAGGGCCAGCTGATCCATCCGCAAAAATGGCCAGAGGATCTCGACTACTCAGGTAAGAAAGTTGCAGTAATTGGCAGCGGCGCGACGGCAGTGACGATTGTCCCAAACATGGTCGATAAAGCCGCGCAGGTGACAATGATTCAACGTTCGCCAACCTATATGTTTTCGCGCCCAGCAAAAGACGCAGTCGCGAACTTCCTCGGCACTGTATTG
The DNA here is from genome assembly GCA_017853205.1 of Gammaproteobacteria bacterium. Lineage (GTDB taxonomy): Bacteria > Pseudomonadota > Gammaproteobacteria > Pseudomonadales > Pseudohongiellaceae > UBA9145. The sequence continues at coordinate 50,314 of JAFMKB010000004.1, forward strand.
CCTAGCAAGTGGGCTTATGCGCTTACTCGCTGGAAGAATATTTATTTTCAGAACGCGACTTACAAAGGGGCGCGTAAAAATCCGGAAAAAACTAAAAAGCTTCTATTAGATAGCGTACGGAAATCACTAGGCGACGACTACGACATCGATACGCATTTTACGCCGCGCTATAACCCCTGGGAGGAACGCCTCTGCCTTATTCCTGACGATGATTTCCTATCAGCTGTGAAAAGCGGTTCAGCAGAGGTGGTAACCGATACGGTTGATAAATTTGTCGAGAATGGCGTTTTAATGTCATCGGGTAGATTGGTCGAAGCAGATATTGTGGTGAGTGCAACAGGTCTTAACATGCAGTTTATGGGGGGCGTAGAATTTTTTCTCGACGAGGTGAAACTCGATCTTAGCAAAAAATACTACTATCAGGGCATGATGTTTTCGGGCGTGCCTAATCTTATTCAGACATTTGGCTACATCAATGCCTCATGGACACTGCGCGCTGACCTCAACTCGATATTCGTCTGTGACTTGTTGCAAGAGATGGACAGAAAGAACGCAAGTCATTGCGTGCCAAAGTTGCGTCCCGAGGATGCTTCGATGGTGCCACGGCCAACTATTTCGGGCTTTAATCCTGGATATATGCAGCGCGGGATTCATGAGTTTCCGAAACAGGGTGAGCATGCCCCATGGCATAACACTCAGGACTATTTGCTTGATCGAAAGATCCTCAAGAGCAACCTTTTTTCAGACGGCGTGCTTCAATTCGGGCAAGCTGATTGCAAAGATTCGGCTAACAAAGCGCAAGAAACTCACGAAACTCACGAAACAAAAGTCGCGTAATGAGTCGCCGATGAGTCTTCGGGGCTTATGAGCGCCTCCTAGAAAGAGGCGTTGATAAGCGGCTAGAAATTATCCGGGTTCAGTTCATCGTGATCGGAGTAGACGCGAGTCTCGCCCGCGAGACAAGGGAAGTCGCCTACACAAGAGAAGGGTGGAATGAATCCCTCAGGCATCATCTCGAGGGAATACAGAGGCGTGTTCACGTCTTCTGTTTTTATGCACTGTCTAACTTTCCGTCGACTTCCGACTCTTGGCTTGTTTTCACAAACGATACGCTGCGTGTCCATACCATAGAGCTGAATGTAGGTGTCCACCTTATTATCGATAAAGGCCTGCTGCGCAGAGTTTAAAGTGCCGTATAGTTTTTTATAAAGCGATAGCCACTCTTTGTTTTCAACCTCGAGAGCTGTGCCGAGCCAGGCCATTCCTATGGGAATTGAACGTGGAGCATACTCACCCTGCAAATACATAAAGCCGAGTAGGTATTGTGCATCTTTGACGCCACGTTGTGCTGCGAGGCTAAGGTCGGCGTAGGCGGATTCGTAGTCGCCTTTCTCATAGGCGATGGCGCCCTGCTCGTACTGTCTAAGCACCTCATGATAAAAGAGCTGAGTAACTTCAACCTGAGCTGTACAAGCAAGGGAGGCGACTAAGCTCAAAGTGCAGGTGAGTCTTCTAATCCAGACGTTGACCGCGTGATGGGTGTTAGGATGAGCGTCACTGTGTCGGTTCTTCATAGCTGGAGTCCCTTTCTTGTTAATCTACTGAAGAGAAAAGCATGGGCTTTGGGGTAAACTTATTTATCGCAGTAATCTACTGCGTTTATCAGTCTATTAAAACCGAGAGTTGAGCTATTTGTGAAGTCATTTCAATCGGGGCATAGCCGCGTTACCTGTCCTAACATCGATTGCGGAATAGACCTTACGCTTGACGCGCTGTCCTGCCCCAAATGCGATGAGCCGTTGCCGGTTGGGCTGCGAGAGGATTTGCTCGAGGTAGATGTCGCCCATTCGGGTGAGACATGGACAGAGGCGCTAGACAAGCTCGAGGCTGCCATCGGCTTTGCCCGCGCGCAGCGCTTTAAGGGTCTGCGGGTAATTCATGGCACTGGACGGTCTCGCGATGATGATGCTTGGGAGGGCCCGGGGCGGATCCGCCGAGAGTCGCTAAACTATCTTCGTCAGGCGGCATTCGATATCGACGCACGGTTGATACCCGAAAAACATAATCGCGGCGCCCATCTACTTCTATTCTGAGCACGGTTTGACTCGACTGGTATTCTTTCGAAGCCAGTAGTCGCCCTGACGCGAAGTTCTATGCCTGCGTCTCGTCTACACAGATATCAGAGTGCGCGACTAATCACCATTTTCTGCACCTCGCTCGTGCCCTCGTAAATCTGACAGGCTCGGACGTCGCGGTAGTAGCGCTCCACTGGGAAATCCTGCAAATAGCCATAGCCTCCGTGTATCTGAATCGCATCGGAACAGACGCGTTCCGCTATTTCGGAGGCAAAAAGTTTGGCCATCGATGCCTCGCTGAGGCAGGGCTCGCCTGCATCTTTGAGCGCGGCTGCGTGGAGCGTGAGCTGCCTCGCGGCCTCTATTTGAGTAGCCATGTCGGCAAGTTTGAAGCCCACTGCCTGATGTTCAGAAAGCGGTTTGGCAAACGCCTGTCGCTCGCGGCTATAACAGGTTGCAGCTTCGAGCGCCGCGCGCGCGATACCGACACACTGTGCGGCGATGCCGATTCGACCGCCTTCGAGATTGCCAAGGGCAATTTTATACCCTTGGCCCTCTTCGCCTAAACGGTTCTCCGCTGGAATAACGCAGTCTTCAAAAGCTATCTGACAGGTATCCGACGCGCGCTGACCCATTTTCGTCTCGACGCTAGCGACGCGGTAGCCAGGAGTATCCGTTGGTACGACGAACGCGCTAATCCCGCGTTTGCCGGCTGCAGGATCGGTAACCGCAAAAACAATCGCGATATCTGCGTTTTTGCCCGAGGTAATGAACTGCTTGGTGCCATTCAAAACGTAGTCACCGCCTCGCGTCTCAGCACGGGTCTTAAGCCCCGAAGCATCGCTGCCCGCCTGTGGCTCGGTGAGACAGAATGCAGCGAGCTTGTCTCCACGCGCAAGCGGCGCAAGAAAATCTCGTTGCTGCTGAGACGTGCCGTAATGGAGTAAAGGCATGCAGCCAACCGAATTAGTCACACTTACGATTGTCGAGCACGAGGCGTCGGCAACGCCTATTTCCTCTAGCACGAGTGCTGCTGCAACGTAGCCGATGTCGCAGCCGCCGTGCTGCTCGGGCACTAGCATGCCGTAGAAACCGAGCTTAGCGAGGCCGCTTAGCGCCTCCGCCGGGAAGGTTGCGTCCCGGTCCCATTGCGCCGCGAAGGGCGCAATGTGTTCGCTTGCATAGCTGCGCGCGGTTTCGCGGATGAGGCGCTGTTCTTCGCTGAGAATCATCGGGTGCTATTTCCAGCTGCTTGCTGGCTCGTTCGGGTCCGAAGTTAGGAAGCGAATCAGGTCTTTATGAAACAGGTCTGGTATTTCGATCTGCGGTGCGTGACCAACGTCCGGATAGAGGATGATCGCGCTATTTTGGAGCTGATTAGCGACATTATTGGCTAATGCTGGGAAATCATCGACTAATCCATCCTCTTCCCCGCCGATGACCAGCGCCTTTGTCGCGATATGCTGCCAGTCATAGACAACGGGATCGTCGTAAAGCATCTGCCCTTGCAGACGTCTCACCTGCGCGAGGCGGGGCCAGTCGCCGCCGAGGGTTTGACCATACTGGCGACGCACAAATTCGAGGTGTGCGGGGGGCCACTTAAGTGGGAAATAGCGCTGGTGTCCTCGAAGTATCGATTGATAGGTGGTTTCACCGCCGCCGACAAAAGGGTCGCTCCAGGGACGACTCTGACGTTGGTCTGTGAGGCCTATCTGATTAATCATGACCACATGGGTGGTTGTCTCGGGATACATCATGGCAAACCGAGAAACGGCCATGCCACCCATTGAATGCCCCACGATCGCGGTTTTCTCGATGCCGAGTTCGTCGAGCAGCGCCTTCATGTTGGCTGCGACCATATTAAAGCTGTAGGGGAGTATTGGCTTAGAGCTTTTGCCATAACCAATGCGATCCACTGCGATCACCCTAAATCCCTCTTCGGCAAGCGCATTGATCGTCGGAGTGTAGGCTTCGGAGTAAAAGTTCATCCCGTGTTGTATAAACACAGTTTGGCCGTTAGCGCGTCCGCTTGGCGCAACGTCCATGTAGGCGTAGCGAAGATCCTGCTGGAAGCGGTTTATCTCGAGGAATTGAACCGGATAGGGATAGGGGATCTCCTCGAAATTAGCTGAAACCGCGCCCCACTCGGCAGGCGGCTCGGCCGGGGCCACCTCGGGCCAAGATTCCTGAGCTTGGCCAAGGTTTCCGCCTAGCGCAAGGGCGAGCGCGAAGCTCAATGCGGCGCTTTGAATGAATCCAGTGTGTTTACGCTTTCTGACAATTGAGTAGAACATACAGCTAATCCTCTCTTTATTTATCGGTTTTATTCTTGAAGGTCAGTGGGGGTTAAATGAGTTCGACGGCCAAGGCAGTCGCTTCACCTCCGCCAATACACAGCGAGGCAATGCCGCGTTTCTTGCCATGATTCGCGAGTGCGGCAAGTAGCGTGACGACAATGCGCGTACCAGAGCAACCAATGGGGTGGCCGAGCGCACAGGCACCGCCGTTGACATTTACCTTCGACGCGTCGAGCCCTAGTGATTTGATAGCCGCCATTGGGACGACTGCAAAGGCTTCATTAATTTCGAAGAGGTCAACAGAGTCTTTATCCCAGCCGGTTTTGGTCATTAGGCTGCCGATTGCTCCGATGGGCGCCATGGTGAATTCACTGGGCTCCTGCGCATGCGATGTATGTGCCACGATGCGCGCAAGCGGAGTAAGTCCTCGCTTCGACGCCTCGGACTGGCGCATCAACACAACGGCAGCTGCGCCATCGGAAATCGAGCTCGCATTCGCTGCGGTCACGGTCCCGTCCTTTCTGAAGGCAGGGCGTAGCTGCGGGATTTTATCGAAGCGCGCTTTCATAGGCTGCTCGTCGGTGTCGATTGTTACAGTGCCACCGCGCTGTGCGACCACAACAGGGGTTATCTCGCTTATAAAAGCCCCGCTTTCGATGGCCGCTTGTGCCTTCTTCAGCGAGTCAATAGCGTAGGCATCTTGGGCTTCGCGGTCAAAGCTATATTTGTCCGCGCAGGTCTCTGCGTAAACGCCCATTGCAGCGCCTTCGTAGGCGTCTTCGAGCCCATCGAAGGCCATGTGGTCGATAACTTTTGCATGGCCGAATCGATAACCCGAACGCGCGCCGGGGAGCAGATGCGGCGCATTGCTCATGCTCTCCATTCCGCCCGCGACTGCCACAGTGGCGCTGTCTGCAAGCAGGAGGTCGTGGGCAAGCATTATCGCCTTCATGCCAGAGCCGCAAACCTTATTAATCGTAGTTGTGCCGGTAGACTTGGGTATACCTGCGCCCAAAGAGGCCTGTCGGGCGGGCGCCTGACCCAAGCCGGCCGGCAGCACACAGCCCATAATGACTTCATCGATATCGCTCGCCTCGAGACCCGCACGCGCCACCGCCGCGCGGATCGCAGTAGAACCCAGTTCCGTTGCCTTTACTGAGGCTAATTCGCCCAAAAAGCCGCCCATTGGAGTACGTGCTTGGCCGACGATGACAATGGGGTCTTGTTGTGCTGCGGTGGTCATAGGATTTCCTGCTAGGTTCGAGTTGCTGTGATGGCAAATTACGTGGTCTGTGAGTATAACCCAAGGTCACCGCTTGGCGAGCGTTGTGACCCCAAAACCAGCTCGCATCGTACCCCTTTCCAAGCCCAAAGCGTTTTGGCACACTGCGTTCTGAAATCACTCATCACATCGAGCGGTTTGCCCCTATGGGCAGCAACACGCTCGGTTTAGCATTCGAGAAATAACTCGAACCCATCGTCGCTACACACCCGAACCAAAAGGACCCAGCATGGCAATCCCAGAAATTCTAAAAGGCCGACTCTCTATTCCTGTTGTCGCGTCACCCCTCTTTATCATCTCGGGCCCCGAGCTCGTCATTGCGCAGTGTAAAGCCGGCGTCGTTGGTTCATTTCCTTCGCTTAATGCGCGTCCTGTCGAAGTGTTGGACGAATGGCTGACGCAGATTAACGCGGAGCTCGACGCGTACAATTTGGCTAATCCAGATAAGCCTGCAGCACCTTTTGCAGTGAATCAGATAGTTCACAATTCGAATGATCGTCTAATGCAAGATGTCGAGCTCTGCGTTAAGCATAAGGTGCCGATTGTCATTACCTCGCTGGGTGCTCGCCCTGAAGTGTTTGATGCAATTCACTCCTATGGCGGTATTGTGCTTCACGATGTGATTAACAACCGGTTTGCAAAAAAGGCGATCGAGAAGGGCGCCGACGGTCTTATCTGCGTGGCAGCCGGCGCCGGTGGTCACGCTGGCACTCTTTCACCGATGCCATTCATTCAGGAAGTACGCGAGTGGTTCGACGGTCCGGTCCTGCTTTCAGGCGCAATCTCGACGGGCGATGCCGTACTCGCAGCGCAAGCGATGGGTGCCGATATGGCGTATATCGGGTCGGCGTTTATCGCCACCAAAGAGGCAAACGCTGACGAAGCCTATAAACAGTCGTTAGTAGACTACGCGGCGAGCGATATTGTTTACACGAATCTTTTTACCGGCGTCCACGGCAATTATCTGCGCCCATCTATCGAAGCGGCGGGCCTTGATCCCGATAATCTTCCCGAGAGTGACCCGTCGAAGATGAACTTCGGCTCAGGCGGCAGTTCTAAGGCTAAGGCATGGCGCGACATTTGGGGTTGTGGGCAGGGTATTAACGCGATTAAGTCTATTGGTACAGCAGGAGAGCTTGTAGAGCGATTGAAGCGTGAATATGCCGCAGCGCGCGAGCGTCTGCTCGCTAGCTAGAGTTGCCGCAATAATCCGAATCGAAAAAATGCGCATAAAATCGAGGGAGAGGAAAATGCCAAGAATGGTAATTAGTGAGGATCGATGTGTAATTAATAGTCGGGTAGGGCAGACGCCGGTGAAGCTCGCAATTGCTTTTAGTCTGAGTGCACTGATGGCGGCCTGCGCCCCAGACGAAGGTGTTTCGGACAACGGCGTAAGCGAATCTCCGAAAGAGACCATCAACGTTCGTTGGACCGAGCATGGAATTCCCCACATTACGGCCCAAACATGGGAGGGGCTAGGCTTCGGTTTTGCGCACTCTGTGGCGCAAAATGGTGTCTGCGTTTTGGCCAAAGAACTGGTCACAGTTAACGGCGAACTCTCAAAGTATTTTGGCGCAGAAAATGGCAACGTAAACAGCGACGCATTTCATCGCGCGTTGCTTAACGACGCTAAAATCGACGAGTATTTAGCAGCGAGTTCCGCTGACAGCAATGCGATGGATAGCGGCTACGCACGCGGCTATAACCGCTACATCGATACCCACGCCGATCAGCTCCCTGCATCCTGCGCTGGCGCAGAGTGGGTCAAGCCCATTGATGAACGAGACCTCGCGCGACTCGCAATTGGAGTAGGCATACGCTATGGCCTTGGGCGTGTAACAGACCAAATCGCAACAGCGACGCCTAACCAAGCGATCGCGTCACTAAAGCCGATCGATTTGTCGCTCGATGTCGAAAAAATCGGCAGTAATGCATACGCGTTTGGAAGTGAGTTAACCGACACTGGGCGTGGCATTCTTCTAGGCAACCCGCACTACCCTTGGCAAGGGCCTTCGCGGTTTCATATGGCGCATCTCACGTTGCCGGGCGAAATCGATTTTATGGGAGTTGGCCTGATTGCGACACCACGACTTGCGATTGGTTTTAACGAGACGATTGCGTGGTCGCATACCGTCTCCACGGCTCTGCGCTTTACCTTCTTTAGACTGGATCTTGTGCCTGGTAATCCGATGGCCTACCTCGTCGGCGACCAAGAGCGCCCCATCGAAGCGATCGAAGTTGCAGTTGAGACCGCAACCGGAATAGAAAACCGAACAGTCTATTTAACGCATTTTGGCCCAGTCGTTGCAGGGCCTAATACGCCATGGAACGATCAACACGTTTATGTTATGCGCGACGTAAATTATGAAAATTACCGCACGGGTGATCAGTATGCTGCGATGCAGCGCGCGACCGATGTCACACAGCTCAAGCAGGCGCTCGCTGATCACCAGGGTGCAGCGTTTGTGAACACAATTGCGGCCGACAAAGCGGGTGGGGCTCTTTATGCTGACATGTCGGCTATACCGAATGTGTCGGTTGATTTGATTGCGCGTTGCGCGGTTGATCAATCTGCAGGTGCACGTATAACGACACTTAATGGCTCCGACCCCAGCTGCGATTGGCAGATAGATGAAAGCGCCGCGGCCCCGGGGCTCATGCCACCATCGCAGCAACCTAGCCTGATTACAACGACGTATGCCGGTAACAGCAACGACTCGTATTGGCTTAGCAATCCTGCTATGCGTCTCGAAGGTTACTCGCCGATAATCGGCGACGAGAATGCGCAGCGCACGCTACGAACACGCGCAGGACTCAAATTTGTCGAAGAGGTGCTGAACGCAGGCGAGAAATTCGACCAGGCAACTGTCGAAAATTTACTATTTACTCATCGTCACTACGGCGCCGAATTGTTCCTCGATGAAGTGCTCGAGGTCTGTGCTGATGATCCCACTCTCGCCGAGGCCTGTGCGGTGCTCGCGAACTGGGATCGTCGACAAACAGTAGAGAGTCGCGGGGCGCATATTTTCAATGAATTTTTCACGGAGACTAATCAGCTTTCTGCTTACTACGCAGTGCCATTCGACAATGCCGATCCAGTCCACACGCCTCGCGGGTTAACGGTTAGTGAAACGGCAACCCGGGAAGCTATTGTTGCTGCCTTGCATGTGGCGGTGGATCGGATAACCGACGCAGGTATTGCGCTCGATGCGCGGTGGGGTGATGTACAGTTTGAGATTCGTAATGGTGAGAAAATTGGAGTGCCGGGGGGCGATGGCCGCGCGGGGATGTTTAGCGTAATCAGCGCGCGTTTCGATGGCGACAACGGCGGCTACACGCCAATTGTAACCGGCAACAGCTACATACAGTCGGTTACGTGGAACGAAGACGGAAGCCCGAGTGCGCGCGCGATACTCACCTATTCGCAGTCACCGGAGCCGGATTCGCCATTCTACGCTGACCAAACCAAAATTTACTCGCAGAGCCAATGGATAGAAATGCCTTTCACTGATGAACAGATTGCGACAAAGTTGGTGAGAGAAGAAACGCTAGAGATGTAATCTCTAGCGTGCTGCTGTTTCGCAGTAAGGGGAAGCCTAGAAAAGCCTAGGTTAAAAAGTACCGTTGACTCGCAGGCTTAGTTCGATGCCCGTGGTCGTGCATCGGTACTCGATTTCTTCGAGAATGTCTGCCGTCGTGCGACCGACAAAACGAGTACGACGGCGACACTGTGCTCCATTAGTTAAAGCTCCGGCATCGAACCTATACGTAGTGCCCCGCTGGTTTCGATATTCTGCAAAAAGGTTTACGCGAGGCTCGCCGACATTAAACTCAATGTCATCGACGTCGTAGCGGAACATGCCGCCGTCTATGCGATCGAAATACTGCATTCCCCAATTGACTCTTATGTCGGGGATGTCGTGTCTAAAGAACAGAGTGAAACGGCCGCGCTGGTAGTTCTGGAAGCGGCGCTTGATACCAAGATGGGGGTCGGTTACCTCGGAGTCTTGTACATTAAGCGAAGTCGTAATAAGCAAGTTCGGCATGCCGAGGGGCGTCGCTCTAACACTAGCGCTGAGGTCCACGCCCATTTCAACGCCGTCGCCAATGTTGCCATTTACCGATTGCAGGCTGTCTTCTGATCTACTTGAGTCTAGCCTGTCGATCACATCTTGATGCTGCGCGTAAAACACTTCGGCATTAAGCACGCCGAGGTCGTCGGGCAGGCGATACTCGCCGTTAAACACATAGCGCCACTGCCACTGTTGGCGCAGGTCGGTGTTGCCCTCTAGTGTGTTCGTATCATTATCAGTTTCATCGTTAACCGCGACGAAATCGGCAAAGCTCAGCTGGTTCACGATTTTCTCGATACTGCCGCGCAATTGAAGATTTGTGCTCGGGTTATAGCGAAGATCGATTTTCGGTTTAACGAAACTAAAATCCCGCTGGTTGCTACTGTCGCCGGATTGCGTGATCTCTGATGACTCATATAAAAGCGTCGTTTCAAGAGAAAGGGTAGGCGTGAGAGTCCAGTTATGAATGGCGAAGGGCTCGTAACGTATTTCTTGGACAGACGAATTTGCATTACTAACGGTTTGCGGAACAAGGCCGCCGACCGCTGCGGACGGTGTGCCGCCCGCTACAATACCCCCTAGCGTTAGTGCAGAATCAAGCGTAGTTTGCGCACGCTCGACACCAAACTCAATGCTCTGCGCATCGAAAAGGCTCGTCGTATACGACCCTCGAACTATCTGCTCCTCTGTCACATTATTGATGCCTAGATAGAGATTTTTTTCTTCTGAGCCATCGTCACGGAGTTCGAATCTCTCTCTTGCTGAATCGCGATTGTCTTGATTGGCAATAGCGAGAAGTTTGAAGCGCTGCCCGTTCCTAAACGTTAATTCATAATCGCCACCAATTTCCCAGTTGTCGCGCTGACTTGGAATCTCTTCTCTTTCGCTGAGTACTGTATTCGGGGTAACCCGCAGATTTGTTGTATAGCGTTCGACATCGGTGGGGTCGTCTCGGTCGGCGTAGAGCGCATTTACTCGGAGGCTGCTGTTTTCCGATATCTCGTATCCGAGATTCATGCTGATCTCATTCTGCATCTGGTCGCGCGTGCGTGTTTCGAGAACGAGGTCATTCATCGAAAAATCACCGAGTATGCTGTACTCATCGCCGATCGACACGTTGTAACGAGGTTGGCTACGGGCAGCAAAAAGATAATCTAGCCCGCCGCGTTGACCGCTTAAAGACAAGGTTCCCCCAGGACGGAAATTCTGATCTTGATAGCGATCGATGCTCGCCTCATAAGAGATGCTGTTGGACGCAATAGCCTCAGTGAGTATGACGTTCACGATCTGGCCGCTGCCTCGCACATCGAGGTCGCCCGAGGTGCCGCGGATGATTTGGAACTCGCGAACCTGCGTCGCAGGGATCCGATCTAGCTGCTGGCTTGTCGAATTGTTTTTCCCCGCGATGCGTTTGCCGTTAATAAGCACTTGATTACCGCCACCGCCCCCCAATCCGCGGCCACCCGTTTCGGGGTTGCCGGGGATATTCGACGGCCCGCTGCTAGGCCCGCCCGCGGCGCCTTGTCCAGGAATCCTGTCGAGCATGTCTTGAGCGGTGATGGGCTGCCACTGATCGAAATAGTCCGCTGTATATATGACAGTTGAGGACTCGTCGCCGGCGTCTTGAGCCGACACAGTGCTGGTGAGTGAGCTAGCAAAAATGGCAGCGAGAGTGAATGCGCGTAAAAGGGTAGGCATGAAGCGTCTCATTGTTCGGTAATCACAAATAGAAACCGCCGCCAGCCCGATGCAGGCTAGGGTGCGGCGTTAGAAGAATTCAAAAACAGGGAGCGATTGTACAGTCTATCTAGTGTGCTGCCTTGCCTGTGTTACAAACTGGCAACAAATGCCCGCAAATGGACCTACTTTAGAGGCCAGAATGCGGGGAATGCCTCTAAGCGCCATAACAGCGTTCGAGGCTAATGTTCGATCTGGCTGCCGCGGAGTGAGACCCAGTAGAAGAAGAGTCCAGAGGCGATTATTGCCAAGCCGAAGAGCGCTTCGACTGGACGATTAAGCATAACGAACCCAAGGGTCCATCCTGTGAGACCTAAAAATATGAGCGGCGGTAAGGGGTACAGAAAGGTTTTGTAGGGCCGCGGCAGGTTGGGCTGGCGCCAGCGGAGGACGAAAATACTCGAAACCGTCGCGAAATTATTAATCGCGAGCGTAAAGCCAGAAAACACCAATACGGATTCGAATGTCGACGAAAAGATAAAGACCAAGGTGATTATTCCCTGTGCGTAAATTGCGATCGAGGGGACTCCGTGCGCGTTAGTCTTGCCAAGAGCGCTCAGCAGTGGAAAGTCTTCTCCGATCATCTGAATTACGCGCGGGCCTGCCATCACCATGGCGCTGACCGTCGAGATCAATAGCATGGCAAGCACAATGCCGGTGAAGCGCCCGCCCGCAGTGCCGAATGCTGCCTCTGCAGCGATATACCCCACCTCGACTTCTCCTGTCATGCTGTCCATAGGCGCCGCATATAAGAATGCGAAATTTAGCGCGACATACATTAGCGTTACGATGACGGTGCCCGCTAACAATATGCCCGGCAATGTCCGCTGTGGATTCTCCATTTCGCTGCTCAGATACGTGGCCGCATTCCAACCCGCAAATGCATAGCTCACATAGATTAGCGATACGGCAAACTCCCCAGAGGTGAGCACGCCAAAATCACCGCTTCGCGGGAAAAATTCAACGGGCTGAGGGGTGTCGACGAGCACGATCGCAGCGATAACGAACGCAAAAATGATTAGGACCTTGAGTAACGTGAAAACTAGCTGAAGGCCTCCGCTGTTTCGTCGATTAGTAGCATGCACAACGCTCAGCGCGATAACGAGGCTGGCGGCGATAAGGCGTTCGCCCCAAGGGCCCGCGAAATCAGGAAAAATCGAGAGCATGTAAGCGGCGAATGTCATCGCTGCAAGTGCGGTCGGCCCCGCGAAGCCTATTGTCGAGGATATCCATCCAGAGACGAATCCTGCGGCCGGATGGTAAATGCGACTCAAAAAGTTGTACTCGCCCCCGGACCTCGGCAGTGCCGCACCGAGTTCGGCATAGGTCATAGCGCCGCAGACGGCGATCAATCCCCCTACCGCCCAGAGCATTAACAGGGCAAAGCCCGATTGAATGTCGAGAAGCTGAAATCCGAGGCTGGTAAACACGCCTGTGCCGACCATATTAGCGACGACGACGGCGGTAACGGTAGTGAAGCGAAACTTATCTGCAGCCATAGATGAGTGGATCTCGTTAACCAAATAGAGCTGCAGCAGGTGGGCATTGCAGCGCAGTGTGTGTCCCGTGGACTCGGCATTATGGCGTTCCCTAGAGGGCGAGTCCATCGCTCAGTTAATTAGAGTGAGGCGCGCAAAATGCTTTGATTTGATCTTAATAAATTGGATAATGCTCTCGATAACTATATGAATATAATAATTATTATTTTATTAGTTAGAATAAAACCCAAAAAATCAATTCGATTTATAAATAATTTTAATCCAAGTAACTAAGCAAGCACTCATTCTACAAGGGAAGAGATATGACCATTTTCACCAAACGTCCAATAGCGGCGAGTGTCGCGAGCGCGATGTTGTTAAGTGCAGTAAGCACTCAGATTTTCGCGCAGCAGGAAATAGACGAGATCGTCGTTGTTGGGTCTCAGATTCGCGGCGCACAAATAAGCGATGCGCTGCCCGTCTCAGTGATGAACGAGCTCGATATCGAAGCCTTGGGTGTCAATTCCGGCGACGAACTTCTCGAGTTTATGGCTGAGCAGGGCCAGAACTTTTTCAGCGAATCAGAAAATATCTCGGGCGGCGTTAACTCTGCCCGCGGTGATATCGGTGCGTTCAATCTTCGCAATTTGGGCACGGGAAACACGCTGGTACTTTTGAACGGACGTCGCGTGGTTAACTCCGCTGCCTACCAAACCGAATCGGTAGGCGGAAGCTTCGTGCCGGTTAACACAGTGAATGTTCAGTCTATCCCCGTTACAGGCCTACGCCGAACCGAAGTGCTTCGCGAAGGCGCCTCGGCGATTTATGGCGCAGACGCGGTTGCCGGCGTTGTTAACTATGTCATGAAGAATGACTTTGATGGGCTCAATATTAGCCTCCGTGCGGATAGCTATGAGAGCATCGGGCGCGACGATGAGCGCCTCACAGTGGAGTGGGGTACTAATTTCAATCAGGAGCGCACGAACGTCGGTGCGAGTTTTAACTTCTTTCAGCGTGATCGTGTTAACTCACAGGATGACCCGCGCTGGGCCGATAGCGATTTTCGAGACCGAGTGGGAGATAACGAGTTTAATACAACTGTATTTCGCAATGACAGCGCAAACTCTGGGTATGGGCAATACGACGTGCGCCCCAGTGTATCGAGCAATGGTCTTCGTAATGTGATTACTGACAGTGCCGGTGAGTTCGAAACCTACCCTGTAGGTGACAGCCGTTGTGAATACACCATCAATGATGAGGTCTGTGGCGCAGTCGACGGGCAGGGAACGTATCGCTATAACCTAAACGAGAACCGCGACCTCTACTCTGAGCTTGAACGCAGCAACCTCTACGCTTACTTGAATCATGATTTCGACAACGGCATGGAAGGGTTCGGTGAGTTCAGCTGGTATAACTCAGACACCAATACGATTCGTCATCCCTCGTCGCGGTCGAGTGCAGTGGCTAAATTCCGAATGGCGGGCGATGCCTACTATAATCCGCTCGGACCTTGCACTTCGCCGAATCGTCTTCCAGAGAGCGTTATCGGCACTGGCGTATCTTGCGATGGACTGCAACTCGAACTAGATAATTACCGTTTTACTCAAGTGCCACGTATCGTCGATGTGTCCGGCGATACCTATCGTTTGCTCGCGGGCCTTCGTGGCGAAGTGGGGACTTGGTTCTGGGAAGGTGCTTACACCTGGTCTCGTGCCGACCGCGAGGACATCACGCGCAATCGCGTTAGTAACCAGCTTATGACCGAGGCGCTTAACGACACGACATCGGCAGGCTTCAATCCCTTTGCACCGACGACCGGCAGCAATATTGAACGAGCGCTGGTTGACGTTGTCCGCAAGAACGAGCAAGAGCTTTCGATGATCGACTTTAAAATGTCGAGTAGCGACGTTTTCGATTTGCCAGCCGGCTCCGTCGGCATGGTTGTCGGCTTTGAGTACCGTGATGAGTCTTTTATTGACGACCGCGACCCACGCTTAGACGGGACTATTCAATTCACCGACGTTTCGGGCAATACGTTCCCGTTCATCTCGGACGTTGCGAACTCAAGCCCGACAGCCGACAGTAGCGGCGATCGTCAGGTTACTTCGCTCTATAGCGAGCTGCAAATTCCTGTTCTGAGCAATCTCGATGTTCAGCTTGCAGCCCGTTACGAAGATTTCTCTGATGTGGGAAGCACTACGGTGAGTAAGGTTGCGTTTGGTTATCGTCCATTCGAGCCTGTGTTGATTCGCGGCTCTTGGTCCGAAGCCTTCCGCGCGCCAAATCTCGTGACTATAAACGAGGCGCAGGTCGCTCGTTCGAATACACGCAACGACTTCGGTTGTCTCGTGGTCGACCCTGACGAAACAGTGCTCGATTGCAACTACGGCATGCAACGTACAGCTGCGGGAAGCAAATCTCTCAGGCCAGAAACGTCAGATAACTATTCTCTCGGTCTCGTGTTTGAGCCAGTCGAAGGTCTCACTATTACTTACGACAAGTGGTCGATAGAAAAGTCAGACACGATTGGCTTATTCGGTGAGGAAAATCACATCGCACTCGACCTGCTGCGTCGTCTAAGCGCCGGCACGAGCAACTGCGCCGCCGTCGCCACAAACCCAGCGGTTGTTCGTGATACGGATATTCCTACCGATTCTTTGCCACTATTCGCAGCGGCAGGGCTTTGTCCATTTGGCGAAGTCGCTCGAGTCGATGACGACTACACAAACCTAGACAAGCGCACCGTTGAAGGCACTGACATCGGGATCTACTACGACGTAGAAACCGCGCTCGGCGATTTCGGTTTCCGCTATGTCGGAACATTTATGGACAAGTATGAGCAAGAGGCGGGTGGTCAAGCGGCTGAGCTCGTCGCAGCGCAGGCGGCGGGGGCATTGCCCGCCTCTGTGCCTGTTGTCGGCTTTGCAAGTCTCATTGGCCAGAATGGCAATCCAGAGCGCAAAGACACCGTGCGTGCCAGCTGGAGCAAAGGCGATTGGGCGGTTCGTATGACCGGTCTTCGATACGGCGATTTCGTTCAGTTGCTCTCCAATGGGCAGGTCTTCCCAATTCCAGAGATGACCACGTTTAACCTGTCGGTCGATTACAATTTCAGCATGATCGGCGATATCGATAGCCGAATTCGATTAGGTATGAATAACGTACAGGATGAACGCGCGCCGCTTGCAGATGACTCATTCGGTTACTTTGCCGATCAGCACCGCGATCTTGGCCGGTACTACTATGTAGACCTGCGCTTCCGCCTGCTATAGTCTCGGGTGTGAAGTCAGTGCTAGAGAAGAAGGAGCCTGCTGGCTCCTTTTTTTATGCAAGTCTATTTGCAGCGACTACCAACTGAAATTGAAAGAAGTCGCTCACGCTGCTCAGGTTGTGAAAGTTAGGAAAGTTAGCACGATAAGAAAGGTTATTAAGGAGAAGCCAAATTATGTCCACCTCAAAGCGGATATCTCACGTGGGCATGTTACTGAACTCTAGCATTTGCCGGCGGTCTTTGAGGACATTGCTGAAGGTAACCGCGGCAACAATCGCGTTATCGAGTGGCTCGGTGATGGCTGGTTTCTGCGAGTCTGAAAGTGCGTTGATCGATGATAACTTTAGCGGCGGCAATCTTGGTGTCTGCGAGTTTACTTCATCCAACTCTGCTAGCTTTACAATCACCCCTGAAGACGCTCCTCCGATTAATCCGAGCGCATGGTATTCATTTCGAGTCAGCCCTAAAAGGGAGGAGCCGATACAATTAATTCTTACTTTTGTTGACGGGAATGCTCGGTACTGGCCAAAGATAAGTTCGGATGGTGAAACGTGGCGAAGACTTGATGAGTCACAGGTCGATATAAGCGACGATCGAAGCAGGATGGCCATTGCTCTGGCTAAAAGCCGCACTCCACTTTTCGTCTCAGCGCAAGAGCTCTTTGTTAATGATGATTACGAGAGATGGATGCATAGCCTCGCTGAGCATCCTGAGGTAATGAGCCGTACGTTGGGTCGTAGTATCCAAGGCCGTCCCATTCAGGCGTTAATTACCGCACCGAAATCTGAGGTGGTGTATTTTTTTGGGCGTCAACACCCACCAGAAATCACCGGCGGTCTTGCGATGCAGAGTTTCATAGATGAAGTGTTTAGTGACAGTGATTTGGCTAAAGAATTTCGTGCGCGATTTATGCTGGTGCTAGTGCCGCTGATCAATCCTGACGGTGTTGCCGCGGGACACTGGCGTCATAATATGGGTGGACGTGATCTCAATCGAGACTGGGGGCCTTTCACGCAGCCCGAAATTCAGAGTGTTAAACGTTTAATCGACGAACTTGATGATGCCGGTATAGCGCCTAAGTTGATGCTCGACTTTCATTCTACGCAGCGGAGTCGTTTCTATACTCAGATGCCAGAAGACTTTGATGAAGAATTAGACTTTGCCCGCGATTGGCTAGACCGCGCTCGCCTGCGTATGCCCGATTTTGATTTTCTTTATGACCCACGCAAACCTTCGGGGCAAGAAAATACGAAGAATTATTTCTATGCGACGTATCATATCCCGGCGATAACTTACGAGATTGGAGACGAGGTTGACCGCGCAGAGTTACGCCGGACCTCTCCGATCTTCGCCCAAGAAATGATGCGAGTAATGCTCGAGCGCGATTAAAGGATAGAGGAAAGCAACAAAGTGATGGGCCAGAAAAATACGAGGAACGGATTTATGCGTAGTTCGAAGCGATTGTTGGTTGTGGGCGTGTTTTTGTGCTCGGTAGTTCCCGCTCTTTCGGCCCAGACGGTAGAAATAAAAAGTCTCGATAACCCTGAGCCTGCGCAAGTGCTCTTCGTGGGTAACAGCTACTTTTACTACAACGACAGTCTCCATAACCATGTGAATAGGCTCGTGCAGGCACAGAATATAGATCTCGCCGAACGGATAGCGTATAAATCTGCAACGATTGGCGGTGCGTCTTTAAGTCACCACGATGTAGCCGCCCATCTCGAACCCGGACGGTTGGGGTTGGATACACCGTTTGATCTCGTGATTCTTCAAGGGGGAAGCGGCGAGCCGCTGCGCGAATCACGCCGCCGTGTATTCGCGCAAACCGCTGGACAACTTAGCGCAGTCATTCGCGAAACCGGTGCCGAAGTAGCACTCTACATGACGCCGGCTTATTCGAGTGTGCACGCGCGTTATGACCCGGCTATGATCGACAAAATTTCGTCGCTGTACATCGATGTCGCCAACGAAATAGGTGCGCTGGTAATCCCTGTAGGCCTCGCCTTTGAAGAAGCTTATAAGCGTCGGCCAGAGATGGTTCTACATAAATTCTTTGACGGTAGTCACCCAGAGCTAGAGGGTACTTACCTTGCGGCCTGTGTCGTTTTTGCCACACTTTATGGCCAGTCTCCAGTCGGGAATAGTTATACTTATTTTGGCGAAATTGATGAGCAGGATGCACTCTTTTTGCAGCAGGTTGCACAGGATGTGGTCGTCGATTTCTTCGGGCGCGAAAAGCAATAAAATTTACCTCTCTAAGGACGAAGCATGAAAACTAAAATAACAGAACTATTCAATATTGAGCACCCGATCATCCAGGGCGGCATGCATTATGTCGGTTTTGCAGAACTTGCAGCAGCGGTATCGGAGGCAGGTGGACTCGGCATTATTACCGGGCTTACGCAGAAAACTCCGGAGGCTCTCGCACAAGAAATAGCAAAAGCTCGCGCGCTTACGAGCAAGCCTATCGGTGTAAACCTTACCTTCCTGCCTTCGATTAATACGCCCGACTACCCTGGTTATGTAAAGGCAATAATCGAAGGAGGTGTCACTGTCGTTGAAACCGCTGGCAGAAATCCTGTGCAGGTAATGCCTGCATTGAAAGAGGCTGGTATCAAAGTCATTCACAAATGCACGTCAGTACGGCATGCACTAAAGGCACAGGAAATTGGTTGTGACGCAGTATCTGTAGATGGGTTTGAGTGCGGTGGCCATCCAGGCGAGGACGACATTCCCAATATGATTCTACTTCCACGTGCCGCCGATGAGTTGGAGATCCCCTTTGTAGCCTCCGGTGGTCAAGCTGATGCTCGTTCGCTTGTCGCGTCACTTTCTATGGGAGCTGAAGGTATCAACATGGGCACGCGTTTTATTGCTACTAAGGAAGCGCCCGTGCACGAAAACGTGAAGCAGGCGATTGTGAATGCGTCTGAACTTGATACGCGATTAATTATGCGTCCGTTACGCAACACCGAGCGTGTTTTGAATAACGAAGCTGTAGAGCGACTCATAGCCAAGGAAAAGGCGCTCGGTGACTCAATAAAGTTTGACGACATTCATGACGAAGTCGCTGGCGTGTACCCAAAAATAATGCTCGAAGGTGACATGGAGATCGGTGCGTGGTCCTGTGGAATGGTAGCCGGCCTCATTTACGATATACCTACCTGTAAAGAGCTAATCGATAGGATCATGTCAGAAGCTGATGAGATTATCAGTCAGCGCTTAGCAGGTATCCTCAGAGGCTAGAAAACTCGAACGTCTGTTATTCGCGTCTTACAGGGTGCCTAAATGGTTTAGATCCTCTATCCACATTGGGTCTCTGAGACCTAATGTAAGCAGGTACTGACGCGAATCAATACCATTACTTTTCTTCATGATAACTTAAGGTCGCCTTAAGGAAAGCCCTCTAAAGTTATCAAGCCTATTTTTCATGGTGGCTGATACCCAACAGCTCGAACAACGTGGAAACTTATTTTGTCTATTCTCTCGATTAGCCCGAAGAAACACTCGGTGCATTTACACTTTATTAAGAAGAGTCTGTCTCACGTATCGGTTCTACTGATCTTATTGGCCATCTCGCCAGCGATGACTTTGGGGCAGTCGGAGGTACACACCCATGAGGAACTGGCTCGAAGCGACGAGCTTACCTTCGATATTTTGGTGTCAGCTGCTATGGAGCAATCATCCGAGATGCTGTCACTTGCATCGATAAAGAATCAAGCGGAGGCCTATGCCGATGCAAGTGACGGTATTCTTCCAGGACAATACACCTGGAGGGCCCTTGTGTTTGATGACGGTGCGACCGATAAGCGAGGCATTCGTGAAACAGAAATGGGGATCGATATAGGTCTTTGGAGACGCGGTGAAAAAAGCGCTGCCAAATTATTAAGCGCATCTTACGGTAACCGTGTCGACGTGTTTGATCGCTACCTGCGATGGTTGAGTTCCGGACGTGTTCGCCAAGCCTTGGCGGAGCTCGGTGACGCCGACAACGCGTTTGCAGGAGAGCAAGAAATAACAGAGAACTTGAATGCAATTGTAGACGTCGTATCAGCGCTGCTTTCTGAGGGTGCTGTGGCTGAAGCGGATCTTCTGCGTGTTCAAGCCGAAGTACTTGATCAGGAAATAAGAGTTCTCGATGCTCAAGCCGCGCTCGTAGATGCTGAACGTAACTATCAATTAATTACGGGCCTTGCACTACGACCATCAACTAATTTAGTTGAACCTGTTCCTTATTTGGGACGTGAAGATTCGCACTTGGACGTCGCTAGAGACCACCCATTATTACAAATGCTGAATCAAAAAGTTGAGATTTCTAAAGGGGGTGCCGAGCGAATTCGATTTAATGCGCGTAACCGCACTACCGTCAGCGTTGGCGTTCGGCGCGAAGAAGCTGGCGCCATGGTGCCTAATACAGACACAGTATCTATTGGTATTTCGGTACCTCTCGGCGGAAAGAGACAGTCTCGCCCTCAAGTAGAAGATGCATTAAGTGTTGCTGCCGATGCTGAGGTATCTCTTCATCAAGCGCGACGAAGTTTGCAGTCGAGTCTCCATGAAGCAGCTCATCAATTGAGTGTTATTACCGAAGCGTTGTCCTTGAATAGTCGTCGGAAGACGCTGGCTGAACGACGTGTTGCGATGACTCTGGCCGCTTTTGAGGAAGGTGAAGTTAACTTGGAGGAAGTGTTAAGGGTGAGAAGAGCGCTTTCTTCTATTGATCGTGAGATCAATTCTTTGGAAGCAGAAAAAATTAGGCGGGTCGGTGAGTACAGGCAAGCACAAGGAGACACGCTATGAGTGTAATAGTGCAAACAATGAGAAACAAAAGTATGCGAAATTTTGTCACTGTGCGCGGTCAAGCAAATTTAGTTCGGTTAGGCGCTGCATTGCTTCTTAGCTCCTTATTAGTCTCTGAGGTCAGTGCACAACAGGCAGCCGATGCAATCGAACTAACTCAAGAGGACGCCATCAAACTCGGTGTTCAGTTCGAATCGGTTAGGTCTATCAATGATGCGATGGGCATTGAGCTGCCCGCGCAGGTTATCGCGCCACTCGATGAGGGTTCTCATGCTTACTCCCTCGTCGATGGCGTGATATCTGATTGGAGAGCAAGCTCAGGTGATCGTGTTTTAGAAGGGGAAATTATTGCTCGGATTGCTAGCAACGTAGCTGGTGACTTGCAAGCGCAATGGCTCGACGCTGACGCAAGTCTCAGCGCTGCGCGTTTAGAAGCGAGTCGCAGCGAAAGACTTTTTGAAAATGGTGTCATTGCAGAAAGAAGGCTCCAGCAGGTACAACTTGCACTTGCTCATGCAGAAAGCAGGGAAGCCTCAAATAGAAGGGCGCTTGAGCAATTAGGATTTGACGCATCCTCTATCGACAGATTAGCGGAATCTAAAGCTAATCTGGGTTATGCACTGTTGCGTGCTCCAAGGGAGGGTTTATTAGTTCATCGAGCTCGCAGCGTAGGAGAGCCGGTTGGAGTGGGCGATAAGATCGCTGAATTTCAATCAAGCTCCGCGAAATGGGTATCAGTAATACTGCCTGCGGCACTTGCTGATACTTTGGGGAATAGCACTAAGCTTTCACTCATGCCAACAGGAGAAACACTGACACTTCGCGAACGCGACTATTCGATCGATCCACTGACGCAGACTATCGAACTGTATGCTGAGTTTGATACCGAAGTGAACTATCCACTCGGCTCTTTAATCGATGTCTTTGTCTTACCTAGCGAGAGTGGCGTGCTAGTGCCAGCGTCGGCCATAGTTTACACAGAGGGTAATAACTACGTGTATGTTAAGACAGTAAACGGAGTTACACCTCGACAACTAGATTTAATTCCTATCGGCCGTGATTACTTGGTGCATTCTGGGCTAAGAGCCGGTGAGCAAATCGCTGTAAGCGGAACCGCACTGTTGAAAGGTATGCAGCTCGGGCTAGGTGGAGACTCCTAGTGCTTTCATACATAGTTAAATTGTCACTAAGCCAGCGCTTATTGGTAGCGCTGATCTCAATGCTCGTTATCGGATTCGGCGTTCGCGCAATGCTGAGTTTACCGATCGATGCTTTCCCCGATATCTCACCAACACAGGTAAAGATAATTATAAAATCGCCAGGCATGACACCTGCCGAAGTAGAGTCGTTAATAACACAACCCATCGAAGTAGAGCTACTGGGCATTCCTCGCAAGACTATACTTCGCTCATTATCGAAGTATGCACTTAGTTCAATTACTCTCGATTTTGAAGAAGGCACTGATATCTACTGGGCAAGGCAACAAGTGGCTGAACGGCTAAGTGCTGTGTGGGGGAATCTTCCAGCTGGTATAGGCGGCGGCCTTGCCCCGATGAGTACTCCGCTTGGTGACATGTTTATGTTCACGGTCGAGAGCGAAGAGCTTTCTCTTGAACAAAAACGTTTTCTACTTGATTGGACCATTAGGCCTGCGCTGCGCACAGTTCCAGGGGTCGCCGACGTTAATGCGCTTGGCGGTTTCGTGAAGACTTACGAAGTATCTCCCCAGTTGGGAAAGATGCGAGCGCTTGGCGTGAGCAATGCCGCACTGGTCGACACACTCGCAGCTAATAATAAAAACGATGGTGCCGGCCGTATAAGCCAGGGCGAAGAGTCAATGCTTGTACGCATTGAAGGTGCACTTACAACAATAGCCGACATAGAATCTCTACAAATTCCCACTCAGGCCGGTGAGAAAGTGCGCCTCAATCAAGTCGCAACAGTGACCAATGGATCTCTAACCCGCTACGGTGCTGTAACAAGCGACGGAGAAAGCGAAGCGGTTCAGGGCTTAGTGATAGGCCTTAGGGGGGTTAACGCACGGGAGCTTATTACCAACATCAATGCAAAGCTTGAAGAGATAAATGCAACTTTGCCCGACGGAACATCGACACGGGTATTTCACGAACGCAGTGTACTAATCGAAGGTGCAATAGGCACCGTTGCTAAAGCGCTGCTTGAGGCAGTGGCATTAGTAGTAATTTTGTTGGGGTTATTCCTCGGGAGTTGGCGTGCTGCACTCACTGTTGCTGTTGTACTGCCGATGTCAGCGCTTATCACGTTTATATTGATGGACCTGTCATCGATGAGCGCCAACCTTATGAGTCTAGGGGGGTTGGTTATTGCGATCGGTATGCTCGTCGATTCTTCTATCGTGATAGTCGAAAATATAGTCGCATCTCTTTCATCACATGCAGACGCAAAGGCGACGACTGTGAGTCGGGGCAATGGCGTTGCTAGGCTCCCGAGTCTCCACATTATCTATCGAGCGGTAAAAGAAGTGGCGCTGCCTGTCACTGCAGGCGTCGCAATTATCGTTATCGTCTTCTTGCCTTTGCTTACGCTTCAGGGATTAGAGGGCAAGTTATTCGGGCCTGTAACACTGACAATTGTTTTTGCCTTATTCGGCTCACTCCTTGTCGCTCTTACTGTGGTACCGGTCGTAGCCTCTTTAACCATGAGGGGCACGAATCATCGTGATCCGTGGTTGTCTCGAACGCTAATGAGTCTATATAAACCCAGTCTTGCTTGGGCGTTAGGAAATCAAAAATTGGTCGGTAGTGCCGCGTTAATGCTCCTGCTTGTCACTGCGCTCGTCTTCCCTCGAGTCGGTAAAACGTTTATGCCGACGATGGATGAGGGAGATATCATCATTCAGCTCGAAATGGTGCCGTCAATTAACCTAGCGACTTCCGTCGACATCGTTCAGGCGGTTGAACGTGCGCTACTTAATGAAGTATCGGATATCTTAAGAATTGTGTCGCGAAGTGGGTCTGACGAAATAGGTATGGATCCGATGGGTCTCAACGAAACCGATATGTTTCTTCAGCTCAAACCACCATCCCAATGGCAAGCGGCAAGTAAAGAAGAACTAGAATCAAAATTACGCGCGGTATTAGAACAGTTTCCGGGATTAAATTACGGCTTTACTCAGCCGATCGACATGCGCGTGTCGGAAATGTTGACCGGCTCGCGTGGCGACGTAGCGATTAAGCTTTTCGGCGATAATCTTGATGAACTTAACGCAGGTGCTCAGCGCATTGCAGACTTGGTATCAACCGTTCCAGGTGCAGTAGATACGATTGCTTCGCTTAATGAAGGTGCACAGTATCTTCAGATAAAAGTTGATCGTGTACGCAGCGGAAGGTTTGGAATCGATTCAGATGAACTGCAAGCTCAACTTCGAGCTGAAAGCGAGGGGTTGCAAGTTGGCGTCATACTCGAAGGCAGTGCACGCGTGCCCTTGCTCATCAGATATGATTCGCTTGCAGGAGACGGTTTGACAGCGTTGGAGAACAGGGCAATTGCATTACCCGACGGTCGTTCTATCGCATTAAGTCAGATTGCCAATATAGAGCGAACCGAAGGTCCTGTTGCCATTTCACGCGAATCAGGCCAACGATTCGCGGTGGTTAGGACTAACGTAGAAGGTCGTGATCTGGTTGGTTTTGTCGAAGAAGCGAAAGCGCTCGTTTCGAGCGAGGGAGATTTACCGCCCGGCAGCGTACTCGAATGGGGTGGAGAATTCGAAAATCAACAACGCGCATCGGCTAGACTCGCGCTGGTAGTCCCAGTCGCTTTGTTGCTAATTGCGTTTATTTTGTTCTTAACTTTTGAGTCATTGAAACAAACTGTCATTGTGCTTTCTAACATTCCTTTTGCGATGACAGGAGGGCTTTTAGCTCTGTGGTTCACGGGCGAGTTTTTGTCAGTGCCTGCCTCCGTTGGTTTTATCGCATTGCTCGGAATTGCGGTGCTCAACGGCGTAGTATTAATGTCACATTTTAACTACTTGCATGCAAAAGGGTTACAGGTTTTCGAAATAGTAACCGAGGGGGCTCAGCGAAGACTTCGCCCGGTCTTGATGACAGCGACTACCTGTGCGTTCGGCCTAGTTCCTTTACTGCTTGCAACTGGTCCGGGCTCCGAGATTCAGAAGCCTCTTGCAATCGTGGTCATCGGTGGACTTATAAGCAGTACCGTGCTGACGCTTTATTTGTTTCCGCTGATCTATTTGCGTACCACCAAGGCATTAAGTATTAATCCGCGATAGGAAAGGAAAATCGATGAATAGTTTGCTTATTTTCGAGATAGCATCGAGCCTAGAAGAAGATTTCATTGATTGCCTCTTAGAGTTCCCGCTAATAGAGAGCTTCTCTTCTTTCGAAATACGGAGACACGGGAATCATGAATCGTTAAGTACTATTGAGAAAGTCACGGGTCGTTCTAGGGCAATTCGATTTGAAGTTGTAATTGATCAAGAACAAATCGATCAGCTCGTAACTCGTCTTAATCGAGCTGTTGCTCCCAATATTCGATTTAATATTATCCCTTTAATTGGCAGTGGCACGACTTGATAGACATTAGACGAGGACAGGTAGGCTAATGAAGCGGGGCAGACTGATAGGAAATCTAGTAATAGATTGAGCGTAGCGCTCCTGTAAGAAGCGACTACGCATCCTAATTAGTTACGCATCCAAATTAAAAATTCCACTGGGTGCGAAGAGTGAAGATATCCATATCTTGTGCGAACATTCTCACGGTATTGGACTCATCTGTATCGAGCACGCGCGACCAATCCGCCATGATCCTTACGCTGCGATTTGGATACCAGTTGAGCGCAATCGATAGCGCGTCTTCAGTTCCGCCCATCACATTGCCATCGTTTAGGTCAATCGCGGCGTAACGCGCGGCAATTTCCCACGCGCCGATGCCACCGTTTGCCCAATCAAAATTTCTCGCTGGCCGCAGGCCTTTGAATTCTCCTGCGTTCATTCTGTAGCTTGAGGCGCGAGTTTCGCCGGTCAGGCTCCACGCGGCAGCGGCATGCCAGCCGGAGAACTCAAGGTCCGATGCTGCAGCGCGCCCGATCTGTGTTGTTGTATGTTCTGCAAATACATAGAGAGGTCCCCACACTGCCGCCATCTCTGGACCGAAAAGCGTTGCGGACTCTGCGTCGTTCAGTTTGCCGGTGTTAACTATGTTGAGTTCTGAAAAATCGGTGGTTTTATCTTTTATCTGCATTGTCGGTGTGGCGATATCTACCTCGCGATAGGCGCCCCTAACGCCTAAGTGCAGAATGCGGTTGTCTTCTATAATCGGCGAGTAGACAAACCGGCCCGACGTCCCCCAGCCTTCGTCTCCCGTTGTATCACTGTTGCTCATCGAGTCGCCGTAAACGCCTGCTGCGGCAAACCAATTTACGCCGCTATTCTCGTAACGCGCACCGATAGCGCGATCTGTAAATGTCGCGACTAAGTAGTTGTCTGCGCTTCGCTCGACGAAGGGGATGTCGTTAGAGCTCATTTCAAGTGAAAGGCTGTAAGGCTGTTTCTGGTGCCCGACGTAGAGGGAGGCGCCACCGTCTGTTTCGTACCCCAGTTTAATATCTTTTATTGCGACCTTGTTTTTCGCATAGTCGAATTCGGCGGCATAACCCCAGTTATTGTCGAACACGCCATCTATTTCGATGCGTCCCCGTCGAACCTGACTCCCGCTAATTGGATCTTTGCCAATGCGTGAATCGAATGAGTGGTCGATGTAGTCGAGATGCAAGCGTCCGCCGATCTCTACCTCGTAGGCGCCATCGGCAGATTTGACATTAAGCCCGCTGCCGTTAGCAAAGCCAATGTTTACGACGTCGGCTTCCTCTAACGCCTCTTTGCTCAACAGTTCGTCGTACTGTGCTTGGTCGATAGCGCCGTTGCTCAGCAGAATATCGAGAAGCGCTTGGTCTGCGGCTTGGGCAGTCGATGCTACAAGAGCAATCGCGGAGGCTAGGGTTATTGCCGAGGCTTTTACAAAACCGTTCGAGCCGGCAACTTGGTGCATTTTGTGCGTCATTAGGTTCTATCTCCGCGTTATTATGATTGGCTTAGTGCTTATAAGCATGATCAGCTTCGTAAGCTCGATAACAACACTCTATTACCAAAATATTACAGGTTTATGACAATATGACAGTTAAGTCATTAAATTGACTAAAAACGGAAATATTTGAGTTTGAGTAGCAGTGGAGGAAGTGCAACCGACTAGGATCGTCAGGCGAGCGTGGGATGTATGTGGGGTACGCGGTTTAACTTCGAAGAGATAACAGGGTGACAAATGTGAGGACGGAGCAGGGAAAGAAAATCAGCTATCAACGCATCTTCTGCGTGGCGCAGCGAAAGGTGCCTACGGCAAACCCGCGAAGCTTCGCGTGTTTAGTCTTACGTGAAGTGACGCGCTTGCGCCACATTCTAAATGAAGAGGGTTTCATCTCGAGTCGCATGAGCTTTATAACATCGGGCTCTTTGAGCCCGTAAGACGCCTCAATCGCTTCGAAAGGTGTGCGGTCTTCCCACGCCATTTCGATGATTCGGCTTATGTCACTAGGGTTCATTCTTTTGCCTCACATGCAGACTTTTCAATTGCGTCTATATTTCGACGGCAACTTTATAAGTCGGATCTTCGATAATGTTTACGTCGATTATTTTTTCTGCGTTTTTGAGTAGTTTCAAGCAATCAGGGCTGAGGTGCCTGAGGTGCAGTTCTTTTCCCGCTCGCGTGTAGCGCTCCGTTATTTTGTTAAGCGCTTCAATACCCGACATATCGTTTACGCGGCTTTCGCGGAAATCGATTATTACTACATCGGGATCAGCTGCGATATCGAATTTCTCGGCAAAAGCCTGCACCGAACCGAAGAACAACGGGCCATAGATCTCATAGTGCTTAGTCCCTTTTTCGTCGACGTACTTACGCGCGCGGATACGTTTGGCGTTCTCCCAGGCAAATACCAGGGCTGAGATGATCACACCGATAAGCACCGCTAGTGCAAGGTTATGTAAGAGTACGGTGATGCCCGCAACTAGAAAGCCCACGAGATTGTCGCGCGTTGGCATCCTTCCGATCGCCCTGATACTCGCCCATTCGAAGGTCCCAATCGCGACCATAATCATCAGTCCTGTTAGGGCAGCGATCGGCATTTTCTCGATGTATTCGGCGCCAAACATGATAAACACAAGCAGCATAACCGAGGCGACAACCCCCGAGAGGCGCGCGCGGGCGCCAGATGAAATGTTGATAAGGCTTTGGCCAATCATCGCGCAGCCGCCCATGCCAGAGAAAAATCCCGTGACGAAGTTTGCAAGACCCTGTGCCATCGCTTCTTTATTACTCTTACCGCGAGTCTCGGTGATCTCGTCGATGAGGTTCAATGTCAGCAAGCTTTCTATAAGACCAACTCCGGCAACGATAAACGCATAGGGAAAAATAATGCTGAGTGTTTCCAGGGTAAGTGGCACGTCCGGGATATGAAAGGGCGGGAAGCCCCCTTTAATCGAACTTATATCGCCAACGTTGCGCGTGTCGATATTCCAGCCGAGAACGATAGCGCTGACAACTAAAATCGCCGTAAGCGAGGCTGGCACCGCCTTGGTAAGTTTCGGTAGGCCCCAAATAATAAGCATTGTGAGGAAAACGAGGCTGAGCATAATGTTAAGCTGGTCGCCGATCATCCAACCCATCTCGCCGTTCTCTCCGGCAACTTTAAACGATGCCAGCTGCGCCAGAAAGATTACAATTGCCAGCCCGTTAACAAAGCCAAACATCACCGAGTGAGGTACGAGGCGAATGAATTTACCTAATTTGAGTGCCCCCGCCAGCATTTGAATCATGCCTGCAAGCACAACCGTGGCGAAAATGTACTCGACGCCATGGCTCTGCGCGAGACTCACTATGACCACTGCCACCGCGCCAGTTGCGCCTGAAATCATGCCGGGCCGACCACCAAAAAGCGACGTAATAAGACCAATACTAAATGCGGCGTAGAGACCAGTGAGCGGAGAAAGCCCCGCGATAAGCGCGAAGGCAATTGCCTCAGGCACCAGTGCCAATGATACCGTGAGTCCGGAAAGGATTTCGGTTATGAAGTTGATGTGCTTGGAACGGTCGTAGAGGTTAAATAGATTTTTCATAGGGTAAAAGCAGTGTGTAGCCAAATGCAAAAGGCGGGGACTCTACAGGAAAGGGCGCTCAATGAGAAGGAACGTATGATTATGCGCTAAGCGGGGAGAGGCTTAGAGGGGGCTAGAGAGGCAGTCTGAGTCCTTCTGTCGCGATATGGTAGCCAGAATCTAACACAGTAAGGCTCTCAGGACTTTCGGGCTCTAGTAGAGGATTCGTGTGGTTAAAGTGGATAAACCAGACCTTGTCGCGCTCCGTTGCTGGTAAATCTGCAAACAACGCCATCGACTCTACGACGAACGGGTGAGGTATCTGAGACATGTCCCGATTACCAAGCTCTCCGTCGGCGAAAAAAGTTGCGTCCAGTAGGGCGTAATCGACTGTCTTGAGCAGTGCAGCGATGTCTGTGTCCCAGTCGGCCCATTTATTAATATCCGGGATAAAGAGTGCGCTCTTGTTAGGCCCCTCGATGCGGTAACCAACCGTCTCGGAAAATTCATCACGATGAGGAACCAGCATGGGTGTCACGAAGAGGGTCGAAGTTAGTTTGACGGTGTGGTCGTCTTTAAGCGGCATAAGCGCTATGTTGCCTAGCGCAACAAGTTGACTCCAAGGACCATTGTTGCTTAGAAACTCTGACATCAAAGGCATGGCATACACTTCGAGCCCCTGCGCATTCATCGCTTCACGCCCAAAATGCATTAAGCCAGCGTAGTGACCGATATGCGCATGAGTCAGAAAGACGCCATCCAGGCTATCGCGGGTATTCGGCGCTTCTTTTTGAAGCGCATAAAGTTGTTCGGGAAGGTGTGGGGTCGCTTCGAATAAGAAACTTAGGTCTCGGTCAGGGTCTATTAACGCAAGCGATGTTGCGGTTCTTCGTTGTGAGGGATCTTCCCAGCCTTTCATACAATGTGGTTGATAGCAGCCGACCTGAGGATAGCCTGCATCTTGGGCGACCCCAAGGATAAAGAGGTAAGGCGCCTCTTGTGCCGAGACGAAGAAACAGACAATCAGGCTTTTAGCCATTAAAAGAGTCGAAATAATAAGTTTTTTCATCGGGCACGCTCATTTAACCGTTGTTCGATTTATGACACGCTGCCTCACCGCACACGGTTTTAGTCGGTGGCATAAACGCTAAGTGGTCATAGATCGACTTAAAAATGTCGCCAATCTTGCGATAGAGTGAATAGTATTTGCGTCCACGCAACGTGGATTTTTCAACAATTCCCCCAAAACTCCAATCATTCTGTTAGACTCGGTAAAGATGAGTCACATCATCTTGACCAATAAGTTCTGCCGATGATGCAGAGCATTCTCTCATGCGCTGTCGTTGCTGTGCTAGTCATCTCGCTAGTTCTACTCGTCCGCTGCGGACGCCTTATTCTAACTGGGCGGACACCGACACGCTTCTTTGCCTTTTTTGCGATATTGTTTACTTCGGGCCTCGATGTAGGCTTAATTATGTTTCCTTTAACCGAATTCCCAATTTACGAAACGAGAAAAATCTACGGATTCACCAATCCCATTGCTATCGAATTTGGTTTTTGGGGATTCTACATTTGGCTCTTTTATTTTCTCACGACATTCTATTTCTGTTTGGTAGAGCCGCGCTTAAAAATATTCGAAATACCTTGGGTTAAAAGAGTAAACAACGCAACAATCATCGCAACCTGTGCGTTTACCGGCTATTTATTTCTTCAGTATCTGCCTGATTATGTGTCAGGTATCTCGTCTCTCTACACGTTTGCTTTTGTTGGCTTAGTGGTGCTCGCCGCAGTTATATCAAGTACAGATATTCGTTACCTTAAGATATTGAGTCTCGCCTCTACGTGGCTATTTTTTGCGCTCATCGTTGCGATGTGGGCGTTTGGCGGGCTTGGGATATCTGGACTCGTGACTAATATGGGTCGTTTAGGTGGCTACTTTAGCAATATCCATCGCTTTATTTTTCCACTCTCCGACTATCATGCCTTTTACTTATTCTGGTGGTTTGCTTGGAGCATTATGATAGGGCAGTTTGTTTCGAGATTTGTGGGTGGACTGCGAACTTGGCAACTCTTACTTGCCCTTTTACTTATCCCGTCCATTCCGATTGCACTTTGGTTTTCTGTTTTGTTTGGTGTCTATGAGCAAGGGCTAGAAGTTTCGAATTATATGAATGTCCTCATGGTTTTGGTCGGCTCTATTTTTGTGACCAATTCGCTCGATTCATTGATGCGGTTGTATTCAGAAAATCTGCGTCTAACGGTAAGCCGCCTCGGTATGAAGAAGTATGTGGTAGGCCATTGGCTGTTGCTTTATAGCCTTATATTGCTCTATCAATTCACGCCACTACAGATTGAATGGATAGGATTGGTCGTTATCTTTTTGTACGCCGCTGTCGCGGGATTGACCTACCGACGCAGGCATGATCTTGCTGCGTCTTTGCGAGCCTAGAAGGAGAGAGCGTGAGGGAATTTGATTACATCATCGTGGGCGCTGGTTCGGCGGGCTGTGTCCTCGCAAATAGGCTCTCCGCCAATCCCGCCAATCAGGTATTGCTTCTCGAGGCAGGCGGCAGCGATAAAAATATTTTTGTACAAATGCCGACAGCGCTCGCCTATCCGATGGCATCTGAACGGTTTAATTGGGGGTATCACTCAGAACCTGAGCCTTGTCTTGACGGTAGGCGAATAACTTGTCCTCGAGGGAAAGGGCTGGGCGGAACTTCTTCCATTAACGGGATGGTTTACGTGCGCGGTAATCCACACGATTTTGAAGAATGGGAAGCCGAAGGAGCTAAAGGATGGGGGTATCGAGACTGTTTACCTTACTTTAAAAAAGCAGAAACTTGGATAAAAGGGGGTGATGATTATCGTGGGGGAGATGGGCCTCTCGGTGTCTGCGCTGGTAATGATATGAAGCTGAATCCGCTCTATCGAGCGTTTATTGATGCGGGAATTGAAGCGGGTTATCCAGAGACTGAAGATTACAATGGCCTGCATCAAGAAGGCTTTGGCCCTATGCACATGACGGTTCGAGATGGCGTGCGTGAATCGACGTCTCGCGCGTATTTACGGCCTGTGCTTCACCGCCCAAATCTACGCCTGGTTACCCATGCGCTTGCAAAAAAAATAGAATTTGACAAGTCGCGCGCGGCGGGAATTGTTGTCGAAATCGCAGGAAAGACTGAATTTATTGGCGCCAAAAAAGAGGTGCTTATTGCTGCGGGCGCGATCGCTTCACCGATGCTTCTTCAGTGCTCGGGTATCGGTGCTCGAGAAGATCTGGCTGAAGTAGGTGTTCGGCAGAAAGTCGAGCTGCCTGGTGTTGGAAAAAATCTTCAGGATCATTTAGAGGTCTATTTTCAATTCTGGTGTAAGAAGCCAGTGAGTCTGAACTCCAAGCTCGGACTTTTCAGCAAAGGCATCATTGGGGCTGAATGGCTGCTCACGAAGAAAGGGCTCGGCGCAACAAATCATTTTGAATCCTGTGCCTTCATTCGTTCTTCGAATGGCCTCAAAGCGCCGGATATTCAATATCATTTCTTGCCCGCTGCGATGCGGTATGACGGCACCCCGTCAATTTCGGGGCACGGATTTCAGGTGCATGTCGGTCCTAATAAACCTAAGAGCCGCGGACGGGTAAAAATCACCTCTGCTGATACTGCTACTTCACCAAGCATTTTATTTAATTATTTGGCGGCAGACGAGGACAGGGAAGCATGGCGACGCTGCATTCGTTTGACGCGCGAGATAATCAATCAGCCAGCAATGGACGCCTACAGAGGCGAAGAGATACAGCCCGGGACTCAGGTAGCAAGCGATGAAGAGATCGATAGATGGGTAAGGGAGAACGTTGAGAGCGCCTATCATCCAGCAGGTACCTGTAAAATGGGGAGGGCTGATGACCCGATGAGTGTGGTGGATGCTGAGTGTCGTGTGCATGGCTTGGATAATTTGCGCGTAATCGACGCCTCGGTGTTTCCAACGCTACCCAATGGCAATATCAATGCACCAGTCATCATGGTGGCAGAAAAAATGGCAGATAAACTCTTAGGTTTACCCAGGTTACCCTCGGCAGCGGTCGCTATCCCTCTGCCACAACAGTGGGAGACTCAGCAGAGATCGGGCACCCCTGTTCGTTAGCTATTAATAGCGCCATTTGAGTTTTATCCTGTTGCTCTGACAAGTTGGCGCCTTATCACACCCGTCTATAGACGGATACAAGCCACATGAAGCGACCAATACTATTAAGTATATCTTTAGAAGCAAGATATTATTGTCATAATTTGAAAAGGTATTGTAGTTTCAAATCTAACTGCTACTTAGCCGTTGAGCTAGATCGCTAAAATAATAGCAACCGTGGGGTCTGAGATATGGAGAAGAAAATGAAGAGAATTGAGTGGATATCAAAATTAGTAAGCAAGCTAATTTTTATCAGTCCGATCTTGCTGTTTGCAGGAATAGTCAATGCGCAACAGAATTCAGCGCCCCCAGCACTATTCTTGTCTGCAGAGGAAATTGAAAAACAACTCGATGCCGCTACATTGGCTTCTGCCTCAGCCGGTGGATGGTCGGTTTCGATTTCGCCTGGTGTGTCAGTAAGACGGCGAAGCAGCGCAGTTAAGCAGTTTGCAATTTTTCATCCTTGGAGTATGGAAATTTATCGCATATTAGAAGGAAGCGGAGAGTTTGTTACTGGCGGGAAGCTCGTGTTACCGCTCGCAGATTCCCCAAGCGAAGATATAGTTAGGAGCGAACACGGTATCGAGGGTGGCTTAGTACGTAAAGTTGGAGCAGGTGATGTACTTGTATTGCAACCTGGAACCCCCCACTGGTTTCGACAGATAGATGGAGAGACAATCACCTACATGGAAAGTCGTATTCGCATAAGTACTCATCCAATTCAGTTTCAATAAAATTGATATTGCTTTGGTAGAAGTACTCTGCTGATCTCTAGTAAAAATCGTTAAGGTCAATAGAGGTGAGAATCCGCTCGTGTTGTCGAAACTAACTGAGGATCCTGTCTGCTCCAGAAGCGGTGCTGCATTTGTTACTCTTTGCTCTTCGTCGGAAATTTATGGAAATTTCTATGATCTTTAAATCAAAGGATGGCACTGCGCAAGGTGTAGCTAAACAACGATTCATTGAAAGTCTCGCTACGCCAGATAAAAGGATCATAAACGATCCGTATGCTTGTGAGTTTGTTTTCGGTTCCGCCGTGGTAAAGATGATTGGTCACAAATTCTGTGTTTGGCTTTCCCAGAAAATTCTACCAGGTTGGCACGAGCATTTGGTTGCGCGTACACGATTTATCGATGAATTAGTTGAAGAGGCATTGATCAATGAAGCCGAGCAATACGTCATCCTTGGTGCTGGCTATGATACTCGAGCTCATCGGCTGAATTTTTCTGATCCCTTCAGAGTGTTCGAAGTAGATCAACCAGAAGTTCAGGAGAGAAAGCGAAAAAAGCTTCCAAGCGTGTTACTGAATAATGACAGGATAGTATATGTCCCGGTCGATTTTAGCTATCAGTCAATAAGCAAACAGCTAATTGAAAGTGGTTTCGATAATAGCAAATCGACGATTTTTACTCTTGAAGGAGTTTCGCAATATGTTTCGAAAGAGGATTTAAGTTCTCTCGTTCAGGAAATCGATTCACTAACGCAGAATACTGAAGCTACTTTTTATATGTCTTATATTGACGAACTCTTCACAACCAATCCCGAAGAATGTTGCGGAGCTGGCTTTCAAAAACCCGGGGAAAAATTCGAGTTAATTAGAGGGCTTTCAGCGAAATCGGGAGAGCCGTGGGTTTCTTTTTACGCGGATACTGAGATTGAAAGAATATTAACAATAAATGGGTTTTCTATAGAAGAAAATGCTGCTCTCGCTGATCTGAATTCACGCTACTTTAGTCCTGTGGGCAGAACGATACCCGAAAGCCAATTATTCAATCTTGAACGTTTCGTTGTAGCGAAAAAAGCTGTAACTAACACTACTGCCTAATACGACTCCACCTTTATCAGTGTCACTTTCTTACCTTGATTGATCTTAGACTCCAATGTAGCGAAGTCGTATTTCCTCGTTATTCTTTATGCCAATGGC